>NZ_BAAJPZ010000004.1:0-465724 GCF_057552455.1 Streptomyces sp. PKA51
TCCCGAACCCTTCCGGGCCCGCGACAACTCGGAGAACACTACGGATGGGGCGATGCCCTGTCAACCCCGGTGCGAGGGGCCTCTCCTACCCCTCTCGGTCACCCCTCTCAGTCGAGGTCGCTGAGGCGTCCGCCGGCGTCGGGCTGGGTCTCCTCGACGCGGCGCAGGAGGCGGGTGAGCATCTCGCCGAGGAGGGCCCGCTCGACAGGGGAGAGGTCCTGGAGGAGGTCCTCTTCGAAGACGGTGGCCTTGCGGAGGCCGTCGAGCCACTTGGCGCGGCCTTCCTCCGTGATGCCGACGATGACGCGGACACGGTTGTTCTCGTCGCGCTCCCGGGTGACGAGGCCCTCGCCGACCATGCGGTCGATGCGGTGGGTCATGGCGGCCGGGGTGAGGCCGAGGCGCTTGGCGAGGTCGCCGGGGCCGAGGCGGTAGGGCTCGCCGGCGAGGACGAGGGCCTTGAGGACCTCCCACTCGGCGTTGCTGATGCCGAGCTCGGCGGTCTGGCGCCCGTAGGCGACGTGCATGCGCCGGTTGAGGCGGCTGAGGGCCGAGACGACCCGCTCGACCTGCGGGTCCAGGCCCTGGAACTCGCGCTGGTAGGCGGCGATCTGCTCTTCGAGGCTCGGCTCGGCGGGCCCGTGGGTGTCAGCCATGTGCGGCAGTATCCCAGAAATCGTTCGCGCTAAAGCCCTTCGACGTGTACTCTTTAGCTTCGAACTTTAGGGTTGAAGTCTTCGAGGTTGAGGGGTGAGTGTGACCACCGCGATGGGCGCGGCGCTGCGCCGGATCCAGCTGGGCAACGCGTTGAGCGCGTTCGGCAACGGCTTCACGGTCCCGTTCCTGTTCGTCTACGTGTCCCAGGTAAGGGGTCTCGGGGCGAGCATGGCGGGCTTCGTGATGATGACGTTCGCCGTGGCCGCGCTCACCGTGCTGCCGTTCGTCGGTCGGGTGATCGATCGTCGGGGTCCGTTGCCTGTCGCCGTCGCGGGTACGGTCGCCGCCGCTCTGGGCTCCCTCGCGCTGGGTCTGGCGAGCGTCTGGCCGCTGGTGCTGGCCGCGGCCGCTGCTCTGGGCGCGGGTATAGCGGTGGTGCAGCCCTCGCTGGCGACGATGATCGTGTGGTGCTCGACGACGACCACCCGCTCGCGGGCGTTCGCCATGCAGTTCTTCCTGAACAACCTGGGTCTGGGTGTCGGCGGTCTGCTCGGTGGCCAGCTGGTGGACACCTCCGACCCGGGGAGCTTCGTGCGGCTCTTCGCCATCGAGTCGGTGATGTTCCTGGTGCTGGGCGCGATGGTCGCGACCGTGCGGCTGCCCCGGGCGCCGAAGGTGGAGGACAAGGTGCCCAGCGGGCCCACCCCGCAGAGCGGGTGGCGGGCGCTGGTGGGCGACCGGGCGATGGTGCAGCTGTGCGTGCTGGGCTTCGTGATGTTCTTCGCCTGCTACGGCCAGTTCGAGTCGGGCCTGGCGGCCTTCGCCGTCGAGGTCACCAGGATTTCGCCGGCGATGCTGGGCATCGCGCTGGCCGCCAACACGATGGCGATCGTCGTGGCCCAGTTCGTGGTGCTCAAGCTCGTCGAGCGGCGCCGGCGCAGCCGTGTCATCGCGCTGGTCGGTCTGATCTGGGCCGTGGCGTGGGTGGCGGCGGGCCTGTCCGGGCTCATACCGGGCGCGCCGGCCCTGGCGACGACGCTGCTGATCTCGACGTACGCGCTGTTCGGCATCGGTGAGTCGATGCTGTCGCCGACGATGGCGCCGCTGGTGGCCGATCTGGCACCGGCGCGGCTGGTCGGTCAGTACAACTCGGCGTTCGCCCTGGTCAAGCAGCTGGCGCTGGCGGTGGGGCCGGCGGCGGGCGGTCTGATGGCGGGGGCAGGTGCGTACCCGGCGTACATCGTCCTGCTGGTCGTCTGTGCGCTCGGGATCTGCGTCCTCGCGCTGCGGCTGGGTCGCCTGCTCACCCCGGAGCAGGACAACCCGGTGCGTGCGCACGCTCGCCGTGTCGCCGCCGCGGGTGCCGCGGCCGAGGTGCCGGCCGCCCGCTCCGTGCAGGAGCAGGGCGAGCGGGCGCCCGTGGCGGTCTGACGGCGGCGTTCGCTCAGCCCAGGTGGGTGCGCAGGCCGCGGCCGGTGGGCAGGGCGAATTCGCACCAGACGGCCTTTCCGCCGCCGGGTGTGCGCCGTGAGCCCCACGACGAGGCGATCGTGGCGATGATCGAGATGCCGCGGCCAGCCTCGTCGGCGGGTTCGGCGCGGCGGCGGCGCGGGAGGTGGTCGTCGCCGTCGGTGACCTCGATGATCAGGCGCCGGTCGGTGCGGCGCAGTCGCAGTCGCATGGGTGGGGTTCCGTGCTGCAGGGAGTTGGCGACCAGCTCGCTGGCGGCCAGGACGCCGAGGTCGCGCAGGTCCGTGGGGAAGCGCCAGCTGGCGAGCACGCCGGAGGCGAAGGCGCGGGCACGGGGCGCGGCCTCGACGCCGCCGAGGAGTTCGAGGGCGGCGTTGTGGAAGAGCTCGGCGTCGTGGCCGGTGCGGGCGGGGTGCTGGAGCACCAGCAGGGCGACGTCGTCGTCGTGCTCCTGGGTGACGCCGAGGGCGCGCACCAGGCGGTCGCACATGACCTGGGGTGAGCCGGTGGCGCCGGCGAAGGCGCGCTCGAGGGCGGCGACGCCCTCGTCGATGTCCTGGTCGCGGCGTTCGACGAGACCGTCGGTGTAGAGGACGGCGCTGGCGCCGGGGCCGAGGGGCACGCTGCCGGAGGTGTGCAGCCAGCCGCCGGTGCCCAGGGGTGGCCCGGTGGGTTCGGCGGCGCGGTGGACGGTGCCGTCGGGGTCGCGGATGAGGATGGGCAGGTGTCCGGCGGAGGCGTAGACGAGCCGGCCCTCGTTGGGGTCGTGGACGGCGTAGACGCAGGTGGCGATCTGGGTGGCGTCGATCTCGGTGGCGAGTCCGTCCAGGAGTTGCAGGACCTCGTGGGGCGGCAGGTCCAGGCGCGCATAGGCGCGTACGGCGGTGCGCAGCTGGCCCATGACGGCCGCGGCGCGTACTCCGCGGCCCATGACGTCGCCGATGACGAGGGCGGTGCGGCCGGCGCCGAGGGTGATGACGTCGTACCAGTCGCCGCCGACGGCGGTGTCGTGGCCGCCGGGCTGATAGGTGGCGGCGACGCGCAGGTCGTCGGGTTGTTCGAGCTCCTGGGGCAGCAGGCTGCGCTGGAGGGTGACGGCGGCCTCCCGCTGGCGGCGTTCGCTCGCGCGCAGGCGTTCGGCTGCTTCGACCTGGTCGGTGACGTCGGCGGCGAAGACGAGGACGCCGTGCTGGGCGCCCTTTCCTTCTCCGACCTCGATGGGCGAGCAGGTGAGCGTGTAGTAGCAGTGCCGTCCGGTGGTGACGGCGACCCGCCGGGACTTGACCGTGCGGGATTTGCGGCTGCGCAGGACCTGGTCCATCAGGGGCAGCAGGCCGAGCTCGACGAGCTCGGGCAGCGCGGTGCGGGCGGGCATGCCGGGCGTGCGGATGCCGAAGAGCGCGGCGTAGGCGTCGTTGACGTAGGCGACGCGGTGGTCCGGCCCGTAGACGAGGGCGACCAGGGCCGGGACCTTGCCGAGGATGTCGTGCACGCGCAGCGCGTCGAGGCTGGGGACGGGCTCGGCGTCCGGGGCGGGCTCGGCCCGGGCGGCGGGCACCGAGCCGGTGCCGCTTCCGGTCGGCCCGTGCGGGGCGGTGGCGGAGGCGCGGTCGGCGCGGGCGGCGGCTCGGCGCTGCGTTCCGGGGAGCCGTGCGCTCCAGCGGGTGAAGTTCACTGAAGGACTACCTCGTGGAGTCGCTGCGGAATCAGCTCGGCGGCGTGGGGTGGCAAAGCCGCGCCCCCGGTGCGGGGGCGCGGTGAGCGGTGGGGGCGCCCGCTGCCGCGTAGGGGCAGCAAACGTCCGAATGCTCGCGATTGTCACTCTTCGCAGATACCAGCCCACTCATGGTCACACGACCAGTGTGGCCGACCGGACGGACATCCGTCAGACGCCGCGTCGCAGGAGGGGGATCCCGGTCCGGATGTGCGCCCCTCATCCGCGCGTCAACTCGCCTCGGTATGGCGTCCCGTGCCGGCCGCGAGCTCGAACTCGGCACGCGGGTGCTCCAGCGAGCCCAGGGAGACGATCTCACGTTTGAACAGCCCCGCGAGGGCCCATTCGGAAAGCACCCGCGCCTTGCGGTTGAAGGTGGGGACACGGCTGAGGTGGTAGGCGCGGTGCATGAACCAGGCGGGGTAGCCCTTGAGCTTCCTGCCGTAGACCTGGGCGACACCCTTGTGGAGGCCGAGGGAGGCGACGGAGCCGGCGTACTTGTGCCGGTACTCCTGCAGGGCCTCGCCGCGCAGCGAGGCCAGGACGTTGCGGCCGAGCACCTTGGCCTGGCGGACGGCGTGCTGGGCGTTGGGCGCGCAGGTGGCGTCCGGCTGATCGGACGTCAGGTCGGGGACGGCGGCGGCGTCGCCGGCGGACCAGGCGTGCTCGGCGCCGTCCACCTGCAGCTGTGCCGTGCAGGCGAGCCGGCCGCGCTCGTCGAGCGGCAGGTCGGTGGCCGCGAGCAGGGGATGCGGCTTGACGCCGGCGGTCCACACGAGCGTACGGGTGGGGAAGCGGGAGCCGTCGCTGAGGACCGCGACGCGGTTCTCGCAGGACTCCAGGCGGGTCTGCAGCCGTACGTCGATGTTGCGTCCGCGCAGTTCCCGCACGGCGTAGCGGCCCATGTCCTCGCCGACCTCGGGCAGGATGCGCCCGGTGGCCTCGACCAGGATGAACTTCAGATCGTCCGGTTCGAGGTTGTGGTAGTAGCGGGAGGCGTAGCGGGCCATGTCCTCCAGCTCGCCGAGCGCCTCGACGCCCGCGTAGCCGCCGCCGACGAAGACGAAGGTCAGGGCCGCGTCGCGCACCTGCGGATCGCGGGTGGAGGAGGCGATGTCGAGCTGTTCGAGGACGTGGTTGCGCAGGCCGATGGCCTCCTCGACGGACTTGAAGCCGATGCCGTGCTCGGCGAGGCCGGGCACGGGCAGGGTGCGGGAGATGGAGCCCGGGGCCAGGATCAGCTCGTCGTAGCGGACGTCGACGGCGCCCGTGCCCTCCTCCGCGGTGGCCAGCGTCTTGACGGCCGCCGTGCGCTTGGCGTGCGTGAGGGAGACGACCTCACCCGTGAGCACCTGGCACTTGGCCAGGGTTCGCCGCAGCGGGACCACCACGTGCCGCGGGGAGATCGACCCGGCGGCCGCCTCGGGCAGGAACGGCTGGTACGTCATGTACGGCTCGGGGTCGACGACCACGACCTCGGCCTCCCCGCGCCGCAGCCCGCGCTGCAGGTGCAGCGCCGCGTACATGCCGACGTAGCCGCCGCCGACCACCAGGATCCGCCTCGGGCGGCCGGGGCCCGCGTCCTGCTCCCCGGTCGTCCGCCGGCCGTTGTCCTGCTCCCGCTGCCCTTCCCGCGCCGGTCCGCTCACCAAGGCCCACTCCTCCTTGTTCCGCCTCGCGTATGCCGCGTGGTCGCCGCGTGGTCGCCGCTCGGTCCGCGCACGGACCCCCGTGTGGTGCTCGCACGGTGCCGGCTCGGCCCTCGGGTGGTGCTGGCGTTCTCCCTCGCATACCACTCGCACGGTGGTTGTATGCGGGCTCGGCTCCTCGCCGCACTGCTGCCCCAGCTCCTTCCCGTGTCCCACGGGTGCCAGGGGTTTGTCCACAGGCCCGGCGAAATGTACGACCGGCCACGGAGCCGGTCCCTCCCGCCGCCCGGGCCCGCCCGGAGGGAAAGGTACGCAGGTCAGAGCCGCTTCACAGGGGTGGTGGGGTGGTGCACCATCAACGCCCGCGGGGCCCGTACTCCAATTGGGGACGGCCTGTGCGGAGCTACCCCCTTCTTTCTTGACCTGGGCTCAACTATGTTCGTACTCCGTCGGGGTGTCGAGACGCGCCCCGGCAGTCAGGGCGGGGAGTCTCCGGGGGGAGACGTCATAACCGGGGGAACGTATGCACATTCAGGGGTCTCATTGGTCTGCCGCCGTCGCGACGACGTCTGACGGGACAGGTGGCCGCAATACGCCGTTGCGCGTGGATGCCCAGCGCAACCTCGAACATGTGCTGCGGGCGGCTCGCGAAGTATTCGGCGAGCTGGGGTACGGCGCGCCCATGGAGGACGTGGCGCGCCGGGCCCGGGTGGGGGTCGGCACGGTCTACCGCCGGTTCCCGAGCAAGGACGTGCTGGTCCGGCGCATAGCCGAGGAGGAGACGGCACGCCTGACCGAGCAGGCGCGCACCGCGCTGGGGCAGGAGGAGGAGCCCTGGTCGGCGCTCTCCCGCTTCCTGCGCACGTCGGTGGCCTCCGGCGCCGGCCGGCTGCTGCCGCCGCAGGTGCTGCGGGTCGGCGTCGACGTCGAGCCCGGCGAGCAGCCCGGCCAGGAGCGGGCGCGCGTGCCGCAGCAGCGGCAGCCGGTGGCCGAGGGCCAGCTGCACGAACTGCGCCTGGTCGAGCAGCGGCAGACGGCGGTCAAGGAGCGCGACGACGCAGGCGTCAACGCGCTGCTGGACGTCGTGGGCCGGCTCGTCGAGCGGGCACGGGCGGCCGGCGAGCTGCGCACCGATGTCACCGTGGCCGATGTGCTGCTGGTGATAGCCACGGCGGCGCCGTCCCTGCCGGACCCGGCGCAGCAGGCGGCGGCCTCCTCGCGGCTGCTGGACATCCTGCTCGAAGGTCTGCGCTCGCGGCCCGCTGCCTGACCATCGGCCCGGTGCACCGGGTGATCAGCTGACTTCCGGCCCGGTCCAGGGGTCCGGACGGGTGGTTGCCCTTCGCTGAGCGATCCTGCCGTCGGCCCGTGTGCGACGCTGCTCGGTATTCGAGTCTGCGGCGTGCACGGGGAGCCTGCGCTATGGGCGTTGACGGGCGGGAAGAATCGCGGGAGAGCGGCGAGGCCGACGGGCCTGCCGTGCAGCCGCCCGGGTCACCGGCCCTGCCGCCGGCGGCGGCGGATCCCGTCGCCGGCGCGCTGGACCTGTGGCGCGGCGCCCTGGGCCCGGTGGTGCCGCAGCAACGGGAAGGCGGCCGACCGGGCCCGGGAAGCGGTGCGGCCACGGGTGGCGGTGCGGGCACGGGCAGTGGCACGCCGGGTGGTGGCACGTCAGGCGGTGGCACGTCAGGCGGTGGTACGCGGTCGGGCGGGGCACGGGAGGCCGATGCCGGGTGGACGGGCGACGCGGGTGTGCGCGAGGACAGCGACGCGCCCCCGTCCGACCTCGAACTGGTGGCACAGCTGCGCGGGGGCGAGAACGAGGACGCCTACGAGGAGCTGTACCGGCGGCACGTCGACGCCGTGCGCCGCTACGCCCGTACGTGCTGCCGTGACGAGCACACCGCCGAGGACCTGACCAACGAGGTCTTCGCCTCGACGCTGCAGGCCGTGCGGCGGGGCGCCGGCCCGGACTCGGCGGTCAGGGCGTACCTGCTCTCCAGCGTCCGCCGGGTCGCGGCCGCCTGGGGGCGGACGACCAAGCGCGAGCACTTGGTCGAGGACTTCGCGGTCTTCGCCACCTCGTCGGCCGTCTCCTCCATCGCGGCGGACGACGACACCCTGGGCCTGGGGGCGGACGTCCGGGCCATGCAGGAGGCCGAGCGGTCGCTGGCCGTGCAGGCGTTCCGCAGCCTGCCGGAGCGGTGGCAGACCGTGCTGTGGCACACGACCGTGGAGGAGGAGGCACCGGGGGAAGTCGCCCCGCTGCTGGGGCTGAGCGCCAACGCGACGGCCGTGCTGGCGCACCGTGCACGTGAGGGGCTGAAGCAGGCGTACCTGCAGGCGCACGTCAGCAGTTCCCTCACCTCGGGCGGGGAGTGCGCGCAGTACGCGGACCGGCTGGGCGCCTATGCGCGGGGGCGGCTGCGTTCGCGGGCCGAGCGGGGCATGCGCAAGCACCTGGAGACGTGCGCGCGCTGTCGTACGGCTGCCCTGGAGGTGGCCGACGTCAACGAGCGGCTGCGGACGTTGCTGCCGATGGCCGTCATCGGCTGGTTCGCCGCGGGCTGGTCGGTGAAGGCGGCCGCCGGCCTGGCGGCGGGCACGGCCGCCGGCGCGGGTGCGGCCGCGACCGGCGGCACGGGGAGCGGGGGCGTGGGGGGAGGGGCGGGGGCGGGGGCCCCCTCGGCAGGTGCTTCCAGTGCCTCCGGGGCCTCCGGGGCCTCCGCCTCCTCCGCTCCCGTCACCGCCTCGGGGTCGTCGTCTTCCGCGCCCGGGGGCTCTTCCGCGCCTTCCGCGTCTCCCGCGGGTTCCGGCGGCGAGGGGCTCGGGGTGATGACGAAGGTGGGGCTGGTCGCGGGGGCGGTTGCGGCGGCGGGGGCGGTGATCGCCTATGCGCTGGCCGCGGGTTCGCCGGCGCCCTCGCCCAGACCGCAGGCTCAGGCCCCGGTTCCGGCGCCGGTCACGCACGTCCCGCGGCCCCGGGCCTCGCAGCCGCGGCTCACTGCGTCGGCGGCGCCGACCGCGGGGCCCGGGTTGCCGGCCGGGGCGGCCTCCGCGAGCGCCTCGCCCTCCGTCTCCCCCTCCGCTTCTCCTTCCCCCTCCCTTTCTCCTTCCGCGTCGCCGTCGCCTGCGGCGGCCGGGTCGGCGAGTCCGGTGGCGTCGGTTGCCGCCTCGCGTTCCGCTGCGCCTTCGCGTCCGCGTACGCCGGGCGCCTCCCCGGCCGTGCCCAAGCCCGCTCCCCCGCGCCTCCCCACGGCCGTCTATCCGCTCGACCAGCTGGAATACGCTCCTTTGGGCGACGGCGGTGAGCCGGAGTTGCGGCCGGTACCCGGCGGTTGGATGTGGCAGAGGTACGGCGATCTGCGTATCGGTGGTACGGCGTACCGCAATGGCGCGAGCGTGCATGCGCCGTCCTCGGTGGCCGTCGACCTGAACCGTTCCTGCACCTCCTACGACGCCTTCGCCGGCATCGACGACATGTCCATGGGCCATGGCGCGGTCACGTTCTCCGTCTTCGCCGACGGCGCGCGGATGTGGAGTTCGGGCCTGGTGGAGGGCGGGCAGCCGGCGAAGGCCGTACACGTTCCGCTGGCCGGGCGCAGGACGCTGCGCCTCGTCGTCGAGTCCCGTTCACCGTACGAGGGGGCCGCGGTCGCCGACTGGGCCCGGGGGCGCATCACCTGCACCACCCCGGCCGCATCCGCCGGCGCCTCCGCCGGCGAAAGCCCCTGAACGACGGCCCCTCAACAACCGGACCCGCACCGAAAGTCGGGCCTCAGCGTGGTGGCAGGACTCCGCCCGCCACCGCGCGGGGGCCGGGGGTCTCGGCGCCCGTCCAGCAGGTGCCGCGGCGGGCGAGCAGGCGGCGCAGCCACGCTTCGGTCGAGACGATCTCGGCGAGCCCGTCCAGGGGGAGCGCGTCCCCGCGGGCCGCGGCGCGCAGGGCGCCGCGCACCGCGCCCGCGTCGACGAGGCCGGCGTCGGCGAGGAGCGGCGCGTCGAGGAGTTCCAGCAGGGGTCCGAGCGCGGCCGCGAGTCCGGCGCGGGCCGCGGCGGCGTGGGAGGCGTGCGAGGGCGTGCCCCAGCCGGGTGGCAGGTCGTGGATGCCGGCGCCGGCCAGGACGGCGCGCAGGATCGCGGCGCGTGCGCCGGGTTGGACGCGCAGGGTGTCGGGCAGGGCGCGGCAGGCGCGTACGACCTGGTTGTCGAGGAAGGGGGCGTGCAGGCGCTGGCCGCGGGCCTCGACGGCCTGTTCGTGGATGCGGTGGTCGGCGGCGTGCCGGTGCAGTGCGGTGGCGGCGCGGCGTTCGCCGGGGCGCTGGGGCAGCCCGGAGGGCGGTGCGGAGGGCTGTACGGCGGCGGTGTGCAGGCGTACGGCCACCTCTGCGCGGGCTTCTGCGGTCAGCCAGCGGGCGGCGGGCCCCGGGCGGCACCAGGCGAGGGCGGCCAGTGAGGCGTCGAGGGGGCCGGTGGTGCCGCGGGCGTCGGGGGTGTCGGCGGCGTGGAGCAGGTGGGCGGCGGCGGTCTCGAGTCCTTCGCGGTGGCCGGTGCGGGCGAGGCGGCGGGCGGCGCGGTAGACGGTGAAGGGGACGGACAGCGAGTGGGTGGCGGTGCGGCTGGCGGTGTTTTCGGCGCGGGCGAGGGCGGAGACGGGTTTGAGCAGGTGGCGGCGCCGGCGGTCCATGAGGAGGTCGGCGAGGCGGGCGGGGTGTGCGTCAAGTACTTGTCGGGCGCCGTTGCCGACGAGGTGGTCGGTGCCGCCGGCGGCGAGGCGGTGGCGGTGTCGGGCGGCGTAGGCGAGGGCGGGGCCGGGTTCGTCGGTGAGGGGGCCGTGGTCGAGGTGGGCGTAGGGCAGGGCTTCGGTGCCGGCGGCGACGATGAGGTGGTGCAGGCGCAGGTCGGCGGCGAGGGCGCGGGCCCGTTCGAGTTCGGGGGTGCGGTGGCGGGTGGTTTCGGTGGCGAGGTCGTTGAAGGTGACGGCGAGGAGGCGTTCGCCGGAGAAGCCGGGGACGCCGCTGTGCGCGCCGGGCAGGCCGGCGGCGAGCAGGGCGAGGGTCGCGGAGGCGCTGCCGCCGGAGAGGTCGGCGCCGGTGGCGGGGCGGGTGCCGGTCGGGTGGCGGGGGCCGGTGAGGCGGGCGTGCACGGCGTCGACGAGGGCTTCGCGTACGGCGTCGACGGCTTGGTGGGCGTCGGCCCGGGGGGTGGCGGCGGCGAGGGTGGGGTGGGGTTCGTAGCCGGTGATCTGGCGGGTGCCGTCGCGCAGGACGAGGGCGTGGCCGGGCGGGAGGCGGCGTACGCCGGTGTAGGGGGTGCCGTCGCCGAGGGCTTCGGGGATGTCGGGGCAGGCGAGGAGGGCGGCGAGGTGGCCGATGTCGAGCTGGGCCTCGACGAGGTCGGCGAGCGGGAGGGCGGCGGTGGCGTAGGCGGTGCCGCCGTGGAAGTCGGTGTGGAAGACCGGCCGGGTGCCGGCGAGATCGCCGAGGACGGCGAGGCGGCAGCCGGTGCGGACGACGACGGTGTAGCTGCCGGGCCAGGTGGTGAGGTGGCGCAGGGCGCCGCCGCGGGCGGCGCGCAGGCCGGCGCGCAGGGCGTCGTCGTCGGCGGCGCAGCGGCCGAGGACGGCGAGGCGGGTGGTGGGGTCGGCGGGGTCGGCGTGGACGGTGCGGATCTCGTCGGGGCGCCAGTCGCCGACGGCCCACAGGGGTTCGGATCCGTGCCACAACTGCCGTGCGGCGACGGGGTGGAGGCGGGGCTCACCGGTGCCGTCGGCGTGGTGGTGCGCGGTGGTGCGGTTCCACCCCACCAACCAGCGCATCGCCGCCTCCACAGGCTGTGGACAATCGATCGGCCGGGCAACCGATCGGTAGCAGTCATCATGCACAGCCGGGCTGGGGTTGCGTACATCCCTGGGCAACACCTTGGTTGCGGCTCGACGGCTGATCGAAGGCTGCCAACTCCTCGGACAACGCGGCGAGATGGCACTTCGTCACGGTTGTCCCGAATGCGGGGCGGGTGGGGGCGGGTGCGGGCAGGCACGTACGGCGGCCGTGCGGCGGCCCGGCGGCCGCCAAGCGGCGGCGAGGCAACGGCATCCGGCCACATCCGGCCGTGCCCGGCCACCACAGAACGGCATCCACTGAACGGCATCCGCCGAGCAGGAACCGCTGAGCAGGAACCGCTGAGCAGGACCCGCCCCACGCCAGGGTCGCGTGCGGGTGCGGGCGCGGCCCGGGAGGCGGTGAACCGCCTCCCGGACCGGTCCGCCGCCCGCGGGGAATGAGGCGACGGCATCCCCCAGCCCACTGGACCCAGTGCAGCGGGCCAACCCACGCATCTCCATGGAACCGTCACGGGCTTTGGCGCGGACAGAGCGCACGGCGGGCGCACGGCCACACACAACCGGAGCACGTGCCCCTCGGTGCACGCACATACGGACCAGAATCTCGCCATCCGGGACATCGCCTCTTAACGGTCGGGATGCGGCGAACTACGCTGGGTTTACGAATGCCTCGTGCCTATGCCGGGGCGCGCGTCGTGTTGTCGAGGGGTGCGCATGTCCAGGGAGCCACGCGGGCCGAATGAGAAGCTGGGCACTGTCCTCGCCCTCGCAGGGATCAGCAACGCCGGTCTCGCGCGCAGGGTCAACGACCTCGGTGCGCAGCGGGGATTGACGCTTCGGTACGACAAGACATCGGTGGCGCGATGGGTGTCCAAGGGCATGGTCCCGCAGGGCGCCGCGCCGCATCTGATCGCTGCGGCGATAGCCGCCAAACTGGGCCGGCCGGTGCCGCTGCACGAGATCGGGCTGGCGGACGCCGATCCGGCGCCGGAGGTGGGGCTCTCCTTTCCGCGCGATGTCGGCCAGGCGGTGCGGTCGGCGACGGAGCTGTTCCGGCTGGATTCTGCCGGTCGGCGCGGGGGCGGGGGGATCTGGCAGTCGCTGGCCGGTTCCTTCTCCGTCAGCGCCTATTCCACGCCGGCCTCCCGTTGGCTGATAACGCCCGCGGACAGTTCGGTGGCGCGCGAGCCGCAGCAGGTGGCGCGCGAGGCGGCGACCGCGCCGTCGGGCGGCGGTCAGGACTGCGGTTTACCGCAGCGTGTCGGCCACAGCGACGTGACGAAGCTGCGGGAGGCCGCCGACGACGCCCGCCGCTGGGACTCCAAGTACGGTGGCGGCGACTGGCGTTCGTCGATGGTGCCCGAGTGCCTGCGGGTGGACGCGGCCCCGCTGCTGCTGGGCTCGTACAGCGACGACGTGGGCCGTTCGCTGTTCGGGGCGACGGCCGAGCTGACCCGGCTGGCGGGCTGGATGGCCTTCGACACCGGCCAGCAGGAGGCGGCCCAGCGCTACTACATCCAGGCGCTGCGCCTGGCCCGTGCGGCCGCCGACGTGCCGCTGGGCGGCTACGTGCTGGCGTCGATGAGCCTGCAGGCCACCTACCGCGGCTACGCGGACGAGGGCGTCGACCTCGCGCAGGCGGCGTACGAGCGCAACCGGGGGCTGGCGACCGCGCGCACCATGAGCTTCTTCCGGCTCGTGGAGGCGCGGGCGCAGGCGAAGGCGGGGGACGCGCCGGCCTGCGGGGCGGCGCTGAAGGCCGCCGAGGGCTGGCTGGAGCGGGCGCGCTCGGGCGATGCGGATCCGTCCTGGCTGGACTTCTACACCCAGGAGCGGTTCGCGGCCGATGCCGCCGAGTGCTACCGCGATCTGCGCATGCCGCGGCAGGTGCAGCGCTTCACCGAGCAGGCGCTGGCGCGGCCGACGGAGGAGTTCGTGCGCTCGCACGGCCTGCGGCTGGTGGTCTCGGCGGTGGCGGAGCTGGAGTCGGGCAACCTGGACGCGGCGTGCGCGGCCGGGGTGCGCGCGGTGGAGGTGGCGGGGCGGATCTCCTCGGCGCGGACGACGGAGTACGTACGGGATCTGCTGCACCGCCTGGAGCCGTACGGGAACGAGCCGCGCGTGGCGGAGCTGCGGGAGCGGGCGCGGCCGCTGCTGGTGGCGCCTGCTTGAACCGTCCTGCGAGCGGCCTTTCGAGCGGCCCTGCGAACGGTCCCGCAGCCGGCCTGCGCGTCGTCCTGCGAGCGGTCCTGCGAGCGGTCCTGCGCCCGCTCGCCGGGCCGTCGGTTACCGGTGAGTGATCTCATCGGGCGTCCGGTTGTCGGTGGCACAGGTCATCATGGGTCCGTGCGGGAGGCGCAAAGGACGCAGGGAGTCGGTGGTCGCCGTGGCCCGGGCGGGGCGCGGCGGCGTGGGCGCGGGGAGGTGAGGTGATGGCGGCGTACGACTGCGACGTGCTGGTGGTCGGCGGCGGGATCGTGGGCCTGTCGACCGCGTACGCCCTCACGCGCGCCGCCCCGGGTACGCGGGTGCTGGTGCTGGAGAAGGAGGCGGGGCCGGCCCGGCACCAGACCGGTCGCAACAGCGGTGTGATCCACAGCGGGATCTACTACCGGCCGGGTTCCTTGAAGGCGCGCTTCGCCGTCGGGGGCGCGGCGGAGATGGTGCGGTTCTGTGCGGAGCAGCAGTTGCCGTACGAGGTGACGGGCAAGCTGATCGTCGCCACCGGGCGCGAGGAGCTGCCGCGGCTGCACGCCCTGGCCCAGCGCGGCCGGCAGAACGGGGTGCCGGTGCGAGAGCTGGGCCCGGCGCAGATCGCGGAGTTCGAGCCGGCGGTACGGGGCGTGGGCGCCCTGCACGTGGCCACCACCGGCATCTGCGACTTCCCGGCGGTGGCGCGGCGGCTGGCGGAGCTGGCCGGGCGGGAGGGGGCCGAGGTGCGCTACGGCGCCGAGGTGTGCGCGGTGGGGCGGCGCGAGGACGCCGTCGCGGTGCGCACGGCGGCCGGCGAGGTGCTGCGCGGCCGGGTCCTGGTCAACTGCGCGGGGCTGTACAGCGACCGGGTGGCCCGCCTCGCGGGTGACGATCCGGGCATGCGCATCGTCCCCTTCCGGGGGGAGTACTTCGAGCTGGCGCCCGAGCGCCGGGGGCTGGTGCGGGGCCTGGTGTATCCGGTGCCGGATCCGGCGTTCCCGTTCCTGGGCGTCCACCTCACCCGCGGCATCGACGGCCACGTCCACGTGGGCCCCAACGCGGTGCCGGCGCTGGCCCGCGAGGGGTACGGGCGGTGGACGGTGCGGCCGGGCGAGCTGGCCGGCACCGTCGCGTATCCGGGGGCCTGGCAGCTGGCCCGCCGCCACTGGCGGTACGGGGCGGGCGAGGTGCGCCGCTCCCTGTCGCGGCGGGCCTTCACGGAGGCGGTGCGGCGGATGCTGCCGCAGGTCACCCCGCAGGACCTGATACCCGCGCCCGCGGGGGTGCGGGCCCAGGCGGTGCTGCCGGACGGGACGCTGGTGGACGACTTCCTCTTCGTCCGCTCGCCGCGCATGGTGCACGTGCTCAACGCGCCCTCGCCGGCGGCCACGGCCTCGTTGCCGATCGGACGGGAGGTGGCGCGCCGGGCGCTGGCGGCACTGGGGCACACGGCCGTGGCGCGCTAGCCGCTACCGCTGGGCGCTGGGCGCTGGGCGCTGGTGGGGTTCACCGGCCGGGGGCGTACACGCGCACGTAGTCGACCAGCATGCGGGCAGGGAACGGGGTGGAGCGGTCCGGCGGGCCGGGCCAGTCGCCGCCGACGGCGAGGTTGAGCAGCAGGTAGTGGGGGTGGTCGAAGACCCAGCGCTGCCCGCGGTGCAGCCGGTCGGCCGAGGCACTGCCGTACGCCTTGCCGTCGAGGTACCAGGTGATCCTGCCGGGCACCCAGTCCACGCGGTAGGTGTGGAAGTCGTCCGACAGCCGCCCGCCCCCGCCGAGCTGAGTGTGGCGTTCGATGCCCTGGGCGACGTAGCCGGGGCCGTGGACGGCACCGTGCACGGTGCCGGGCTGCCGGCCCAGGGCCTCCATCACGTCGATCTCGCCGTTGGCGGGCCAGGCGACGCGGTCGGAGTCGGCGCCCATCATCCAGAAGGCGGGCCACAGGCCCTGCCCGCGCGGGATCCTGATGCGGGCCTCGAAGCGGCCGTACGCGCGGGCGAAGCGGCCCTTCGTCTTGATCCGCCCGGAGGTGATGTCGCACGGCCCGCTGGCGCACCGCATGCCGCGCCGCTTCTCGTGGCGGGCGGTGATCGCGAGGTGCCCGTGGCCGTCGAGGGAGACGTTGCCGGGGCGGTCCGTGTAGTACTCCCACTCGTGGTTGCCCCAGCGGGGCTCCCCGCCCCGGTCGAAGACCCACCTGCCCCGGTCGGGCCGCCGGCCGGCAGGCCCGGCGAACTCGTCCGACCACACCAGCCGCCACCCGCCGGAACGGGCGTACGCCTGCCGTACGGGCCCGGGGCCGGGCGCACCGGCCACCGCGGCGGGGGCGCCCGTGCGCACCCCGGTCGGCTGCCCGGCGAGTTCCTCCCGGGCCATGCCGCTGCCGGCGAGCAGCACCGCGGCGGCGAGCAGGGCGAGCGTGGCGGTGAAGGGGCGCAGTCGCATGGGTGATCCCTGAAGAGGGTGGGGGGCGGGACGGCTCGCCGGAGGCCCGGGCCAGTGGGAGCGTATGGGCGCGGCAAGCCGGGGCCAGGGCCACCACGCAGCGTCGCGCCGGACCCACCGGAACGGCGGACAGGCATTCCCCCGGTTGTCGGCCGCGCTGCCGCCGCGTGGGCGCGATCGGCAGGCGACGGCCCGTAGCCGAGGTGCTTCCCGACCTGCGGGCGCGTGGTGGCTTGTCGCGCAGTTCCCCGCGCCCCTACGGGGCGCCGTGGATACCGCGTGACGAAGATCCGCCGGACAGGCCCTGGGCCCATGGCACCGGACCCGCCCCCAAGCCCGGGGCGCCGCATCGGCCCCCGCGCCCTCGCCCCAGTCCCGCGGGGACTTTTCGGGGCGCCCGTAGACTGGAGGGACTGTGTCCGAGAACCTCGCCCCCAGCAGCACCGCGGCCGGCACGGCCGCCGCGGGCACCGCAGCCACCCGTCCGGTCCCGGCCCCCGCCCGTGCCCGGCGCGAGCCCATGTTTCCCGACGGCCCGGCGCCGGATCCGGCGGGCTCGCACCACGAGCGCCGCATTCGTTCCTTCCAGCCGCGCCGCAGCCGGGTCACGCCCGGGCAGGCCGGGGCGCTGCGCCGCCTGTGGCCCACGTGGGGCCTGGACGTCGATGGTCTGCGCCGCCTCGACCTCGGCGAGCTCTTCGGCGACCCGGCGCTGCCCGTGGTCCTGGAGATCGGCTTCGGCATGGGCGAGGCGACGGCCGAGATGGCGGCCGCCGACCCCGGTACCGGCATCCTCGCCTGCGACGTGCACACCCCGGGTCAGGGCAACCTGCTGGCCCTGGCCGAGCAGCGCGGGCTGACCAACGTGCGGGTGGCCAACGGCGACGCGATCATCCTGCTGCGCGAGATGCTCGCGCCCGATGCTCTCGCCGGCATCCGTGTCTTCTTCCCGGACCCGTGGCCCAAGAAGCGCCACCACAAGCGCCGGCTGATCCAGCCGGAGTTCCTGGCGCTGGCGGCGACGCGGCTCGCGCCGGGCGCGGTGCTGCACTGCGCGACGGACTGGGAGCCGTACGCCGAGCAGATGCTGGAAGTGCTTTCGGCGAGCCCCGACTTCGAGAACACGCAGCCCGACGGCGGTTACGCGCCGCGTCCGGATTTCCGGCCGCTGACCCGTTTCGAGGGGCAGGGCCTGGACAAGGGCCACGTCGTCCACGACCTGATGTTCCGCCGCCGCGGCTGAGCCGCCCGTACTCGCCTGCAAGGGCCCGTACGCGCCCGTACGCGCCCTTGCGGAACCGGGGGCGCCGGATCCGGGCCCGAATTGGGGACGCCGACCCCCACGGCGCTTGGTTAGGGTCGTGACGTGCATGCGCCCCCGACCGACCGGCAGCCGCAACCGCAGCCGCAGCCGTTGCCGCCGCAGATACCGCCGATGCCCGCCAGCCCGCCGACACCGCCGGCGGGCCTGCACTACAAGGCCCGCCGGGCCCTGTGGGACACCCTCTGGGACAACAAGGCGGTCCGGGCCGGCGCGGTCTTCCTGCTGCTCGCCCTGTGCGGGCTGATCATCCTCGCCCTCGTCCGCGAGCAGACCGGCACCGAGGGCTTCCTGGTGGGCTTGGGCCTCGCCGTCCTGCCCGTACCGCTGCTCATAGCCGCGTTCCGCTGGATGGACCGCGTCGACCCCAAGCCCTGGCGCAACCTCGTCTTCGCCTTCGCCTGGGGCGCCTGTGCGGCCACCCTCGTCGCCCTGCTCGCCAACGGCTACGCCACCCGCTGGCTGATCGGCGCCGTCGACGTCACCCAGCGCGACGACCCCTCCACCTGGGGCGCCACCTTCGTGGCGCCGGTGGTGGAGGAGAGCGCCAAGGGCGTGGCGATCCTGCTGCTGTACCTCTTCCGCCGGCGCGACTTCAACGGCATCGTCGACGGCGTCGTCGTCGCCGGCATCACGGCCACGGGCTTCGCGTTCACCGAGAACATCCTCTACCTGGGCAACGCCTTCGCCGACGACCAGAGCTTCGGCTACTCGGGCCTGCCGACGACGACCGCGGCCACGTTCTTCATCCGGGTGCTGATGTCGCCCTTCGCGCACCCGCTGTTCACGTCGATGACGGGCCTGGGCTTCGGCCTGGCGGCCACTCTCGCGGCCCGGCGCCGCGTGCTGCGCACGCTCGTGCCCTTCCTGGCCCTGCTGACGGCCATGCTCCTGCACGCCCTGTGGAACGGCTCGGCGACGCTGCCGAACGGCGGCTTCCTCGCGGTGTACGCGCTGTTCATGGTGCCGGTCTTCGGGCTGCTGACCTGGCTGGTGATCTGGTCCCGCCAGAACGAGCTGCGCACCATCCTCGCCGAGCTCCCCGCCTACCAGGCCGCCGGCTGGCTCACCCCGCCCGAACCGCTCGCCCTGTCCTCGATGCGGGCCCGCGGCATAGCCCGCGACCTGGCCCGCCGCACCGGCGGTGCGGCGGCGGCCCGCATGGTCGCGGAGTACATATCCTTCGCCACCTCCCTGGCCTTCCTCCGTCACCGCGCCCACCGCGGCACCCCGGACCCCCACTTCACCGCCCGCGAGCAGGAACTCCTCCACCACCTCTGGCAACGCCGCACCACAGCCCAACCCGCCCTGGCCCAAGCAGTCACCACCATCCCGAGGCCGTACCAGCCCCCGTACCCACCCCAGTGGGGCCCCGCCCCGAGCCAGTGGCCATGGCCTCAGCAACCGTTCTCGGGGCAGCAGCCCGGGTCCCCGTGGCCACTGCGGCCCGGGCGGCACCGCTGAGCACGCCTTCGGGCCTGCGGCGCGGGTGGCCACGGACCGGCGGTGACCCTACGTCGAAGCCCGGAATCCGGGATGAACAGGCTTATTTGAGGTTAACCTTTGGGATCAACGCTCGAGACCGTGCTCTCACAACCGGGGGGGGGGATCCGTGCCGGCTCCTTTCGCCGCCTCTCTGTGCGGCTACCGCAAAGGCAATCCGAATACGTCGGATGCGAGCAACGACCAATCCATCGAACTTGGAAGGGTGTTCTTCGACGCTCTGGGTGTCCCACCGACGGCCGCTGCGCCGTCGAGTGTCGGCCGGCTCATGGCAGACGAGCTCGCCGCAGACCTCAAGATACGCCTCAAGACAGAGGCTCCACACTTGTCCGTGGTCCCCGAGAAACCGTTCACCAGCTTTGAGCAATACGGCCACCTCAGCGCGGTCCGGGAGCTTCGCGGCGACATGACCAGCGACGTGATGGCCGCAGTCAAAGTGATGCGGACCGAGTCGAAAAACTTCACGTCGGACGTCCAGACGCACACCGCACTGCTCACTCACCTGACCAGACTCGAGAAGGAGCTCTTGGGCGTCGAGGCACGACGACGCGACCTGCTCGATCTGCTGGGCGAAGAGTCTCTCCTTAAACTGGACATCACCGTCTCGCGTGAGACCTCGAGTCCCCTTTCCCTCAAGACGGAACTCCCGCATCTAGTTGCAGGATTCTCCCTGAAATGGTCGCTACGAACAGACCGAGCTCAAGATTGCCGAAGTCAAGGTGCAAAGCTTGCAGCACTACGGCGAGGCCGCATGCCCCATTTCGCCGCCGTTACCATGGAGCCACGACCATCCATGCTCGCTTTGCTGGGAAGAGGCTCCGGCGACCTCGACTGCGTTTACCACTTGAACCTCACCGCCCTTTCGGACGCCATAGAAGACTACTGTTCGGGCACGGCGAACAAGGCCCGACTCGAGATCCGCGATAAGTTCCTGCGGCTCCGAGACCAACGCCGACTTCGCGACTACGACGAGCTGTGCAGCTACCTCACCACGCTGTAAAAGGCCATCATGGTCACATAACCCGAGGAGAGCGTCTCCACATGTCCGCCGAGCGTCGGCTTGAAACCACAGAAACGACCAGCCGTCGCATGAGCAAACAACGGTCCCGAGACACCGGAATCGAGATGGCTCTGCGACGGGAGCTCCACCGCCGTGGCCTGCGGTACAGGGTGCATCGCCGCCCCGTCCCAGCCGTCCGTCGGGAGGCCGACATCGTCTTCGGCCCCACGAAGGTGGCCGTGTTCGTGGACGGCTGCTTCTGGCATGGGTGCCCAGCCCATGCGACATGGCCGAAGAGCAACGATCAGTTCTGGCGCAACAAGATCGAAGGGAACGAGCGTCGCGACCGGGACACGGACCGACGGCTGATCGAAGCAGGTTGGCTGCCCGTCCGGGTGTGGGAGCACGAAGCCCCGGCCGTGGCAGCCGACCGGGTCCAGGCCGCGGTAGCCGCTCGCCACGCAAGCGTGACACAGCCATCGGGGGCAACTGTCAGTCCCTCCGATTGACCTTGCGAGCCTGGCCGGCATCCCCGTGATCGACCTGTTCGCCGGCTGCGGCGGCCTAAAAGTCCGGCCCATTGCCATAAAAGGCGCATATTGTTCATGGCTGAGGGGCGGACGGAGACCTCCTCGAGGGCTACGCCCTGTCCCATGGGAACCCTTTTGCTGCCGGCTTCGGGACGCTACGGCGCCGCAAGCTCACGATCGTTATCGAATCCCGCATCGGCGAGATCCCCATGCCCGGGCCCACCGGGCCAGGGAAATTCCCATCACCCCGACTCAGTGAGCAATCGCTGGTGCCGGAACTTCCGGATCCTGCTCACCGGCACGCATATACCAGGATCCACCGATCTCGACTTGGCGACCGTTCACGATCCGATCCCCGACCGGTACCAGCCTCACGGAGACCCAGGAACCCTTTTCCGGCACGCCCAGCCCCAGAGCATACGCAACTCGTACGCTGTCCTTCTGGTGGCCCAGTATGACGATTCCCTTCGACTGCAAATGCAACCTCGCATCGCGGACCCGCTTGGGTGCATCCAGCTGCTTCGCGGTCGTCTGAACCGTTGTGCGATCGATGACGCACCCCTGCAGGGTCTCGAACAAGTTATTGACTCGCTGTTGTCCGGTGGTGCCCGAGAAGATTAGTTGCTTTTGCTTCTCATTGAGACCGAGAAGTATATTCCTTCGAAGCCTTCCCGCTTCGACGATCCATCGGATGGCACTCCTGCCACTCGCCGACAGCTGCCGCTTGCTGTCCTTGTTGGATCCGCCCCCCAAAACCTCTTCCCTTACGTGAACCAGCCCCACGCCAAAGGTGGACCTCTCGTCGTCTGCCGACATGACCAGACAGACGTGCCCCATGGCCTCGGTGGGAATCATCCATTTGCCGGTGAGTGAAAATTTTGCATCGACCTCCACTCCGGATATTCGATAGTCCATCGCAAACCATTCGAAAACCCGAACTCCTTTTGGCAAACTATCTCGACCTTGGTTCCCAGATAAGTCTTCTCCGTCTTGCTCAGTTCCTTGAGGTCGTATCGACCTGTTCGCTGACCGTCCAGCACCTCGTCGATCGACTGCCTCAAGACGGAGGAGAAACGATCCTCCAGGTTCGAGCGCTCCGCACATCTCGCAAACCACTGCGCCACACGATCGAGCCGCCCGCTCGCGAACCTCTCCGAAGGAAGCGAAGCATCCGGTTCCTTCAGATCAAACAATGCGCCTTCATGCATCGACATGAGGGCACATTACGATCACAGTTGATCGATTGGCTATACAGAATCAGCCGACTCACTACGATCCGTTCGAGCCCGTGTCACACGACATGCACCCGGGTGCCACAGCCGGTCCGGAGCCGACCGACCGGCATTTGGGCACGTCTGTTGGTCGAGCCGCGCCCAGGAAAACCACTCAGGCCCTTCGGTGTTTTGTCGATCGGCTCTACGCGCAGGCCGACGGCACAGACCGCAGGTGCAGACGGTGTCGTACGAAGTAATGCAGCAAGCCCTCGGATGTCGTGCGAGGGATTCGTGCATCGGTGTGGGCAGAGGCAGCAGCACGTTAGCGTGAGGAAGATCGATCTGCATGAAAGGGCGCGGTATGAGTGCACTGTCGAAGGTTCCGGCGTCTGTCGTAGCAGCCGTCGGGCTTGTCGGGGGGTATGGCGTGGCGCGGTGGACGAAGAAGAGGGCGCTCGGCGGGGTGGTGTTGGGGGCCGCCGGGGTGGTGGCGGGTCGGGAGTGGAACGAGAAGGCCGGGGCGCAGGCTGCCGCGGGGCTGACGGGGTTGTACCTTGCCGCGTTCGGTGGGGCGCATCCGTTGGCGAAGAAGGTGGGGGCCTGGCCGGCGGTGTTCGCCGTTGCCGGTGGGGTGGCTGTGGCTTCGTGGGCGGTGGAGAAGCGGGCGTAGCCCACGAAGCCGTTGCCGGTGGTTATGCCGAGGCTTCGGTGAGCTGCTTGAGTTCGGTGTCCGTCAGGTGCAGGTCGGTCAGTGCCAGGAGCGGCTGGAGCTGGTCGACCGTGCGGGCGCTGGCCAGGGGGGTGGCCACGGTGGGCCGGGCGGCGAGCCAGGCGAGGGCGACGGTGGAGACGTCCGCGCCGTGGGCGGCGGCCACCTCGTCGAGGGCGGCCAGGACGCGGCGGCCGCGTTCGGTTTCGAGGTGCTGGGCGGCCTTGCCCGCGCGGGCGCTGTCCACGGTGGTGCCGGGGCGGTACTTGCCGGTGAGGAAGCCGGAGGCCAGGGCGTAGTAGGGGACGGCGGCCAGGCCGTGGCGGGCGGCGACGTCGGCGAGGGGGCCTTCGTAGGTGTCGCGGGAGACCAGGTTGTAGTGCGGCTGGATTGCCGCGTACTTGGCGAGGCCGGAGGCGTCGGAGAAGGCGAGGGATGCCTCCAGGCGTTCGGCGCTGATGTTGGAGGCGGCGATCTCGCGGACCTTGCCCTCCTTCACCAGGGCGTCGAGGGTGGTGATGATGTCCTCGACCGGCTGCGCGGTGTCGTCGTAGTGGGTGTAGTAGAGGTCGATGTGGTCGGTGCCCAGGCGGCGCAGGGACTCCTCGACGCGCGACCTGATGGTGGCGGGTGCGAGGCCGGCCGGTTCGGGGACGCCGGCGCCGACCTTGGTGGCGATGACCATCCGGTCGCGGTTGCCGCGGGCGGCGAGCCAGGCGCCGAGGATGGTCTCGGACTCGCCGCCCCGGTTGCCCGGGACCCATGCCGAGTAGACGTCGGCGGTGTCGATGAAATTGCCGCCGGCCTCGGCGTAGGCGTCGAGGACGGCGAAGGACTGCTTCTCGTCCGCCGTCCAGCCGAAGACGTTGCCCCCGAGTGCGAGGGGGTGGACGGAGAGACTGCCGATCGTGCGGTGGTTGTCAGCCATGCGATGCCTCAACGCCCCTACCGGCAGCGTTATTCCGCGTCAATGTGCGTGGTGTCTTCGGTCAGTCCGCGGGTGCGGGAGCCGGTAGGGGCTCGGGAGGGTGGACGGACAAGGGGGTGGCGATGTCTTCGAGGGAGCGGCCTTCGGCGGCCACGGCGAGGAACGCGGCCACCACCCCGCCGATGCACATCAGGCAGGCGCCGATGCTGAAGGCGAGCACGGTGTCCCCGACGACGCCGCTGTGGGTGAGGGCGGCGAACAGCAGCGGGCCGCTGATGCCGCCCGCCGCTGTGCCCACCGCGTAGAAGAACGCGATGGCCATGGCGCGGGTCTCCATCGGGAAGATCTCCGAGACGGTGAGGTAGGCGCTGCTCGCTCCGGCCGAGGCGAAGAAGAGGACGACGGCCCAGCACGCGGTCAGGGTGACGGCGTTGAGCCGGCCGCTGCCGAAGAGCCAGGCGGTCGCGAACAGCAGCAGGCCGGCCAGCAGATACGTCGAGGTGATCATGATGCGCCGGCCGAGCGTGTCGAAGAGCTTGCCGAGGAAGAGCGGGCCCAGGAAGTTGCCCACCGCTATGACGGCGAAGAAATAGCCGGTACGGGAGGTGGAGACGCCGAAGAAGCGGGTGAGGATCGCGCCGAAGCCGAAGGTGATGGCGTTGTAGAGGAACGCCTGTCCGATGAAGAGGGCGAGCCCCAGCACCGCCCGGCGGCGGTAGTCGGAGAAGACGGTCCGGGCGATGTCCCGGAATCCGAAGCTCTCGCGCTGGCGGATGGTGAAGCGCCCCTTCGCGGGCGGCAGCTCGGCGCCCTTCTCCGCGACGACACGTTTCTCGATCTCCGTGACCAGCTCCTCCGCCTCCCGGCTGCGGCCGTGGATGAACAGCCAGCGCGGACTTTCGGGGACGTGGCGCCGGACGAGCAGGATCACCAGGCCCAGCACGACGCCGAGCCCGAAGGTCAGCCGCCAGCCGACGTCCTTGGCGAAGATGCTCGTGTCCAGCATCAGAATCGACAGCAGCGACCCGGCGATCGCCCCGAGCCAGAAGCTGCCGTTGATGATCAGGTCCACGCGGCCGCGGTAGGCGGCCGGGATGAGTTCGTCGATGGCGGAGTTGATGGCCGCGTACTCACCGCCGATACCGAAACCCGTCATGAAGCGGAAGACGAAGAACCACCAGGACGAGTACGACAGTGCGGTCAGTGCGGTCGCCGACAGGTAGACCGCCAGGGTGACCATGAAGAGTTTCTTGCGGCCGAAGAGGTCGGTGAGTCGGCCGAAGAACAACGCCCCGGAACACGCCCCCGCCACATACAGCGCGGCGGCCAGGCCCGTCACCCCGCCGGAGGTGATGGGCAGGCCGCTGCCCTGTTCGGAGAGGCGGCCGGCGATGTTGCCGACGACCGTGACCTCCAGACCGTCCAGCACCCAGACGGTGCCCAGCCCGATCACCACCGTCCAGTGCCACCGGGACCAGGGCAGCCGGTCCAGGCGGGCGGGAACGGACGTGGTGATCGTCGGTGCGGTCGTCGTCACATCCTCTGATTTCCCGATCACACGGATAACATTCCCGGAAAATCGGGATACGTAGGGGAATCCACGCCGCTATGACCCGGCTGCCTCCCTGCGGTTGCGGAGCGCGCGCTACGGCTGCAGGCCCCGGCCACGCAGCCAGGACAGCGGGTCCACCGGGGCGCCACCGCCCGGACGCACCTCCAGGTGCAGATGAGGACCGGTGACATTGCCGGTCGCACCGACACGGCCGATGACCGTGCCGGGGCCTACCTTGCCGGAGGTGATCACCATCGACGACAGGTGGCAGTACCAGACCTCCGTGCCGTCACCGAGGGTCAGCACGACGCGATAGCCGTACGCGCCCGCCCAGCCGGCCTGCGTGACCGTACCCCCGCTCACGGCCCGCACCGGAGTGCCGGTCGGGGCGGCGAAGTCCTCGCCGGTGTGGTGATGCGAGGACCACATGGCCCCGGCCCGCCCGAAACCGGCGGTGAGGGTGTAGGAGGTGAGGGGCAGGGTGAAGGAGCCGCCACCGGCGTGGGGCTGCGCCTGGGGGGCACGGTGCTGCGCCTGAGGGGCGCGGTGCTGCTGGGGCGCCCGGTGGGCCTGCGGGGCGGCGTGCGCCTGCGGCGCCCGGTGGGCCTGCGGGGCGGAGTGCGCCTGCGGGGCGTGGTGGGCCTGCGGGGCGGCGTGCGGAGCCTTGTGGGTCTGCTGGCTCTGATGCGTCTGGTGACTGTGCTGGGCCTGGTGACTGTGCTGGGCCTGGTGCGGCGCCGGCGCCGCATGGGCGGGCGCTGCCGCCGCTGCCTCGTGCACCGCCGCCGCGCGGGCTGCCGCCGCCCGGGCCGCGGCAGCGGCCTTGGCCTCGGCTTCCGCCACTGCCGCCTGCTGCGCGGCCATCGCCTGGTGCCGTTGCGCCGCCGCGCGGGCCTCGGCCGCCTGCACGGCCGCTTCCGCCGCCTCCTGCTGGTGGTCGGCCTGCTGCATGATGCGTGCCCGCAGCACCTCGCCCGCGTCGGCGACGTCCTCGCCGAACGCCGTTGCGGGCGCATTCCGCCCCGGGTCGGGCACGGATATGGGGGCCGCCGGGCGGTCCTGCGCGCTGGCCATGCCGCCGGCACCCACTGCCGCGATCATGCCCACGCCGAGGACGGCACCGCTGCGGGCCATCGTGCCGCCGCGCTGCTTGGCGGCGCGGTGCCGGCCGCGCTCGAGCGGCGTCGCCGGGAGCGCGTCGCCGGGGTCGGTGGCGACGGGACCGGTGGCGCCGGGATCGTAGGGCGGGGCGTAAGCCGGGACGATCGGAGGGTCGTACGCGGTGTAGGAACCGTCGTCGGCACCGTGCCTGTTGGACGCCACCGGGGCGCACTCCTTTCCTTCCCACTCGCCTACCGGGTTAGCTGTCGGGTTCGGAGCAGGAAGGTCTCCTACGGGCCGGTGCGCGGCCCGATTCACCCCAAAGGGATGGTTCCCCGGTTCCGTTCACGGGATTCGGCGAAGGCGCGCGGCACCGCCTCTTGCGGCGGTATCCAGGACCGCGCTGCGTTATCGAACGTTAATAGACATCGCGACCGGATTCCAAGCCGAACGGGTGAATCCACAGGCGTGTTGACGCTCCGATTTTCTGACGGAGCGTCAATTGTTATGCGCGCTCCCCCGCGGGCCGGCGGCGCCGGGCCGGACGGGTGCGGCCGCGCCCGGGACGGCGCTGCGACTGCTCCTGCCGGGGCTGCTCCGGCCGGGACTGCTCCTGCCGGGGCGCGGGCACCGCGATCGTCACCGGGACACCGCTCGGCTCGCGGGCGCCGGTGATCCGGACGAGCTCGGCGTCCTGCGGGCGCACGTCGGCCGTCTCCGGGGCGATGCGCGCGGTCGCCATCATCTGCCGCATGTCGCGCCGCTCCTCGGGCAGGACCAGCGTGACGACGGTGCCCGCCTCGCCGGCCCGGGCCGTACGGCCGCCGCGGTGCAGGTAGTCCTTGTGGTCGACGGGCGGGTCGATGTTGACGACGAGGTCGAGCCCGTCGATGTGGATGCCGCGCGCCGCCACGTTCGTGGCGATCAGCGCCGTCACCTGCTCGGTGCGGAACTGCTCCAGCACGCGGTTGCGCTGCGGCTGGCTCTTGCCGCCGTGCAGCGCCGCGGCGCGCACGCCCTGCGCCAGCAGGCGCTTGACCAGCCGGTCGGCGCCCCGCTTGGTGTCCACGAACATGATCACGCGGCCTTCGCGGGCCGCGATCCGGGTGACCACGTCCCGCTTGGCCTCCACGTCGGCGACGTGCAGCAGGTGGTGCTCCATGGTGACCACCGCACCCGCCGAGGGGTCGACGGAGTGGGTGACGGGGTCGGTCAGGAAGCGGCGCACGAGCCGGTCGACGTTGCGGTCCAGCGTCGCGGAGAACAGCATCCGCTGACCACCCGGGGCGACCTGGTCGAGCAGGCGGGTGACCTGGGGAAGGAAGCCCATGTCGGCCATCTGGTCCGCCTCGTCCAGGACGGTGACGGTCACGTCGCCCAGGGCGCAGTCGCCGCGCTGGAGCAGGTCGGCGAGCCGACCCGGCGTCGCGACCATGACCTCGGCGCCACGGCCGAGGGCCTGCGCCTGCCGACCGATGGACAGCCCACCGACGACGGTGACCGTACGCAGGTCCAGGGCGGCCGCATAAGGGGCGAGGGAATCGGTGACCTGCTGCGCGAGCTCGCGGGTGGGCACCAGCACCAGCGCCAGCGGCCGGCCCGGCTGGGCCCGCCGGCCCGCGGTACGGGCCAGGAGCGCCAGCCCGAAGGCGAGGGTCTTGCCGGAACCGGTACGCCCACGGCCGAGGACGTCACGTCCGGCGAGGGAGTTCGGCAGGGTCGCGGCCTGAATGGGGAAGGGCTCGGTGACGCCCTCGCGGGTCAGCGTCTTCAGCAGGGCGGCCGGCATGTCGAGGTCGGCGAAGGAGGCGACGGGCGGCAGCGCCGGCGTCGTGGCCTCGGGCACCTCGAAATCGGCGGCCGGCTCGACGACGGCAGCGGCACCCCGCACGGGGCCGCCGGCGCGACGCCGGGCGGAACGGCTCTCGCCGCCGGAGCGGCTGCCGCCGCGGGTACGGGTGCCGGGGCGGCTGTCGCCGCCGGAACGGGTGCCGCCGGAACGGCTGCCGCCGCCGGAACGGGCCTCGCCCGCGGAACGGGCGTCCCCACCGGAGCGGGCACTGCCGCCGGAACGGGTCTCTCCGCCATTGCGGCCGTTGCCGCCGGTCCGGGCGTCGTCAGTGGCGCGGGGGCTGCCGCCGGTCCGGGCATCGCTGCCGGTCCGGACGCTGCCGCCGGAGCGCGCGTCCCTGCCGGTCCGGGCGTCGCCACCGGAGCGGGCGCCACGACCGGAACGGGCACCGCCACCGGAACCGGCGTTACCGCCGGAGCGGGCGTTGCCACTGGAACGGGCACCGCCACCGGAGCGGCTGTCGCCGCTCGTGCGGGCGCTGCCGGCGGAGCGGGCCTCGCCGGGGGTCCTGGCGTTGCCGGAGCGGGCTTCGCCACCGGAGCGGGCGGGGCGGGGGGCGGAGCGAGTCATGCGGGACCTTCCCTCGGTGGCGGCGGCGGGAGCCGGGCCCCCGGTGGACGACGCGACAATGGGGCCCGCACCCAGTGGTGCGGGCCCCATGGCGCGTACGCGCGTACGGTTTCGTCAGATGGTGACGATGTTCTCGGCCTGCAGGCCCTTCTGGCCCTGCGTGACCTCGAAGGACACCTTCTGGCCCTCGAGCAGCTCACGGAAGCCGTTGGAGGCGATGTTCGAGTAGTGGGCGAAGACGTCGGGGCCGCCGCCGTCCTGCTCGATGAAGCCGAAGCCCTTTTCCGAGTTGAACCACTTCACGGTGCCAGTAGCCATGTCTATCTCCTTAGTGATGGGGTGGCCCCCGACCGGAAAAAGACCGGCGAAAACAAAAATGCGCCTTCGGCTACATGGCCGAGGCGCACACGAGTTCCATGGGTACCACAACTGCAACTCGTACGAGCGTACCACGCCCTGTGCGCCTCGTGTGGATCTTGAAGAACGCTGCCCCCGGCCCGCGCTATAACTCGACGCCCTGGGCCCTGGCGTGCCGGTCGGCGGCGACTTCCGCCTCGGCCTCGTCGAGGTAGACCTCGCAGACCAGCCGCCCGTCCGCGGTCATGTTGTGCTCCAGCTCCCAGAGGCTGACCTCTCCCCCGCCTTCGAGCAGGAACGCGTGCTCGTAGAAGCGGCACCAGGTGGCGTCCTTGCCGGGTCCCCGGCGCCGGGGCTTGGTGATGAGGGCGATGTGGTGGCCGAGCGCCCCTTGGAGGAGTTCGCGCACCACCTCGCCGGGCCCGTCGGCGTTCTCGGCGCGGCGCAGCAGCCGGCGGGCGTGCTCGGGGGACGCCTCGGCGACGTACTCGCGGCGGGGCCGGCTGGGGCCCATGGCGAGCAGCAGTTCCTCGGCCAGCCAGGCCGGCAGTTCCTCGTCCTCGCTGCCCGGGCCGATGCCTCCGCCGCCGATGCGCTCGTGCACGCGGCGCTCGGCGGCGTCGAGGGCGGTGTCGTCGGTGTAGAGCTCGTACAGGAACCGCTCCTGCGGCCCGGTGTCGTGTTCGAGCTCGTACAGCACGAGGCTGCTGCCGTCGGCCAGCAGGAAGACGTGGCGGTAGGTGTTGCAGCGCAGGGGGCGCCCGCCGTCGTTGCGCTGGCGGTACGAGCGCAGCTCGGGCTGGTGCATCAGCGCGGTGCCCAGCCGCGCGAGGACGTGCTCGCCGATCTCGAAGCCGTTCTGGGCCCGCCTCAGCAGCTCCTGCACCTGCTCGGCGGGGCTCGCCTCGCGGCCGGCGGGGCGCTCCGGCTCGTCGCCGCCCCGCTGCTCGCCCTCGCCCCCGCCCTCGCGCGTCCTCGCCATGCCCCTCGACCTCCCGAGTCCCTCTCCCGCCACCGAGCCGGGTGCCGTCCGCCGTCCGTCGCAGGCTGCGCCGTCGCCGGTACGAGCGCCGTGCCGGCGCCCCTGCGCCGCTCGCGGGGGTCCGTGCGCTGCCTTCGCGCACTTACCGTAGCGGCGCGAACACGGCCGGCGGGCGGGGTTTTCCGCAAGTGGCCGTAGGGCGCCCTTACCGCACACGTTTCCTTCGAACGTCCGGCGCGGCGAACGGGCCTGGGGGCCGGCCGGCGGATCTTCGTCGCGGGGCGGCATGCGCGCCCCGTCAGGGGCGCGGGGAACTGCGCGACAAGCCACCGCGCGCCCGCAGACAGGGTGCCGGCTCCGCCCGGGCCTCGCCGGTGGCGCGTCCACTGCGGGCCGTCGGTGGCCGATCCCGCCCACGCGGCGGCAGCCGCAGATCGACACCGCCCGGCGCCCCTGACGGGGCACTGCTTGATCCGCCGGACACGCCCTAGAGGCCGGTCGGCAGGGGCCGGGCGCGGCCGGACAGGTACCAGCCGGCCGTTGCCGCGCACCACAGCAGGGCGCCGGCCGCCACGAAGGAGGCGCCGGGGGCGGCGTCGACGGCGAAGGGCAGCAGCAGCATTCCGGCCACGGACGCCGCGTGGGCGGCCATCTGGTCGACGGTCAGCAGCCGCAGCCGGGCGGGGGGCGGAAAGCGCGCCAGGTGGGCGCGGAAGGTGACGGTGCACACGGGGAAGAGCAGTCCGGTGACGATGCACAGGGCGACGACGGCGGCCATGCGGTCGGCGACGCCGAGTCCGGCGAGGGCGAGGCCGGAGACGGCCCAGGCGAAGCAGTAGGTGCCGAGCCAGTTCTGTTCGTCGGGCGGGCGGGTGGCGAGGGTGTTGCCGGTCAGGAGGTTGCCGGCGAGTCCGCCGGCCGCGGTGGCGGCGAGGGCGAGGCCGTAGCCGGCGGCGCCCTGGCCGAAGCGGGCGACGAGCAGCGGGGGCAGCCCGACGGTGGAGACGGCGGAGGCGAACAGGGCCACGGCGTGGACGGCGATGGCGGTGGCGGTGCGGCGCTGTTCGCGCAGCAGGCGCCGGGCGCGGACGGCCGGCAGGGGGCCGCGGGCGGCCGCGGCGCTCTTCCGGCGGGCCGTGCGCCGGCCCAGCCAGGCGAGCGCGGCGGCGGAGACGGCGAAGGTGAGGCCGTCGATGGCGAACAGCTGCACCTCGGAGACGAGCAGCAGCAGGGCGCCGGCGCTGCCCTGTCCCACGACGCCGGCGACTCGGGAGGTGAGGTCGAACAGGCAGCTGGCCTGGGCCACCTCGTCGGGGGTGACGAGCTGCGGTACGAGGGTGCCGAGGTTGGGGTCGAAGAGGGCGCCGAGGGTGCCGAGCATCAGGACGAGGCCGAGGGTGAGGGCGAAGCCGAAGGCGTCGGGGGACCACAGCACGGGCAGGGCGAGGGCCACGGCGGCGCGGGCGGTGTCCAGCCAGGCCAGTGAGCGCCAGCGGGAGAACCGTCCGACGACCGTGCCGGCCCCGCCCAGGGCGATGTAGGGCAGGGACTCGACGGCGGCGACCAGCCCCATCCGCGACGACGACCCCGTGGCCTCGTAGACCACCCACATCGCGGCGAGGGCGTAGAGCCGGTCGCCGAGGACGGAGAGGGTCATCGACAGCCACAGCACGCGGACGGAGCGGGAGCGCAGCAGACGCACATGCCTCACGGCGCTTACCTCCGGCAATTCCGGTCCGGGGCGGCACACCCTAGGGCGCGGGCGAGCGGGCATTACCGGCCTTCCGTCGCAGACCGGGGCGGGGTGTGGGCGTCGACCACCCGCAGGTGTGGCGGTGTTCGCACGGCGTCTCACGACGCGGACCCGCGCGGGGCGGTGACCGGGGCGGCGGGGCGGGCGTACGCGGTTCGGTCAGCGCCACTGGTCCATCCGGGGACGCGCCGCGCGCGACGATGGGGTGTGACGACATAGAGTGACGGCACAATTGCTCCGCGTATCTGCGGGACGCGAGGGATCGGCGGCCGCCGGCCTTCCTTGGTCCTGCTGAGATCAATCAGGAGGTTCCCAGTGGCGAAGGCGAAGTTCGAGCGGACAAAGCCCCACGTCAACATCGGCACCATCGGCCACATCGACCACGGCAAGACGACCCTGACCGCGGCGATCACCAAGGTGCTGCACGACGCCTATCCGGAGCTGAACGAGGTGTCGGCCTTCGAGAACATCGACAAGGCCCCGGAGGAGCGGCAACGCGGCATCACCATCTCCATCGCCCACGTGGAGTACCAGACCGAGGCGCGTCACTACGCCCACGTCGACTGCCCCGGTCACGCGGACTACATCAAGAACATGATCACCGGTGCCGCCCAGATGGACGGCGCCATTCTCGTCGTGGCCGCGACCGACGGCCCGATGCCGCAGACCAAGGAGCACGTCCTGCTCGCCCGCCAGGTCGGCGTCCCGTACATCGTCGTGGCGCTCAACAAGGCCGACATGGTGGACGACGAGGAGATCCTGGAGCTCGTCGAGCTGGAAGTGCGCGAGCTGCTGAGCGAGTACGAGTTCCCGGGTGACGAGGCCCCGGTCGTGAAGGTCTCGGCCCTGAAGGCGCTGGAGGGCGACCCGGAGTGGGGCAAGTCGGTCCTCGACCTGATGAAGGCCGTGGACGAGGCCATCCCGCAGCCGGAGCGCGAGGTCGACAAGCCGTTCCTGATGCCGATCGAGGACGTCTTCACCATCACCGGCCGCGGCACCGTCGTCACCGGCCGCATCGAGCGCGGCGTCCTCCGCGTCAACGAGACCGTCGACATCATCGGCATCCACCCGGAGAAGACGACCACGACCGTCACCGGTATCGAGATGTTCCGCAAGCTGCTCGACGAGGGCCAGGCCGGCGAGAACGTCGGTCTGCTGCTGCGCGGCATCAAGCGCGAGGACGTCGAGCGCGGCCAGTGCATCATCAAGCCGGGGTCGGTCACCCCGCACACCGAGTTCGAGGCGACGGCCTACATCCTGTCGAAGGACGAGGGCGGCCGGCACACGCCCTTCTTCAACAACTACCGTCCGCAGTTCTACTTCCGCACCACGGACGTGACCGGCGTCGTGACCCTGCCCGAGGACAAGGAAATGGTCATGCCGGGCGACAACACCGCGATGTCGGTGGCGCTGATCCAGCCGATCGCCATGGAGGAGGGCCTGAAGTTCGCCATTCGCGAGGGCGGCCGCACGGTCGGCGCCGGCCAGGTCACGAAGATCACGAAGTAGGAAGGGCGGGAACGGGGGCCGGCTGCAGGCCAGAGGACCCTGGAGCCGAGCCGGACCGCCCCGTTCCCAGTCGACACGCTAGCGCCCGGGCGGCGGCACCCCCCGCAGGCCGGTCGGCGTGGCGACGCAAAAACCCGCCGTGGCCGCCCGCCGGCCCGCAGGCGGGCGCGGGCTCACGGGGAAGTGCAGCTGAGCGAGGGGGCCTTGGCGGCGGGCCCGCTGACGCTGAAGCCGAAGGTGACCGACCGCCGCGCCGGCACGGTGGCGTTGTAGGCGACGTTGCGCACGACCACCTGCTGCCCGGAGACGCTGAGGGTGCCGTTCCACAGCCGGGTGACCCGCTGTCCGGGCGCGAGCGTCCACTCCACCGTCCAGCCGCCGATCTCCCGGGCCCCGGCCCGTACGGTGACCTCCGCCTCGAACCCGCCGTTCCAGGAGTCCGTCACCCGGTACGCCGCCGTGCAGGCGCCGCGTCGCTCGAGGACGGTGTCCGCGAACCCGGTGACCGCCCCGGCGACGTCCCCCACCACGCCCGGGCCGGGCGGCGTGGGTGCGGCACTTGCGGGAACGGCCGGAGCCGCGGCGGCGACGACGGTCAGGACGGTGGCGGCCCACCGGGAGCCGAGGAGCGTCATGGGGCCCAGGCTTACCGGACGGACCCCCTCCGCTATCCCGCCGCCCCGGATCGAAACCACCCGAAGGCGTGGCCGTACGCCGCCCCCAACGACGGAGCGCCCCGCCCGGCAACAGCCGGACGAGGCGCTCGACCGCAGGTCAGGGGCCGTGACCCCTACCCGCATGCGGTAGGCCGTGTGGGACTCGAACCCACAACCAATGGATTAAAAGTCCACTGCTCTGCCAATTGAGCTAACGGCCCGCACCCCGCAGCATAGCCCGGCCTGCCCGCGAAGCCCGAGTCGTTATCGCCGAGGACTTGGCAGGAGCGTCGCCGGGGCGGGCGCGAAACGGGCGAGGGCCCGTACGACACGGTGTGTCGTACGGGCCCTCGAAAGCTGCCGCCGGGTCAGCCGTTGCGCTTCCAGCGGGGCTTGTCGGCGCGGCGGTCGAACGACGAGCCACCGCGGTGGTCGTCACGACGGCCGTACGGGCGGTCGCCGCCACCGGAACGGAAGCCACCGGACGGACGGTCGTCGCGACGGTCGCGGTTGAACGGACGGTCGCCGCCACCGGAGCGGTAGCCACCGGACGGACGGTCGTCGCGGCGGAAGCCACCGGACGGGCGGTCGTCGCGGCGGAAGCCGCCGGAGGGACGGTCGTCACGACGCTCGTCGCGACGGAAACCACCGGACGGGCGGTCGTCACGACGGAAGCCACCGCGGTCGCCACGGTCGTCGCGACGGAAGCCACCGCGGTCGTCACGACGCTCGTCGCGACGGAAACCGTCACGGTCGTCGCGGCGGAAGCCGCCGGAGGGACGGTCGTCACGACGCTCGTCGCGGCGGAAACCACCGGACGGGCGGTCGTCGCGACGGAAGCCACCGCGGTCGCCACGGTCGTCACGGCGGAAGCCACCGCGGTCGCCACGGTCGTCGCGGCGGAAGCCACCGCGGTCCTCGCGGCGGTCGTCACGGCGGTCGTCACGGTCGTCGCGGCGGAAACCGCCGCTGCGGCGCTCGAAGTTGCCGCGCTCGTCACGGCGCTCGTCGGCCGGGGCGGTCTGCTGCGCCGGCACGGCGGCGGCCCGCTCGGCCTCCTCCGCACGGGCGGTCTCGGCCTCGGCCTCCGCGGCGGCGGCCGCCACCGCGGCCTCCGGGTCCTCGCCGCGCTCGCGGGCGGCACGGGCCAGCAGGCGGTCGGCCTCCTCGCGCAGCTCGGTGGCGCGGCGCTGGGCGCGCTCCAGCTGACGGGTCAGGTCCGCCAGGTCGCGCTCGGCCTGCTTGGCGGCGTTGGCCGCCGAGTCGGCCTGCACCTCGGTGAGCGAACGGGCACCGGTGATCTTGGCGACGTCCTCGTCGAAGGCGCCGGAGCCGGCGACGATGTGGCGCGAGGCGTCCACGCCCGCGTCCTCCATCAGGCGGAAGATCTGCCGGCGCTGGTGCGGCAGGGCCAGGGAGACGACCGTGCCGGACTGGCCGGCGCGGGCCGTACGGCCGGAGCGGTGCAGGTAGTCCTTGTGGTCACCGGCGGGGTCGACGTTCAGGACCAGGTCGATGCCGTCGACGTGGATGCCGCGGGCGGCGACGTCGGTGGCGACCAGGACGTTCACGCGGCCGGCCTTGAAGTCCTCCAGGACGCGGGTACGGGCGCCCTGGGTCATGCCGCCGTGCAGCGCGTCCGCGCGGACACCGGCGTCGAGCAGCTGCTCGGCGACGCGGTCGGCGCCCATCTGGGTGCGGACGAAGATGATCGTGCGGCCCTTGCGGGCGGCGATGGCGGCCGTGACCGGCGCCTTGTCCTTCGGCTTCACGACGAGGACGTGGTGGGTCATGGTCGTCACGGCACCGGCGGAGGGGTCGACCTCGTGCGTGACCGGGGCCACCAGGTAGCGCTTGACCAGCGTGTCGATCTCGTTCTCCAGCGTCGCGGAGAACAGCAGGCGCTGGCCACCGGTCGGCACCTGGTCGAGGATCTCGGTGACCTCGGGCAGGAAGCCCATGTCGGCCATCTGGTCGGCCTCGTCGAGGACGGCGACCTGGACCTTGTCGAGGGAGGCGGCACCGCGGTCGATGATGTCGCGCAGTCGGCCCGGGGTGGCGACGAGGATGTCGACACCGCGCTCCAGGGCGTAGATCTGGTTGCCCATGGAGGTACCGCCGCAGACGACCTTCATCTTCAGGCCGAGCACGTCACCGTACGGCTGCAGGGCGTCGGCGACCTGCATCGCCAGCTCGCGGGTGGGGGTGAGGATCAGGCCGCGCGGGCGCTTCTTCTCGGTGTGGCCGCCGGCCAGGATCGACAGCAGGGGCAGACCGAAGGAGAGGGTCTTGCCGGAGCCGGTGCGGCCGCGGCCCAGGATGTCCTTGCCGGCCAGGGCGTCCGGGATGGTCGCGGCCTGGATCGGGAAGGGCGTGGTCACACCGTTCTGGGCGAGCTTGCGGACGATCGCCTCGTCCAGGCCCAGGTCACCGAAGGTGATCCGGGGCTCCTCGGAGACCTCGGGGGTCTCGGCCACGGTCGCCTCGAGGGCCTCGACGATCTTCTCGTCGGCCTCGGGCATGACGGTCTGGTCAGGGGAAATGGACATGCGAAATGCGAAACCTTCCGGAGTTTCGGCACGCGCCCAAGCTCCGTGTCGGCTTCACAAATGACCGCCTCGATGCGGTCAGCCACGGCAAGGTAAGGAACGCGCCACACGGCGCGCTTCTGTCTGGCGCCGGGCAAATGGGATCAAACGATCTACCACCATACGCACCCGACGCCCTGCGGCGCAAGCCGCCTGCACATGGCCTGGGACACACTCCCCCACCGCGCCCCCGCCTCACGAGGGACCCGTCTGCGGCGAGGACGGGGGCTGGGTCGGCGGCTGCGTCGGCGGCGTGGGCGGGGCCTGCGTCGGCGGGGCCTGCGTCGGTGGCTGCGACGGCGCCGGCGGCTTGCCCGGCGCCGACGACGGGCCCGCACCGTGCCCGGCCGGCGGCTTCGACGGCGCCCCCGGCTTGTCCGGACGGGCCGCCGGCGGGGACGCGCCCGGGGCCGCCGACGGCGACGCGGAGGCCGACGCCTCCGGGTGCGCCCCCTTCGCCGACGGACTGCCGCTCGCCCCGCCCTTCACCGACTTGCCGTCCACCCGCCCGCCCGGGCGGCTGCCCGGAATGCGGATGCCGCCCTCCGTCCGCTGGCCGTCCCCCTGCCGGTCGTCCGCCCCCTTGGGCACCGGGCGTCCCGGGTCGCTCACGCTCATGCACCCGCCCAGAGCCAGGGACGCGACCGCGACCGCGGCGATACGGGTGGCCGTCGCGCGGGTGAACGCTGCGGCGTGCGCTGACATTGCGCGCATGGACAGGACCGCCTTCGGGTACGGGGGACGGGCGCCCTGCCCAACTGGCCCCGCCCCGCGCAGGACACGGCCGTCAGCCGTAGCCCAGGGCGTGCAGGCGGGCGTCGTCGATCCCGAAGTGGTGTGCCACCTCGTGGACGACCGTCACCTCCACCTCGGCGACGACCTCCTCCCGCGTGGCGCACATGCGCAGCGTCGGGCCGCGGAAGATCGTGATGCGGTCCGGCAGCACGCCGGCGTACCACTCGCCGCGCTCGGTCAGCGGCGTCCCCTCGTAGAGCCCGAGCAGCTCCGGGTCGTCGGTCGGCGGCTCGTCCTCGACGAAAACGGCGACGTTGTCCATCAGCCGCGTCAGCTCGGGCGGGATCCGGTCCAGGCCCTCGGCGACCAGTTCCTCGAACTCCTCGCGCGTCATCTCCAGCACGCGGCCATTGTCCGGCAACGGGGCCCGCGGGGACCTGCGCGGCGAGGCCCTCGGCAAACCGTTTTGGCGATCCCTCCTCCCATCCCATATGCTTCTCACGTCCCCGAGGCGCTGCGAAGCGCCCAGGTGGGCCATTCAGCCCTCATCGTCTAGTGGCCCAGGACGCCGCCCTTTCAAGGCGGTAGCACGGGTTCGAATCCCGTTGGGGGCACGCTGGAACGTGTGCGAGACTTGTTCTCGCACATGAGCAAGGTCCTGTGGAGCAGTTTGGAGTGCTCGCCACCCTGTCAAGGTGGAGGCCGCGGGTTCAAATCCCGTCAGGACCGCTTACGATTGCTTGTGACGAGTGATCGTATGGCTGGGTAGCTCAGTTGGTACGAGCGTCCGCCTGAAAAGCGGAAGGTCGCCGGTTCGACCCCGGCCCCAGCCACAGTGAGGCCCCCCATCTCCGATGGGGGGCCTCGGTGCATTGCGGGGCGCTCCGCGAGGGGCGCGGGGGCCGCCACACCGCCGGATAAATGGGTTCGCCGCTTCGTGGCGGCTGGTGCGATCCTGGGTGGCGTATGTCTACGCAGCCTGCCGCCACCGCCACGTTTGCCGATCTCGCCGGCCGTCTGTCCGAGCTGATGTTGCGCGACGCGCAGCGGCTGGGCCGGCGGCTGGAGGGGGCTCGGCGCATTCGCAAGCCCGAGGCCCGTGCGGCCGTGCTGGCCGAGATCGCGGGGGAGGTCGACGCGGCCGAGCTGCGGGTGGCGGCCCGGCGGGAGGCCGTGCCGGAGATCTCGTATCCGGAGCAGCTGCCGGTCAGCCAGAAGAAGGACGCGATCCTGGAGGCGATACGCGACCACCAGGTCGTGATCGTCGCCGGTGAGACGGGTTCCGGCAAGACGACCCAGATCCCGAAGATCTGCCTGGAGCTGGGCCGTGGCGTGCGGGGCCTGATCGGACACACGCAGCCGCGGCGGATCGCCGCCCGTACGGTGGCCGAGCGGGTCGCGGAGGAGCTGCGCACGCCGCTGGGCGAGGCGGTCGGCTGGAAGGTGCGGTTCACCGATCAGGTCGGTGGCGACACGCTGGTCAAGCTGATGACGGACGGCATTCTGCTCGCCGAGATCCAGACGGACCGCGAGCTGCGCCAGTACGACACGATCATCATCGACGAGGCGCACGAGCGCAGCCTCAACATCGACTTCCTGCTGGGCTACCTGGCGCAGCTGCTCCCCCGTCGCCCCGACCTCAAGGTCGTGATCACCTCGGCGACCATCGATCCGGAGCGCTTCTCCCGTCATTTCGGCGACGCGCCGATCGTGGAGGTCAGCGGGCGTACGTATCCGGTGGAGGTGCGCTATCGCCCGCTGCTCGAGGAGGAGTCCTCGGACGCGGACCGTGACCAGATCACGGCGATCTGTGACGCGGTCGACGAGCTGCAGCAGGAGGGTCCGGGCGACATCCTGGTCTTCCTCTCCGGCGAGCGGGAGATCCGGGACACCGCGGATGCGCTGGAGAAGCGGAAGTACAAGTTCACGGAGGTGCTGCCGCTGTACGCGCGGCTGTCGCACGCCGAGCAGCACCGTGTCTTCCAGCGCCACACCGGTCGCCGCATCGTGCTGGCGACGAACGTCGCGGAGACGTCCCTGACGGTCCCGGGCATCAAGTACGTCATCGACCCGGGTTTCGCGCGCATCTCGCGCTACAGCCACCGCACGAAGGTGCAGCGGCTGCCGATCGAGCCGGTCTCGCAGGCCAGTGCCAATCAGCGCAAGGGCCGGTGCGGCCGCACGAGTGACGGCATCTGCATCCGGCTGTACTCGGAGGACGACTTCCTCTCGCGGCCGGAGTTCACGGACGCGGAGATCCTGCGGACGAACCTCGCCTCGGTCATCCTGCAGATGACGGCCGCCGGCCTGGGCGACATCGAGAGGTTCCCGTTCATCGATCCGCCGGACCGCCGCAACATCAAGGACGGCGTGGATCTGCTGCAGGAGCTGGGGGCGATCGACCCGCAGCAGAAGGATCCGAAGAAGCGGCTGACGCCGCTGGGCCGCAAGCTCTCGCAGCTGCCGGTGGACCCGCGGCTGGCCCGCATGGTGCTGGAGGCGGACCGCAACGGCTGTGCCCGTGAGGTCATGGTCATCGCCTCCGCGCTGTCCATCCAGGATCCGCGCGAGCGGCCCTCGGACAAGCAGCAGCAGGCCGATCAGCAGCACGCCCGGTTCAAGGACGAGACGAGCGACTTCCTCGCCTTCTTGAACCTGTGGCGTTATGTGCGCGAGCAGCAGAAGACGTTGTCGTCGTCGGCCTTCCGCCGCATGTGCAAGTCGGAGTTCCTGAACTACCTGCGCATACGTGAGTGGCAGGACATCTACTACCAGCTGCGCTCGGTCGCGAAGACGATGGGCGTCCACCTGGCCGAGGAGGACGCGGCGCCGGAGCGGGTGCACCAGTCGCTGCTGGCGGGTCTGCTGTCGCACATCGGCCTGAAGGATCCCGAGAAGAACAACGAGTACGTCGGCGCCCGCAACGCCAAGTTCGCCGTCTTCCCCGGTTCGGCGCTGTTCAAGAAGCCGCCGCGCTGGGTGATGTCGGCGGAGCTGGTGGAGACCTCGCGGCTGTGGGCGCGGGTCAATGCCCGCATCGATCCGGAGTGGATCGAGCCGCTGGCCCAGCACCTGGTGAAGCGCACCTACAGCGAGCCGCACTGGGAGCAGAAGCAGGCGGCGGTGATGGCGTACGAGCGGGTGACGCTCTACGGCGTGCCGATCGTGGCGCAGCGCAAGGTGAACTACGGGCGGATCGACCCGGAGACGAGCCGGGAGCTGTTCATCCGCCATGCGCTGGTGGAGGGCGACTGGCGCACGCACCACCAGTTCTTCCACGACAACCGCAAGCTGCTCGACGAGGTCGAGGAGCTGGAGCACCGGGCGCGCCGGCGCGACATCCTGGTGGACGACGAGACGCTGTTCGACTTCTACGACCAGCGGCTGCCGGAGCACGTGGTCTCGGGTGCGCACTTCGACTCGTGGTGGAAGCACAAGCGGCGCGAGGAGCCGGAGCTGCTCAATTTCGAGCAGTCCATGCTCATCAACGAGAAGGCCGGGGCGGTCACCAAGGAGGACTATCCGGACTCCTGGCGGCAGGGCCGGCTGAAGTTCAAGGTGACGTACCAGTTCGAGCCGGGGGCGGACGCGGACGGTGTGACGGTGCACGTGCCGCTGCAGGTGCTCAACCAGGTCTCGGCGGAGGGCTTCGACTGGCAGATCCCGGGGCTGCGCGAGGACCTGGTGACGGAGCTGATCCGCTCGCTGCCCAAGCCGATCCGCCGCAACTGCGTGCCGGCGCCGAACTTCGCCCAGCGGTTCCTGGAAACGGCGGTGCCGTTGCAGGAGCCGCTGCCGGTGGCGCTGGCGCGTGCGCTGCACCGGATGACCGGGGTGCGCATGGAGGCGGGCGACTTCGACGAGGCCAAGGTCCCGGACCACCTGAAGATCACGTTCCGGGTGGTGGACGAGCGGCGCCGCAAGATCGCCGAGGACAAGGACCTGGAGGCCCTGCGGCTGCGGCTGAAGCCGAAGACGCAGGCGGCGATCTCCAAGGCGTTCGACGCGGCCCTGGACCGGGCGGCGGGCGCGCCGGGGTCCGGCGGCGAAGCGGCCGGCCGGCTGGAGCAGCGCTCGGGCCTGACCGGCTGGACGGTCGGCACGCTGCCGCGCACGTTCGAGACGCGCCGCGCGGGTCAGCCGGTCAAGGCGTACCCGGCGCTGGTGGACGAGGGCACCTCGGTGGCGGTGCGGCTCTTCGACACGGAGGAGGAGCAGCGGGAGGCGATGTGGCGCGGCGTGCGCCGGCTGATCCTTTTGAACCTGCCGTCCAACCCGGCGAAGTTCGCCCAGGACAAGCTGGGCAACCAGCAGAAGCTCGCACTCTCGCGCAATCCGCACGGCTCGATCCAGGCGCTCTTCGACGACTGCGTGGCCGGTGCGGCCGACAAGCTGATGGCGGCGCACGGCGGGCCGGTGTGGGACGAGGAGTCCTATCGCAAGCTCTTCGACGCGGTGCGCGCGGACATCGTGGACGCGACGCTGGATGCGATCCGCAAGGTGCAGGAGGTGCTGGCCGCCTGGCAGGCGTGCGAGCGCCGGCTCAAGGCGACGACGAGCCCGGCGCTGCTGACGTCGCTGACGGACGTCAAGGAGCAGCTCGCGGCGCTGATCAAGCCGGACTTCGTGACGGAGCACGGGGTACGCCGGCTGCCGGACCTGCTGCGCTACCTGGTGGCGGTGGACCGCCGCCTGACGCAGCTGCCGACGGGCGTGGAGCGGGACCGGGCGCGGATGGCGAAGGTCCACGAGATGCAGGACGAGTACGCCTGGCTGCTGGAGCAGTTCCCCAAGGGGCGGCCGGTGCCGCAGGAGGCCCGGGAGATCCGCTGGATGATCGAGGAGCTGCGGGTGAGCTACTTCGCGCATGCGCTGGGTACGGCGTACCCGGTGTCGGACAAGCGGATCGTGAAGGCGGTCGACAAGCTGGCGCCGTGAGGCGCCGGTGAGGTGATGGTGAGGCGTGTGCTCCACGCCTCACCGAGCGGGTTCGACCGCACGGCCTGACCTGCTGTAGAGTCTTGTTTCGCAGCCCCCGGAAGGGGAACGCAAGCAAGGTCCTGTGGAGCAGTTTGGAGTGCTCGCCACCCTGTCAAGGTGGAGGCCGCGGGTTCAAATCCCGTCAGGACCGCAGTGGGATGAGGCCCGCACCGTTCACGGTGCGGGCCTCATCGTTGTTTCCGCGCGAGCCACGTCGTCGTTCCTGCGCGAGCCTCATCGTCGTTTCCGCGCGAGCCACGTCGTCGTTCCCGGCCGGGCCCCGGCCGGATACCGGCCGGATCGGCGCCTCGCCCCACCGGGCCTCGTTGTCGACCTTGACTGCGACACGTGCCAGGGGTACCCCAGTCAGAGGGAGGTGCTGCGCCCCATGACGACGACCACCCGGACCGAGCGTGCCCGGCACGAGACGCGGGCGCTGTTGCGTGCTCACCTTTCCGCCGCGGCCGGCTACCGGCATCTGACCCGGCACTGCCCGGTCTGCCACCGGCTGCTGCAGCTGGCCCGGGAGGGGGTGGGAGAGCCGGCGGGGCCGCCGGGCGCGGGTGTCACCCTCAGTGGTGAGGGCAGCAACTCCTTTACCGCAGCGCCATGATGGGTGACAAGGCGACCGCGATGTGATGGGTGTCACCGAAAGAGTTTCGGTGAAGGGGGAACTCACACCCCCTTCACCCCTGCTCAATTTAATATGTGCAATTGCACCGGCCCCGAAGGGCGCCCCCGGGGCGGCGGCCCCTCGGCGCCGTCCGGGCGCCCTGCATGCACGCGGGCATAAAAAGATCGCGCTGGACCCGGCGGAGTCCAGCGCGATCGACGACGCACCCAAGTCGGTGGGCTGGGAACCTGTTGGGGCAGGCGTCCCGTCGTTCACTGCTTGGTGGAGCTGTGCTGGGCGACAGCCGGGTTGGGGGCCCCGGAAATCACCCGGTCATTCAGTTGTTCAGGCCTCGCTGCGCTGCTGCGGAATACCCGCCAGCAGGGCACGGACCTCGGCTTCGCGGTAGCGCCGGTGTCCTCCGAGCGTGCGGATGGACGTGAGCTTGCCAGCCTTGGCCCAGCGGGTGACCGTCTTCGGGTCCACGCGGAACATCGTGGCAACCTCAGCCGGGGTCAGCAGCGGCTCGGCATCAGGGGTGCGAGCGGTCATGAGCGGCCTCCTCGGGAGAACCGAACCATCACGTCGGTTCTTTCCTCTAAATTCTGCACCTTGACCCGCGTTGCCCGAAATGGCGGACGCGGGCCGAGTCGGTTATAGGACGAACGGCTTGTCCTCGGCACTACAACTACACCATCTGTCCAGCCACGTCGGCCAAACCGATGGAATTGCCCTCTCAGGTGTTCAACCTCGACGGAAGCCGATGGACCATGCCATAGCGGACAGTCACGCCACCGTGACGATCAGTCACAGCGGGATCAATCAGATCAGGGGTCACCAGATCCGCCAAGGAGTGCAATACCGATCTATCCGCCCTCAGTTAGGCGGAAGGAGCCCTTCCGAGGCTCCTTGTCCTATTTTGCCATGAGGATGGGCGATCGGCGCAAGACCTTCCGTAAGTGCGGTAGGTCACGCTTGCCACAATGGCCCGGATCGGGACCTAGGTCCCGGACCGTGCCCGCCCCGGCCCCACGACGGGCGGTCAGTTGGCGAACTGGCGGTTGCGGACCGCGCTCCAACGCTCCGTCAGCCGCTCGTACGCCGCACCGGCCCGCGCCCCGTCACCCGCCCGCAGCGCCGCCAGTCCCTCCGCCGTGTCGGCCGCGGAGTGGTCCTCGGCCAGTCGTGCTTCCGGAACCATATGCACAAGTCCGCCGTAGTCCAGCTCCACCAGGGACCGCGGATGGAACTCTTCCAGCCATCGCCCCACCTCCACCAGCCCCTCGATCAGCGGTCCCTCCTCGATCGCGTCCCGCAGGGTGCGCAGGCCCCGGGCCACCCGGCGCCGCGCCTGGACCATGGGCGTGCGGTAGCGCATCCGTACCTCGCGGCCGCCCTCACCGCTGTCGTAGTCGCGCTCGTCGTCGGAGAAGAGCACGAACCAGCGCAGCGGCACCTGCCAGGTGGCGGTCCTGATCCACGGCCGGGCGTCGGGATTGCGCTCGAGCCAGTGCTCGTAGTCGGCGACGGCCTGGCGGCGCACCACCGGCGGCAGCGCCGCGTCCAGGACGGGCGCCGGCAGGCTGTCGGCCAGGCTCTGCAGGGCCAGCCAGCCGCGCAGCCGGGTGCGCCAGGGGCACACGCACAGCACGCCGTCGACCACGGCCACGAAGGCGTCGGCGCTCTCGTGCACCGGCACGGGCACCGGCGGGGTGGGCAGGAGGTCGGCGAGCGAGCGGCGCAACTCCTCCTGGGCACCGGGCAGCTCACCGCGCCGGGCGTAGCGCAGCCAGTGGCTGCGCTCGGGCTCGGGGAAGGCCCCCAGCGGCTCGTAGACCCGCAGGTACGCCGCGTACGGGACGGTCATCGACGACGCCACGCCCACGCTCGCTCCCTCAAGCCGTAGGACCCCTGGGGGGCGGCCCGCCGGGCCGCTGCCCGCGGCGTCGCCCCGCGCTCTCGTCCAGATCGTCCCACGACGTCGCAGCACGGGAGGGTGATCCTCGGCACGCGGCCCTTCCCGGGCGCCGCCAGGCCCTACCCTCGTGCCAACCGGCCCTCCGCCACCCCGGGAGGGCGACCTCCGCGACATATGGAGTCACCACCGTGACTGACGTACGTCCCACCACCGAAGCCGCCGGCGGCGTGCTGCAGACCCTGTTCCGATCGGAGCAGGGCGGCCACGAGCAGGTCGTGCTGTGCCAGGACCGCGAGAGCGGCCTGAAGGCCGTGATCGCCGTGCACTCCACCGCCCTGGGCCCGGCCCTGGGTGGTACGCGCTTCTACCCCTACGCCTCCGAGGACGAGGCGGTGCAGGACGCGCTCAACCTCTCGCGCGGCATGTCGTACAAGAACGCCCTGGCCGGGCTCGATCACGGCGGCGGAAAGGCCGTGATCATAGGCGACCCCGACCTGATCAAGACCGAGCAGCTGCTGCTCGCGTACGGCCGCTTCGTGGCCTCCCTGGGCGGCCGCTATGTCACCGCGTGCGACGTCGGCACGTACGTGCAGGACATGGACGTGGTCGCCCGGACGAACCGCTGGACCACCGGCCGCTCCCCCGAGCAGGGCGGCGCCGGCGACTCCTCGGTGCTCACCGCCTTCGGCGTCTTCCAGGGCATGCGGGCGGCCGCGCAGACCCAGTGGGGCGCCCCGACGCTGGCCGGCCGCCGGGTCGGCGTGGCGGGCGTGGGCAAGGTGGGCCACCACCTGGTGGAGCACCTGATCGAGGACGGCGCCGAGGTCGTGATCACGGACGTGCGGGCCGAGGCCGTCGAGCGGATCATGGCCCGGCACCCGAAGGTCACCGCGGTGACCGACGCGGACGTGCTGGTCCGCACCCCGCTGGACGTGTACGCCCCCTGCGCCCTGGGCGGCGCGCTCAACGACGACTCGGTGGCCGCGCTGACCGCGACGGTCGTCTGCGGGGCCGCGAACAACCAGCTGGCCCACCCGGGGGTCGAGAAGGACCTGGCCGACCGGGGCGTGCTCTACGCGCCCGACTACGTCGTGAACGCCGGCGGCGTCATTCAGGTCGCGGACGAGCTGCACGGTTTCGACTTCGAGCGGGCGAAGGCCAAGGCGGCCAAGATTTTCAACACGACTTTGGCCATTTTCGATCGGGCGAAGGCGGACGGCATTCCGCCGGCCGTCGCGGCCGACCGGCTCGCCGAGCAGCGCATGGCGGAGGGGAAAACTGCCCGGGTGACGGCGGAGCAGTGACCGAAACGTTCGGCCTCGGTCCCGCCGTCACTCGTTCGGGTGAGGCCGCTTGGCCGAGTGCCTGAACGAAGGCCGTACACCGGTCCCCACAGTGGGCCGCCGGGCGGTGGTGAAAGGAGAGAAGTGTCACCACCTCTCGGCGGGTCGGCGTCCAGGACACGTTAAAATCGCATCTGACCAGCGAGTACAGAGCGGCTCGCGGGTTGTGCTGCGTGCCACGTCATGCGGGCGACGTACCGTATGGCCGCGGAAGCAGGTACCGTTGAAGCTCTACAGGCCGGACACCCTTGGACAGGGGTCCGCTCTGAACTCATGAACGTGAACGCGTGTCAAGACTCTGGGGCCGCTGAGCCCCGTCAATGAGGGGGTCGAGCCATGGGGCGCGGCCGGGCCAAGGCCAAGCAGACAAAGGTCGCCCGCCAGCTGAAGTACAACAGCGGCGGGACGGACCTGACACGTCTGGCCAGTGAGCTGGGCGCAACATCGCCGACGAAGCAGCCGCCGAACAGCGAGCCGCTCGACGACGAGCTGGACGACGACCCGTACGCTCAGTACGCGGCGCGTTACAACGACGATGAGGACGAGGACGAGCACTCGGCGTCCGACTCGTCCGCATACCGTCGCCGCGCTTGACGCTCTGAAATTTCACCGACCCGGTCCGGGCCTCGCCCGGACCGGGTTCTGTGCTGTCCGTGAAGGGGCGCCGGTGCCCCCGTGCCGCCGCAGCGGCCCGGGAGGGCACCGGCGCCCCTTCACACGGCGTAGTCGCCCGTCAGGACGGCCGCTTCCGGGGCGTCTCCGCGCTCCGTGATCGCTCCGGCCACCCAGGCCTCCAGTCCGCGGTCCGCGCACGTCGCCAGGGCGACGTCGACGGCCTCCGGGGGCACGACGGCGATCATGCCGACGCCCATGTTGAGCGTCTTCTCCAGCTCCGGGCGCGCGACCTTGCCCAGCTCCCCCACGAGGGAGAAGACCGGGCCCGGCGTCCACGTCGTGCGGTCGACGACCGCGCGCAGGTGGTCGGGGATCACGCGGGCGAGGTTGTTGGCGAGCCCGCCGCCGGTGATGTGCGAGAAGGCGTGCACCTCGGTGGTGCGGGTGAGGGCCAGGCAGTCCAGGGAGTAGATCCGCGTGGGCTCCAGCAGCTCCTCGCCCAGCGTGCGGCCGAGCTCGGGCACCTCGCGGTCGAGCTCCCAGCCGGCCCGCTCGAAGAGCACGTGCCGCACCAGTGAGTACCCGTTCGAGTGAAGTCCCGACGAGGCCATCGCGATGACGACGTCACCCGGACGAATGCGCTCGGCGCCCAGCAGCCGGTCGGCCTCGACCACGCCCGTGCCCGCGCCGGCCACGTCGAACTCGTCGGCGCCCAGCAGCCCGGGGTGCTCGGCGGTCTCGCCGCCGACCAGCGCGCAGCCGGCCAGGACGCAGCCCTCGGCGATGCCCTTGACGATCGAGGCGACCCGCTCGGGGTGGACCTTGCCCACGCAGATGTAGTCGGTCATGAACAGCGGCTCGGCGCCGCAGACGACCAGGTCGTCGACGACCATGCCCACGAGGTCGTGGCCGATGGTGTCGTAGACGCCCATGCGGCGGGCGATGTCGACCTTGGTGCCCACGCCGTCGGTGGCGGAGGCCAGCAGCGGGCGCTCGTAGCGCTTGAGGGCGCTGGCGTCGAAGAGGCCGGCGAAGCCGCCGAGGCCGCCGAGGGCCTCGGGGCGGGTGGCCTTCTTCACCCATTGCTTCATCAGCTCGACGGCGCGGTCGCCCGCCTCGATGTCGACGCCCGCGCTCGCGTAGCTGGCGCCGCCGCCGGCACTGGTGGTCTCGGGAGACATGGTCCTCAAGATCTTTCGTGTCGTACGTCAGGGGGTGACGTCAGGGTGGGGTGCGCGGGCGCTACGGGCGCCGGAGCGCGTCGGCGGCGTCGGGGCCGCCGGCGAGCTCGGTCTCCAGCAGGTGCTTGCCGAGCCGCTCGGGGTCGGGCAGCTCCATCGGGTACTCGCCGTCGAAGCAGGCGCGGCACAGGTTGGACTTGGGGATGGACGTCGCCTCGATCATCCCGTCGAGGGAGATGTAGGCGAGGGAGTCCGCGCCCAGCGAGCGGCCGATCTCCTCGACGCTCATGCCGTTGGCGATCAGCTCCGCCCGGGTGGCGAAGTCGATGCCGAAGAAGCAGGGCCACTTGATCGGCGGGGAGGAGATCCGGACGTGGACCTCGGCCGCGCCGGCCTCGCGCAGCATCCGCACCAGGGCGCGCTGGGTGTTGCCGCGGACGATCGAGTCGTCGACGACCACCAGGCGCTTGCCGCGGATGACCTCCTTGAGGGGGTTGAGCTTGAGGCGGATGCCGAGCTGGCGGATGGTCTGGCTGGGCTGGATGAAGGTCCGGCCCACGTAGCTGTTCTTGACCAGGCCGGAGCCGTAGGGGATGCCGCTGGCCTCGGCGTAGCCCACGGCGGCCGGAGTGCCGGACTCCGGGGTCGCTATCACCAGGTCGGCGTCGGCCGGCGCCTCGGCGGCCAGCCGGCGTCCCATCTCCACGCGGGAGAGGTAGACGTTGCGGCCGGCGATGTCGGTGTCGGGGCGGGCGAGGTAGACGTACTCGAAGATGCAGCCCTTGGGGCGGGCCTCGGCGAAGCGGCTGGTCCGCACGCCGTTCTCGTCGATCGCGATCAGCTCGCCGGGTTCGACCTCGCGGACGAAGGTGGCGCCGACGATGTCGAGCGCCGCCGTCTCGGAGGCCACCACCCAGCCGCGCTCCAGGCGGCCGAGGACCAGCGGGCGGATGCCCTGCGGGTCGCGGGCGGCGTAGAGGGTGTGCTCGTCCATGAAGACGAGCGAGAAGGCGCCCCGGACGTCCGGGAGGACCTTCCGGGCGGCTTCCTCCACGGTCAGAGGCTTGCCGTCGTCGTCGGTCTGGCCCGCCAGCAGGGCGGTGACCAGGTCCGTGTCGTTGGTCGCCGCGACCTGGGTGGCCCGCCCCTTGTCCCGGGGCAGGGCCGCGACCATCTCCGCCAGTTCGGCGGTGTTGACCAGGTTGCCGTTGTGGCCGAGGGCGATGGAGCCGTTGGCCGTTGCGCGGAAGGTCGGCTGCGCGTTCTCCCACACCGAAGCTCCGGTGGTGGAGTAGCGGGCGTGACCGACCGCGATGTGGCCCTGGAGGGAGCCGAGGGATGTTTCGTCGAAGACCTGGGAAACCAGTCCCATGTCCTTGAATACGAGGATCTGCGAGCCGTTGCTCACTGCGATGCCCGCGGACTCCTGTCCGCGGTGCTGCAGGGCGTACAGCCCGAAATAGGTGAGTTTGGCGACCTCTTCTCCCGGAGCCCAGACACCGAAGACGCCACAAGCGTCCTGGGGGCCCTTTTCGCCGGGAAGCAGGTCGTGGTTGAGTCGTCCGTCACCACGAGGCACACCTTGAGTCTATGGCAGGGATGAGGTTCATCCGAACCGGGGACGACCGGTTCTGCCTCACACCACGGACAGCCACTCGACGGGCACAGCGCATCACCTTTTCGCACGGCGCATTCGCACGGCGCGCAGGGGAATTCGCTTTAACCGCTCAAGTGAATAGCGGCAGGTATGCGGAGATGTCCGCGCGCTCCCCGCTCGCGGTCACGGTGGTGGCGCGCACGGCGTCCTCCCACCGGGTCCGGCCCGTGGCGAGGCGGATCCAGGTGACCGGATCGCTCTCCACGACGTTCGGCGGGGTGCCGCGGGTGTGCCGGGGGCCCTCGATGCACTGCACCACCGCGAACGGCGGGATGCGCAACTCCACGGAGCCGCCCGGTGCTTTGACCGCCAGCGCGTCCGCGAACAGCCGGGTGACGACCGCGAGGGCGTGCCGGTCGTGCCGCACGGCCGTGCCGGTGGCCTCGGCGAGGTCGTCGGCGTGCACCACGGCCTCCACCAGGCGTGTGACGAGGACGTCGGCCACCGTCATGGGGCCGAGCGCCGTCGCCACCACGTCGGTGGGATCGGCCTGTTCGAGCACCGCCGTCAGCTGCGCGGTGGCTCGATCCAGCCGTTCGGCGACGGCGGCGGGGCCGTCGTCGGTGAGGGCGGCGGCGGCCTCGCTCGTGCGCCGCGCCACGTCCTCGGCCTTCGCGCCGGCCCCGTCGAGGTACTCGACGAGGCCGGTGCGCACGGCCTTTGCACCCGCGGACGGCCGCGGCTCGGCCAGCAGCCGGGGCAACCAGTCCAGCGCGTCGGCGAGGTGGACGATCAGTTCGCCGACCGTCCACCGCCCCAGCCGCGTGGGCGCCGCCAGCAGCGCCCGCGCGTCCGGCTCCGCGCACACCACGGCCACCAGTTCCCGTACGGCCCGGACCTGGCCCTGCAGGGCGGTCCGCACCTTGGCGGGATCGTGGCTGCGGGTACGCGGCTTGCGCTGAGCGGAAGGCATGGCGCGAGCCTAATCGTTGGCCACGCTTCCGGTGGGCCCAACCGGGAGAACCGGCCGGGCCCGACCCGAACGCGTGAGGCGACCGGCGGCGCCCCCGGGCGCGCGCCGTTACGCGAGCAACGCCGGGATGGTGGCCTCGTGCGCCGCACGCAGTTCGGCCAGCGGTAGCGTGAACTGGCCCTGGACGTCGATCTCTTCGCCGTCCACCACGCCGATGCGGGTGGCCGGCAGGCCCCGCGCGCCGCACATGTCGGCGAAGCGGAGCTCCTCGCTGCGGGGGACGGAGACGACCGCCCGGCCCGCGGACTCGGAGAAGAGGAAGACGAAGGGGTCCAGCCCGTCGGGCACCACGATCCGGGCGCCCTTGCCGCCGCGCAGGCACGACTCGACCAGGGCCTGGACCAGGCCGCCGTCGGAGAGGTCGTGCGCCGCGTCCACCATGCCGTCGCGGGAGGCCGCGATGAGGATCTCGGCGAGCAGCTTCTCGCGCTCCAGGTCGACCTTCGGCGGCAGGCCGCCGAGGTGGTCGTGGACGACCTGCGACCAGGCCGAGCCGCCGAGCTCCTCCGCGGTGTCCCCCAGGAGGTACAGCAGCTGGCCCTCCTCCCGGAATGCCATCGGCGTACGGCGGTTGACGTCGTCGATGACGCCGAGTACCGCGACGACGGGGGTCGGGTGGATCGCGGTCTCGCCGGTCTGGTTGTACAGCGAGACGTTGCCGCCGGTCACCGGGGTGCCCAGGGCCAGGCAGCCGTCCGCGAGGCCGCGCGTGGCCTCGGCGAACTGCCACATGACCGCCGGGTCCTCGGGGGAGCCGAAGTTCAGGCAGTTGGAGATCGCCAGCGGGCGGGCGCCGGTGGCGGCCACGTTGCGGTACGACTCGGCGAGCGCCAGCTGGGCGCCGGCGTACGGGTCGAGCTTGGCGTACCGGCCGTTGCCGTCCGTGGCGACCGCGACGCCCAGGCCCGTCTCGGCGTCGATGCGGACCATGCCGGAGTCCTCGGGCTGGGCGAGCACGGTGTTGCCCTGCACGAAGCGGTCGTACTGGTCGGTGATCCAGGACTTGGACGCCTGGTTGGGCGAGGAGATGACCTTCAGGACCTGCTCGCGCAGCTCCTCGGGGGTCTGCGGGCGCGGCAGCGCGTTCGCGTCGTCCGCCTGCAGCGCGTCCTGCCACTCGGGGCGGGCGTACGGGCGCTCGTACACCGGGCCCTCGTGGGCGACGGTGCGCGGCGGGACGTCGACGATCTGCTCGCCGTGCCAGAAGATCTCCAGCCGCTCGCCGTCGGTGACCTCACCGATGACGGTGGCGATGACGTCCCACTTCTCGCAGATCTCCAGGAAGCGGTCGATCTTCGAGGGCTCGACGATCGCGCACATGCGCTCCTGCGACTCGCTCATGAGGATCTCCTCCGGCGAGAGCGTCGCGTCGCGCAGCGGTACGCGGTCGAGCTCGACCCGCATGCCACCGGAACCGGCGCTGGCCAGCTCGCTGGTGGCGCAGGACAGGCCGGCACCGCCGAGGTCCTGGATGCCCTCGACGAGGCCCTCGCGGAAGAGCTCCAGGGTGCACTCGATGAGGAGCTTCTCCTGGAAGGGGTCGCCGACCTGGACGGCGGGGCGCTTGGCGGGCTTGCTGTCGTCGAAGGTCTCGGACGCGAGCACGGAGACGCCGCCGATGCCGTCGCCGCCGGTGCGGGCGCCGTACAGGACGACCTTGTTGCCGGCGCCGGACGCCTTGGCGAGGTGGATGTCCTCGTGCTTCATCACGCCCACGCACAGGGCGTTGACCAGCGGGTTGCCCTGGTAGCAGGCGTCGAAGACGACCTCGCCGCCGATGTTGGGCAGGCCCAGGCAGTTGCCGTAGCCGCCGATGCCCGCGACGACGCCCGGCAGGACGCGCTTGGTGTCGGGGTGGTCGGCGGCGCCGAAGCGCAGCGGGTCCATGACGGCGACCGGGCGGGCGCCCATGGCGAGGATGTCGCGGACGATGCCGCCGACGCCGGTGGCCGCGCCCTGGTAGGGCTCGATGTAGGAGGGGTGGTTGTGCGATTCGACCTTGAAGGTGACCGCGTAGCCCTGGCCGACGTCGACGACGCCGGCGTTCTCGCCGATGCCGACGAGGAGCGCATCGTTCTCCGGGGCCTTCTCGCCGAACTGGCGCAGGTGCACCTTGCTGCTCTTGTAGGAGCAGTGCTCGGACCACATGACGCTGTACATCGCGAGCTCGGCGCCGGTGGGGCGGCGGCCCAGGATCGCGCGGATGCGCTCGTACTCGTCCTGCTTGAGGCCGAGTTCGGCCCAGGGCTGCTCGACGTCGGGGGTCTCGTCGGCGTGCTTGACGGTGTCGAGAGTCATCAGGCGCTGACCAGCTTCTTGAGGAGCGAGGTGAAGAATCCGAGGCCGTCGGTGCGGCCGGTGCCGATGAGGGGCTCGACCGCGTGCTCGGGGTGCGGCATCAGGCCGACGACGTTGCCGGCGGCGTTGGTGATGCCCGCGATGTCGCGCAGCGAGCCGTTGGGGTTGCCGTCGAGGTACCGGAAGGCGACGCGGCCCTCGGCCTCCAGCTCGTCCAGGGTCCGCTCGTCGGCGACGTAGCGGCCGTCGATGTTCTTGAGCGGGACGGAGATCTCCTGGCCCGCCGCGTAGTCGGCCGTCCAGGCGGTCTGCGCGTTCTCCACGCGGAGCTTCTGGTCGCGGCAGATGAAGTGCAGGTGGTTGTTGCGCAGCATGGCGCCGGGCAGCAGGTGGGTCTCGGTCAGGACCTGGAAGCCGTTGCAGATGCCGAGGACCGGCATGCCGGCCTTCGCCTGGTCGATGACGGTCTCCATCACCGGCGAGAAGCGGGAGATGGCGCCCGCGCGCAGGTAGTCGCCGTACGAGAAGCCGCCGGGCAGGACGACCGCGTCGACCTGCTTGAGGTCCTTGTCGCGGTGCCACAGGGGTACTGCTTCCAGGCCGGCGATGCGGACGGCGCGCTGGGTGTCGCGGTCGTCGAGCGTGCCGGGGAAGGTGATGACCCCCACGCGTGCGGTCACGAGTCCACTCGCACGGTGAAGTTCTCGATCACGGTGTTGGCGAGAAACGTTTCGGCCATCTCGTGGATGCGGGCGAGGGCGGCGTCGTCGACGGGTCCCTCCACCTCGAGTTCGAAGCGCTTGCCCTGACGGACGTCGGCGATCCCCTCGAAACCCAGGCGAGGCAGTGCGCGCTGCACCGCCTGCCCCTGCGGGTCGAGGATCTCCGGCTTGAGCATGACGTCGACTACGACGCGTGCCACTGGCACTCCCGGGGTTGGTGCGTGAGCTGAAGCGGTACCGCCAGAGTACAGTCCCGAAAAATCTACGCGCATAGATATGCTGGGCTTATCCTTCGCATTCCCGGTGCGGCCCTTCGGGGACGCTCGGGAAAATTCCGGGAAAAATCCCGGGGGGATGCACCGGGGCGATTGCGGCGACGGGCCGGTACGGAATTTACTGGTGCCGGCAACGCATTGCCCTTTGCCGTACAAATGAATATGTATTGCCCGAGAACAACCGCAACCCCGACGTCGCCGCAGGTCACCGCGGCGATACCTGGCCGAAAGGACCGATTTCCGTGGCACAGCGCGTAGTGGTCACACTCTCCGACGACATCGACGGCGGGGAAGCCGCGGAGACCGTCATCTTCGGGATCGACGGCAAGTCGTACGAGATCGACCTGAATGAAGACAATGCGGAGCGGCTGCGCGACATCTTCGCGCCCTACAAGGAGGCCGCCCGCCGCCAGTCCCGCTCCGGGCGGGCCTACCGCCGCACCGCCGTCGCGCCCGACCCCGCGGCCGTCCGGGCCTGGGCCCGCTCGCGCGGCATGGAGGTGCCGCCGCGCGGCCGCATCCCCAAGGCGGTCTACGAGGCGTTCAACGCGGCCGGCTGACCCCGGCCGCCGGGCCGCCCCGCGCCCACCCCCCGCGGGCGCCCGCCGCACCCTGCGCAGCCCCTCGCAGCGCCCCGCACGGCCGGGCTGATCATCCGACTTGCCAAGCACCCCGGGTGATCAGCTAGAGTCTGGATCACGCCGAGGGGCAAGGCCGGGAAACGGCCGAGCACTTCGAACGTCACGCGGGTGTAGCTCAGTAGTAGAGCGCCCCCTTTCCAAGGGGGAGGCGCAGTGTGCGATTCCTGTCACCCGCTCTGACCGTCCACCGGCCACGTACGTGGTCCGGCTGGAGGGCCATGCGGGTGTAGCTCAGTAGTAGAGCGCCCTCTTTCCAAGAGGGAGGCGCAGTGTGCGATTCCTGTCACCCGCTCCGCACCGTTTACCGACCACCGCAGTGGATCAGGTAGAGTGGTGCTCGCACCGCCCGGTGAGAGCCGGTCGGGAGCAATGCGGACGTAGCTCAGTTGGTAGAGCGCAACCTTGCCAAGGTTGAGGTCGCGAGTTCGAGCCTCGTCGTCCGCTCAGAGAACGAAGGCCCCGGTCATCAGACCGGGGCCTTCGGCGTTCCCCCGGCCCGGAATCGCCGCGATGACATTCGTCATCGCAGGTCATGACAGCCCGCACTGCTCCGCGCCCGGATCCGCCGGGAGCCTTTGAGGCATGGAGTCCAGGGAGAGTGTGATCGAGGTCTCCCGGCTGCACCGGCGATACGGGCGGCCCGGGCAGGACAAGGGATTCGAAGCGGTGCGAGGCGTCTGTTTCACCGTGCGTCGCGGCGAGGTCTTCGCGCTGTTGGGCACGAACGGCGCGGGCAAGACCTCCACCGTCGAGCTGCTGGAGGGCCTGGCCCGGCCGACCGGCGGCGAGGTGCGGGTGCTGGGCCACGACCCGTACGCGCAGCGGCGCCTGGTGCGGCCGCGGATCGGGGTGATGCTGCAGGAGGGCGGCTTCCCCTCCGAGCTGGGGGTCGCCGAGACGGCGACGATGTGGGCCGGCTGCACCACCGGGGCCCGGCCCGTGGCCGAGGCGTTGGCGCTCGTGGGGCTGAGCGGCCGGGGCAAGGTGCGCGTCAAGCAGCTCTCCGGCGGTGAACGGCGCCGGCTGGACCTGGCGCTGGCCCTGCTCGGGCGGCCGGAGGTGCTCTTCCTCGACGAGCCCACCACCGGTCTGGACCCCGAGGCCCGGCACACCACCTGGCAGCTGGTGCGGCGGCTGCGCGAGGAGGGCACCACGGTGCTGCTGACCACGCACTACCTGGAGGAGGCCGAGGCCCTGGCCGACCGGGTGGCGATCATGCGCGAGGGCCGCATCGTCACCGCGGGCACGCCCGCGCAGGTCATCGGCGCCCACCCGGCCCGGATCCGCTTCGCGATGCCGGCCGGCTGGTTCGTCGGCGACCTGCCGCCGCTGGCCGAACTGGGCGTCCTGCGGCACGAGGAGAACGACGGGCGTGTGGAACTGCAGACGTCCGAGCTGCAGCGCACCCTGACCGGGCTGCTGCTGTGGGCCCGGGACAAGGACCTGGAGCTGGAAGGGCTGGACGCGCGAACCGCCTCCCTGGAGGAGGCGTTCCTGGCCATAGCGGGCGCATCTGCGGACGTACCGGCAGGCGTACCGGCAGGCGTACCGGCAGGCGTACCGGCAGGCGTACCGACGGGTGTTTCCGCGGGGAGGGGCGAGTGATGGCGACGACGGGGACGGTCACGGGGCCGCGGCGGGCCCTCGCCCTGGGGAAGGCGGAGCTGACCCTGCTCGGCCGCAACAGGACGGCGCTCTCCATGACCCTCCTGATGCCCGCGCTCATGATCTACGCGATGCGTGCGGGCGCCCAGCAGGTGGACCTGGGCCGCAGCGGGATGTCGCTGAAGGAGGTCACCATGACGGGGGCCTTCGGCTACGTCCTGATCTTCTGCGTCTACTACAACCTGATGAGCGCCTATACGGCGCGGCGCGAGGAGCTCGTCCTCAAGCGGCTGCGCACCGGCGAGGCCGGCGACCTGGAGATCCTCGCGGGCACGGCCCTGCCGTCGGCGCTGATCGCGCTGGTGCAGTGCGTCCTGCTGGTGGTGGCGGGTGTCACCTGGCTGGGCATGCCCCTCCCGGCGCGACCCGAACTCCTCGTGGCGGGGGCGCTGCTGGGCGTGGTCGTGCTGAGCGCGCTGGCGGCCGCGTCCACGGCCTTCGCCCGCAGCTCGGAGAGCGCCCAGCTCGCGGCGATGCCGCTGGCGATGGTCTCGCTGCTGGGCTCGGGCATCTTCGTCCCGCTCGACCTCTTCCCGGACACCCTCGCGCGGGTCTGCGAGGTGCTGCCGCTGACGGGGGTGGTGCAGCTGGTGCGCGAGGGCTGGCTGGGCGGGGCGGGCGCGGGGAGCGTGCTCGCCCACCTGGGGGCCGCCTTGGTCTGGGTCGGCCTGGGGGTGTTTGCTGTACGACGGTGGTTCCGCTGGGAACCACGGCGCTGAGCTGGGCAAATCCAATACGGGGGGTGGCGCGCGTGTTCCGGCGGGTGCGGGCGTTCCGGCGCCAGAGCAAGGTCAAGCAGATCGACATGTACTCGCGCGGTGCGCTGTACGTGGTCCCGTGGTTCTTCCTCCTCGCCCAGAGCGCCTCGTTGTTGGCGCTGGCCGGGCAGGGGGCGGTGAGCACGGTCCTCACCGTGGCCTTCCTCGCCGTCGGCGTCGCCCAGGCCGCCACGGGGGCCGGGCTGATCCGGCGGGCCCTCGACCACTACCTCGACAAGAGCGGCGAGGCCCCCGTGCCACGGGGGCGGCTGGTCCTCGCCACGGCCCTGCTGGCGCTGGCGCTGTGCCTGCTCGCCGCGATGCTGGGCAGGCACCCGTCCGAGGACGCCCTCCAGGCCGCGCCCACGCTGCTCATGGGCACCTCGCTGCCGCCGGCCGGCGCCTTCTGCCTCCTGGTGCGCAAGCGCGTGTACGCGGCGGTGTGCGCGGGGGTCTCCCTGCTGCTGGCGTGGGTGCCGTTCGCGGTGATCGGGCTGCCGTTCCCGGTGCTCGCGGGCATTGCGGTGGGCGCGCTCTTCCAGTGCGGGTGGGTCATGCTCATGGCCCGCGTCTCCGGCTGGATGCTGTCGATCATCTGGGAGGTCGACGCGGCCCGCGCGGTCCAGGCACGGCTGGCGGTCGCGGAGGAACGGCTGCGGTTCTCCCGGGACATGCACGACATCCTCGGCCGCAATCTGGCGGCGATCGCGCTCAAGAGCGAGCTCGCGGTGCAGCTGTCCCGGCGGGGGGCCGGGGCGGCCGCCGACCAGATGGCCGAGGTGCAGCGCATCGCGCAGGAGTCGCAGCGGGAGCTGCGCGAGGTCGTCCGCGGCTACCGCGAGGCGGATCTGCACACGGAACTGGCCGGAGCGCGCGGCATCCTGACCGCGGCCGGCATCGCCTGCCGCATCGACGACGCACCGGCCGCCGACGGCGACCTGCCCCCGGCGGTGCAGTCGGCGCTGGCGTGGGTGGTGCGGGAGGCCACGACGAACGTGCTGCGGCACGCGGACGCGCGGCGGTGCGAGGTGCGGCTGCGGCGCGTGGGGGGCACGGCGGTGCTGACCGTCGACAACGACGGCGCGAGCGCCGGCGGGGCCGGGGGCGGCGCCGGTTCCGGGCTGGCCGGCCTGCGGGAGCGCCTGGCGGCGCTGGGGGGCACGGTGGACGCGGCGTACGGGGACTGCGCCACGTTCCGGGTGACGGCGCGGGTCCCGGTGGGCGCGGCGGCGGATCCCTCGCCCGCGCCACCCCCGCCCGCCGTGACGGTGAGCGGCGTGCGCCGGTGGGCCGCGGCCGGCGAGGGGAGGACCGTGTGATCCGCGTCATGCTCGCCGACGACGAGCACCTCATTCGCGGGGCGCTGGCCGCGCTGCTCGGGCTGGAGGACGACCTGCGCGTCGTCGCCGAGGCCGCCAGCGGGCCGGAGGCGCTCGCCATGGCCCGGGCCCACCGGCCCGACGTGGCCGTTCTGGATCTCCAGATGCCAGGGCTGGACGGTGTGACAGTGGCCACATCGCTGCGGGCCGAACTCCCCGGCTGCCGCACCATGATCGTGACGGGTCACGGGCGGCCCGGGCACCTGAAGCGGGCCCTGGAGGCGGGCGTGCGCGGCTTCGTCCCGAAGACGGTGTCGGCCCAGCGGCTCGCCGAGATCATCCGCACGGTGCACGGCGGAAGCCGCTATGTGGACCCGGAGTTGGCGGCCGACGCCATCAGCGCCGGCGACTCCCCGCTGACCGCGCGCGAGGCGGAGCTGCTGGAACTGGCCGAGGACGGCGCCCCCGTCGCGGAGATCGCCGAGCGCGCCCGGCTCACCCCCGGCACGGTGCGGAACTACCTCTCCTCGGCCGCCGCGAAGCTCGGCGCGGAGAACCGTCACGCGGCGGCGCGCATCGCACGCGCCCAGGGTTGGCTATAGTGGAACCCGCACCGCACGGAAACGCGCGGAGCGAATGCGGACGTAGCTCAGTTGGTAGAGCGCAACCTTGCCAAGGTTGAGGTCGCGAGTTCGAGCCTCGTCGTCCGCTCAGGGAGCGAAGGCCCCGGTCACCGACCGGGGCCTTCGTCGTGTGCCCGGGGCATGGTCAGCCGGAAGAGAGCGCCGCCGCCCGGCGCGTGCTCGGCCGTCAGCTCCGCGCCGTGCGCCCGGGCGATCTGCCGGGCCATGGCCAGGCCCAGCCCGGAGCCGGGCAGTGCCCGGGCCTGCCGCGAGCGGTAGAAACGGTCGAAGACGTGCGGAAGGTCCTCGGGCGTGATGCCCGGGCCGTGGTCGCGCACCGTGAGGCAGGCGCTGCCCTGCGTACGCCGCAGCTCCACGTCCACCGTCGCACCGGCCGGGCTGAACTTGGCCGCGTTGTCGAGGAGGTTGCCCAGCAGCCGGGCCAGCCGGGCGGGCACGCCCGCCACGGTCACCGGCACGACGTCGGCCGTGAAGAGCGTCGCCGGCCAGTGGCCGCGGGCGTCGGCCACGCAGCGCTCGGCGAGCCGGTCCAGGCGCACCTGCTCCACCAAGGGCTGCGGTTCCTCGTCCCGGGCGAGCTCGATCAGGTCGCCCACCATGCCGGTCACCTCGCGCAGCTGCCGGCCCAGCGCGTCGGCGGCGCGCGTGCGCTGGGCCGGCGAGAGCCGCTCGGCGCGGGCGAGGAGTTCGGCGTTGGTGCGCAGGGCGGTCAGCGGCGTGCGCAGCTCGTGCGAGGCGTCGGCGACCAGGCGGCGCTGGGCCGCCACGGCCTCCTCCAGCTCGCCGAGCATGGTGTTGAAGCTGGTGGCCAGGCGGGTGATCTCGTCCCCGCGGCGGGCCTCGTAGGGGGCCAGCTCGATGCGGTGGGCCGCATCGCGGGTGGCGGCGATGCGCTCGGCGGTCGCGGTCAGCCGCGTCACCGGGCGCAGCGAGGTCCGCGAGGCGGCGTACCCCAGGCCCGCGGCGAGCAGGACGCCCGCGCCGCCGACCGCGCCGAGGAGCAGCCCGGCCTGGCGCACGCCCTGGTCGACGGAGTCGGAGCGCGCCGCGACCTGCAGGGCCTGGCCTCTGCGCCCGGGCAGGGGCGTGGTGAGCATCCGCATGGGGCGGCCGTCGTGGGTGATGTCGCTGTAGTACGGGCCGAGGGTGCCGGCGGCGACGCGGCGGGTGGCGCCGGTGACGGGCAGGAGCAGGCCGCCGTGCGGGCCGGGGCCGGGGGCCGCCGGGTCGGCGCCCACGATCTGGGCGCAGGCCGGTGCGGCCCGCCAGGCGCACTGGTCCCCCACCACGCCGGGGCCGCTGCCGCGGCTCTGCTGGGCGATCAGCTGGGCCTGCTGGCGCAGCTGCAGGTCGAGCTGGCGCACGAGCTCGTAGCGGATGACGACGTAGGCGGCCGCGAGGACGCCGAGGGCGACGACGGCCACGGCGGCGGTGGTCACCAGGGCCAGGCGGGCGCGCAGGGGCCTGCGGCGCAGCAGGGCTCTCACGGCGTCTCTTTGAGCCGGTAGCCGACGCCGTGCACGGTGTGCACCAGGCGGGACGCGCCGCCGGCCTCCAGCTTGCGGCGCAGGTAGCCGACGTAGACGGCGAGCGAGTTGGATTCCGGGCCGAAGTCGGCGCCCCACACCCGCTCCTGGATCAGCTCCCGCGGCAGCACCTGTCCGGGGTGGCGCATCAAGAGCTCCAGCAGGGCGAACTCGGTCCGGGTGAACTCGATGGCCCGGCCCGCGCGCTCGCCGGTGCGAGTGGCCGGGTCGGCGGTCAGGTCGGCGAAGGTCAGCGGCCCCTCGCAGGCGTCGTGCTGCTCGGGCGCGGGGGCGGCACGGCGCAGCAGGGCCCGCAGCCGGGCGAAGAGCTCGTCGAGCGCGAACGGCTTGACGAGGTAGTCGTCGGCCCCGGCGTCCAGGCCGGCCACGCGGTCGGAGACCGCGTCACGGGCGGTCAGGACGAGCACGGGCGTACGGTCGCCCAGCTCCCGCAGCCGGCGGCAGACGGCGAGGCCGTCGAGGACGGGCATGGCGAGGTCCAGGACGAGGGCGTCCGGGGGCGCGGCGGCCACGGCGGACAGGGCGGCGAGGCCGTCGGGGGCCTCGCGCACGGTGTAGCCCTCGACGGTGAGGCCGTCGGCGACGGCGGCACGGACATCGGGGTCGTCGTCGACGACGAGGATGGACGGCGGCGGCATGGTGCCCACGATCGCAGACGGGGCCGGTGCGCCTCCGGCGGGCCGGGCGCGGGGCCCGCTCAGCGGCCCCCGTCCGTCTTCTACTGGGCGGGCAGCAGTCTCGGCGCCTCCTTCAGCCCCGCGGCGCTCCTGCTGTGGGCGACGACCCGCCGTGTCGACCTGCCCGGCGAGGCCCCGTCTTAGGACGCGTCCAGCGCCCCGCTAGGGGCGCGGGGAACTGCGCGATCAGCCACCGGCGGCCCGCAGTCGACCTGCCGTCCCCGACCCTGCGGGTGCGTCGTGGCCGATCGCGCAGTTCCCCGCGCCCCTGACGGGGCAGCGCCGATCCGCGGCTACCGCCGCGTGGGGCGGGGCGTTATGCCCACTTCGTGCCGGTGAGGCGCTCGTACGCCTCCACGTACTTCGCCCGCGTCCGCTCGACGACCTCCGCCGGCAGCTCCGGTGGCGGCGTCGTGCCGTGGCGGTCCCAGCCGGATGCCGGGGACGTCAGCCAGTCGCGGACGTACTGCTTGTCGAAGGACGGCTGCGCGCGCCCGGGCTGCCAGGTCTCCGCGGGCCAGAAGCGGGAGGAGTCCGGCGTGAGGACCTCGTCGGCGAGGACGAGCCCGGCCTCGCCGTCGTCGCCCTTCGCGAAGCCGAACTCGAACTTCGTGTCGGCGAGGAGGATGCCGCGCTCGCGCGCGATGTCGCGGGCGCGGCTGTAGACGGCGAGGGTGAGCTGCCGGAGCATGGCGGCGGTCTCCGCGCCGACCCGGCGGGCGACCTCCTCGTAGGAGACGTTCTCGTCGTGCTCGCCGACCTCCGCCTTCGTCGCGGGCGTGAAGATCGGGGAGGGGAGTTCGGAGCCGTCCTGAAGGCCCTCGGGCAGGGCGAGCCCGCACACGGTGCGGCTCTCCCGGTACTCGGCGAGGCCGGAGCCGGTGAGGTAGCCGCGGGCGACGCACTCGACGGGGACCATGTCGAGGTCGCGGCAGATCAGGGTGCGCCCGGCCCAGTCGGCGGGGGCGCCCGCGGGCACCTCGGTGGAGATGACGTGGTGGGGGGCGAGGTCGGCGAGCAGGTCGAACCACCACAGGGAGAGCTGGGTGAGGACGCGGCCCTTGTCGGGGATCTCGGTGGGCAGCACCCAGTCGTAGGCGGACATGCGGTCGCTGGCGACCATCACCAGGTTTCCGGCCTCGTCGCGGTAGAGGTCGCGGACCTTGCCGGTGTGCAGGTGGACCAGGCCCGGCACCTGGGCCGGCTTGGGCTTCTCGACGAATCCGGACACGCGTCCTCCTGGTGGTTTGTCCAAACACCCCGATTCTGCCGCACGGCCGTGCGCTGCCGCCGGGAGGGGTCAGACGCGTTTGCAGATGCGGTCGAGGAGATTGGCCGTGGCCCGCTGGATGCGGGGGTCGACGTGACCGGGCCGGTCGAGGGCGGGGGACCAGGCGAAGGTGCCGGAGGCGAAGACGAGGGCGCCGCTGGGAGCCCGGTAGAGCGAGGTCTCCTGGTGTCGGGTGACGCCTTCGCCGTCCTTGTACGGGGAGTGGGTCAGCAGGATGCGGCGGGTGTGCTCGGGCAGGGCGGTGCGCGGGAAGTAGCGGTCGGCCTCGCCGGCGACGAGCCCGGGCAGTTCGTCGCCCTCGCCGGCGCCGGTGGCCTCCCACAGCCAGTGGTCGGCGTTGCGGACGACCATGGGGGCCGGCTCGGGGACGCGGCCGGCGTACTGGATGCCCAGGAGCTGCTGTTCGGCCGGCGCCTGCTCGCGCCACAGGGCGGGGCGGCCGGGGCCGCGGCGCTTGCGGCAGGTCAGCAGCTGGTGGGGGCCGGCCGGGGAGGCGGCGAGCTCCACGCGCCAGTACATGGTGTTGGCGGAGAGGAAGACGAGCGAGGTGCCGCAGTCGCGGGCGTGTTCGACGGAGCGGCGCATCTCGGCCGTCCAGTACTCGTCGTGGCCGGGGAAGACGACGCCCCGGTGGCGTGCCGGATCGATTCGCCCGGCGTGCAGGTCGCGGGTCTCGGCGTAGGCGAGGTCGTATCCGTAGCGCTCGGCCCAGCGGATGAAGTCGTAGGCGTGGCCGACGTGCATGGGCAGGCCGGCGCCGGCGTAGGGGCGGTCGAAGGAGACGGTGGTGGCGGCGCCCTCCTCGCCGAGCAGCCGGCCCTCGTCGTCCCAGGCGTGGTAGAGGCTGGCGCCGGTGCGGCCGTCCTCGGGGTAGAGGTTGTAGGCCTGCCAGGTGATGTCGGGCAGGACCAGCAGCAGGTCGGCGGGCTTGCCGTCGCGAACGGTGAAGGGGATGTGGCTGCGGTAGCCGTCGGCGGTGGTCAGCACGGCCACATAGGCGCCGCTGCTCCAGAAGGCGGGGATCTGCAACCGCCAGGACAGCCACCAGTGGTGGCAGGAGACGGTGCGCTCGGCGACGAGCGGCGGGGGCTGGACGATGCCGGACAGCCGGGGGCTGGTGGTGATCTTCGCTGCGCCCACGCCGCCGTAGTGGCCGATGCGGTAGATGTCGACGCTGAACTGCTGCGGTGGGTCGACGGTGATGCGGAAGTCGATGGCCTCGCCGGGGGCGACGGCGCTGGCGGAGGCGAAGCCCTTGATCTGGCAGTGGACGTCGTCGGCGGCGCGCGGCCCGGGTCTGCGGGGCGGCGGGATGCGGGCCTCGGCGGGGGCCGGGACCGGGTCGACGTACCAGGGGATGATCTGCCCGGTGCCGTCGAAGTAGAACTCGCCGCCGCGCAGCCAGGGCAGCGGCCCCTGCCCGAACGGGTCCGAGACGGCGTGCGCGAGCGCGCCGGACTCCCAGCGGCGGTTGTGCTCCCTCTCCATGTGCGCTCCCTCCCCTGGGCCACCGCATACCTTTTCGGTTTCCCGGCAGATTCCCAGCAGATCACATGACGCAACCGGTCCGTCACCGATCGTCGGGAAATTCCCCGAAAGTGATGGCTCTGCCCCTACGCTGCGTGATGCCGTCACCGAACGTCACCGCGCAGGGGCGGTCAGACCAGCCGTACGGGCTTCTCCATGCGTACCCCGAGGTCGCCCAGCCAGGCCCGCAGGGGCTCGCCGTCACCGTCCTCGATGAGGCTGAGGACGGAATGGGCCAGGCCCGCACAGCGGGCGCCGCCGACCATCAGGGCGGGCCCGTCCAGCCAGTCCAGGCCGGGGGTGGCGCCCGCGGTGTCGACGGCGGCGCAGCACACCATGGCCGTCACGTGGTCGGCGAGCAGCTCGCGCCCGCTGCGGGGCGGCTGCAGGGGGAAGAGCGGGGCGAGGCCGTCGATCCAGGTGCCGGCCGGGGAGCCGAGGGCGCCGCTGTGGGCGGCGCGCTCCTCGCGGGCCGCCTCGCGGGCGACCGCGGCGCTCAGCCGCAGCTCCAGCTCCTCCCCCACCCCGCCGCCACCGGGCCCGGTGAGCCGCTCCAGGACCCGGGCGACGGTGGGGGCGCCGGGCGCCGAGTCCTGTGCGGCGGCGGACGGAGCGGCGGCCGGGGCGGGCGGGGCCTCCGACGGGCTGCCGGGGGCGGCGCCGCAGGCGGCGATCTCGTCGAGGACGCGGTGCAGGCGGGCGGCCTCCAGGCGCCATTTGCGGTCCACGACCTCCTGCGGGTACTGGCTCCAGGCGACCGGGGACCAGCCGGGGCCGGGCTCGGGCGGGCCGCCGTGGAAGAGCCGGGCGGCCAGCAGGGAGGCGGCCTCGTCGATCAGGCCGGGCTCCTCCAGCAGGTCGCAGGCGGGCCGCTCGCCCAGCCGGGAGGCGAAGCCCTCGGCCAGGCGGTCGCGGCGGGAGAGCTCGGTGAGGGCGGAGACGACGCCGGCGTCCAGCCGGGAGGGCCAGCGGCCCATGCGCCAGGCGGGCAGGGCCACGCGGTTGAGCAGCCGGTCCCAGCCGGCATAGGCGAGGCCGACCTGCTCCTGGGCGACGATGCGCAGCCCGTAGTCGACGGCCTGGGCGCGCTCGGAGGCGGCCGCGGCCACCCCCCGCTCCATCTCCGCGGCGTGGTCGCGGCAGGCGCGCAGCAGCAGGCGCGCGACCCAGCCCACGAATGCGAGAGGGGGCCGGCCCGCCGCGACGGCCACGGCGGCGTCCAGACCCCTGACGAAGCGGCGGGCGGCCGCTATGTCGGGGTGGGCGGCCGGGCCCGTGCCGGCCACGACGGGGGCCAGCAGGGCACGCAGCTCGGCCACGCGCATCCACCACAGGAAGGGCGAGCCGATCACCAGCACGGGGGCGGCGGCCGTGCGCGGGCGCACCAGGGCGAACCGGCGCGGCGGGCCGTGCGCCGGATGGGTGCGGTCCTCCAGCCAGCTGTCGCAGTCGGGGGTGAGGGCTATGGCGGACGGCGGGGGGACCTCCAGCCGGTCGGCGAGGTCGCGCACCAGCCGGTACAGATCGGGGGCCGTCTCCTCGGGGATCGGCACCGTGGGGCTCAGGGCCGGCCGGGCCCGGGCGACGACGGTGGCGACGGCCGCGGTCAGCAGCAGGGCGAGCACGGCGGCCGCGGTGACGGCCGGGCGGGCCGCGGCCCAGGGCGAGCCGTCGGCGATGTGGCCGGTGGCGGAGCCGGCCGCCAGCACGACGGCGACGGCCGCCGGCAGGAGGGCGAGGGCCAGTGCGGCGCTGCGCACCCGCAGCACCGCCAGGGCGCGGGTGCGCGCGGCCAGCGCGCCTGCTTCCGTACCTGCCACGAGACCGATCACCCCCAGTTGCCTGTCGTGCTCTGCCGAGGTGCGTTGCCTACCACCCCCACTGTGGCACCGGCCACTGACATCGCAATGCCGGTGGGCCGGTCGGGCCGGTGGACCGGCCGTGCGCAGCCGCCCCGCGCCGCACCCTAGTTGGGGGCGGGGCGCGCGTCAGCAGGTTGGGCAACCGCTCACCCGATGGAATGGCTTTGGGCAAAGCCTCGTGCGGCGGCCGCGGGGGCCGCCGCACGCCACTTCAAGGGGGCCGGACGGGCGAACGACGGGAGGGTGAGCCGCCGGGCACAGCGACCGGAAACGACCGGAAACGACCGCAAGGGACCGGCCCGGGGCGCCGGTTCAGGCCGAGGCGGCCGCCTTCTCCGCGATGTCCGTACGGTGGTGGGAGCCGTCCATCCGGACGCGGGCGACGGCCTCGTAGGCGCGCTCGCGGGCGACGGCCAGGTCCGGCCCGGTGGCGGTGACCGACAGCACCCGGCCGCCGGCGCTCACGACGCGCCCCTCGGCGTCGTGGGCGGTGCCCGCGTGGAGCACGTACGCGCCCTCGACCGCGTCCGCCTCGGCCAGGCCCTCGATCACGTCACCCTTGCGGGGGGCGGCGGGGTAGCCCTGCGCGGCGACGACGACCGTCACGGCGGCATCGTCGCGCCAGCGCAGCGGCGGTTCGGCGGAGAGGTTGCCGGTCGCGGCGTTGAGCAGGACGCTTGCCAGCGGCGTGCTCAGGCGGGCGAGGACGACCTGGGTCTCGGGGTCGCCGAAGCGGGCGTTGAACTCGATGACCCGCACCCCCCGCGAGGTGATGGCCAGGCCCGCGTAGAGCAGTCCGGAGAAGGGCGTGCCGCGGCGGCGCAGCTCGTCGACGGTGGGCTGCAGCACCGTGCGCAGCACCTCGTCCACCAGGCCCGGCTCGGCCCACGGCAGCGGCGAGTAGGCGCCCATGCCGCCGGTGTTGGGGCCCTCGTCGCCGTCCAGGGCGCGCTTGAAGTCCTGGGCGGGCTGCAGGGGCAGCACGGTCTCGCCGTCGGTGATCGCGAACAGCGACACCTCGGGGCCGTCCAGGAACTCCTCGATCACCACGCGCCCGCAGGCCAGTGCGTGCTCGCGGGCGGCGACGGGGTCGGAGGTGACCACGACGCCCTTGCCGGCGGCCAGGCCGTCGTCCTTGACGACGTACGGGGCGCCGAAGGCGTCCAGGGCGGCGTCGATCTCCTCGGCGGTGGTGCACACGTAGCTGCGGGCGGTGGGCACGCCGGCGGCGGCCATGACGTCCTTGGCGAACGCCTTGGAGCCCTCCAGCCGCGCCGCCTCGCCGGACGGGCCGAAGACGGCGAATCCGCGCTCGCGCAGCACGTCCGCGACGCCCGCCACGAGCGGCGCCTCCGGGCCGATGACCACCAGGTCGGCGCCGAGCCGCCCGGCCAGCTCCGCGACGGCGGCGCCGTCCTGCGCGTCCACCGGGTGCATCTCGGCGAGGGCGGCGATGCCGGCGTTGCCGGGGGCGCAGTGCAGCGCCGTGACGTCGGGGTCGAGGGACAGGGAGCGGCACAGGGCGTGTTCGCGGGCGCCGCCGCCGATGACGAGGACCTTCACGGGTGCCACCCTATTGCCTGCCTTGTGGATCACTACGACTCGGGGGTCGCCGCGTCCTCGTAGGAACCTCTTGTCCGCTGTGCGGCGCACTCTTTCGGGTGAGGGGGTGGAGGGACCTCTACCGCATACCCCTGCACTTTGGGACGGAAAAGGCTGGATCTTGTGCGCAACGCCAGCCGTTCGGCGGTAGAAGGGAGGCTGCCCTTGCGGTTAGGGGCGTACGCGAACGCAACCGGATGCGGCACACGGCGGAGAGGGAGTGCAGGGGTGAGCCAGCCTGAGATGCAGCCCGAGGGGCTTCCGCGCGAGCAGGGAGGCCACCAAGGAGGGCAGCACCGGGGCGACCTGCGCGGCCGGACCTTCCCCCTCGGGGACTGGGGCGAGCCCGCCGAGCGGCTGGACGAGCTGTACAGATGGGTGGAGGGCGGTGCCCTCGCCCTGGCCGACTGGTACCTCACCGACCGCGCCTGGAAGCGCCGCTGGGCGCGCGGGCTGCGGCTGGCCACGGCGGCCTTCGCGGTGATCGGTGCCGCGCTGCCGCTGCTGGAGCTGACGAAGGTGCTGCACACGGGATCGGCGTGGGCGTTCCTGGCGCTGCTCGGCGCGGTGGCGTGCGTGGCGTGCGACCGCTACTTCGGGCTGACGTCCGGGTGGATGCGGGGGGTGGCCACGGCCCAGGCGGTGCAGCGCCGGCTGGAGGTGCTGCAGTTCGACTGGGCGTCGGAGTGCGTGCGCGAGGTGCTCGGCCCGACGGAGGGCACGGCCAGTGAGGCGGCCGAGCGCTGCCTGACGGTGCTGCGGCGCTTCTCCGAGGACGTCTCGGAGCTCGTGCGGGCGGAGACGGCCGACTGGATGGTGGAGTTCCGGGCGGGCCCGGCGCCCCTGCTGACCCAGTCGCTGGTGGCGTGGGGGCCGCGGGGCGAGGCGGGCGGGCAGGTGGGCCGCTTCCCGCTGCCGCCCCACACCCGGCCGAACATGCCGCGCCAGCGGCCCCCGGAGTCGCCGCGCTGACGCGGCCGGCGCGCGGCGGCCGCGTCAGCTGAAGACGATCATCGAGCCCTGGCCCAGGCTGCGCGTGGCCGCCGCGTGCAGACCCAGCCACACGTGCCGCTCCCGCGCGAACGGACTGTCGTCGTGCGGGGGCGGCGCGGCGCGTTCCTCCAGCGTCGTCGGCCGCCGCGGGGCGGCGGGCGGCGCGGGCGGGTTGGCCGGGTCGATGCCCAGCACCGGTGCCACCGCCTCCAGTTCGCGCAGCAGTCCGTGGCTCGACCCCAAGGGGCCTCCCCCGGCGAGGAGTTCGTCGTTGGACAGCGGGTGGGCGAAGTCCACCGGGACGTACGCGCCCGCGTGGTCGTAGTGCCACACCAGGTGCGACTCCCGGGCCGTCGCCTCGAACATCTCCAGCAACTGCTCGTAGTCGCCGCCGAGTTCGTCCACGGGGGCGACCGGCAGCCCGCACAGGTTCAGCATGTGGGCGCGCCGCAGGAAGTGCAGCGCGTCGTAGTCGAAGCCGGCGACCGGCGCCACGTCGCCGGACAGCCCGGGCATGTAGCCGAAGACCGGCACCGGCGGCAGCCCGGCCTCGCCCAGCGCCTTGTCGTACGCGGCGATCTCGTCGGCGAAGGGGTTGTCGGGGCTGTGGCACAGCACGTCCACGAGGGGCACTAGCCAGAGGTCACAGGCCAACGTGAGCTCACTTTCGCGTCTCGCCCGTCTGCGGTGGTCGGGACAGCGTAGTGCCGTTCAGCGTTTTGTCACACAGGGACGACCGGGGTCACCTTGCGTCGTCGGCGCGGGTGAGCCCGTCCACGAGGTCGAGGGTGAAGCGGTTGTAGGCGTCGACGATCTCCTGTGCCCGGACCACGTCGCGGGCCCCCACCGCCGCCACGAGGTCGGCGTGCCCGTGCCACAGCCGGCCGCGCAGGTCCGGCAGCCGGCGCAGCAGCGGCACCGTGAAGATCCAGCTCTGCACCCGGACCCGGTCCAGGAAGTCGGCTATGTAGGAGTTGCCGACCAGCCCGGACATCTCCCGCCAGAAGCGCAGGTCGTAGCCGATGAGGATGTCCAGGTCCCCGGCGAGCGCGGCCCGCTCGGCCTCCTCCGCCCGCCGCCGCGCGGACGCCAGCTGCTGCGGCGTGACCGCGCGCAGCACGTCCTCCGAGCGACGGAACATGCCCTCGATGATCAGAGTGCGGGCCTCGACCATGTCCCGGAAGTCGGCGTACGTGAACTCGCGCACCCGGAAACCCTTGTGCAGCTCGACGTCGAGCAGGTCCTGGGAGCACAGGTCGAGCAGTGCCTCGCGCACGGGTGTGGCGGAGACGCCGTACTGCTCGGCGATCTCCTTGACCGTGAACTGCCGTCCCGCCGGGAGCCGGCCCGCGATGACCTCGTCGAGCAGGGCGTCGGCGATCTGCGAGCGCAGTGTCGTGCGCTTGACAGCCTCGCTGCCGGGCATCTGGTCTTCGTCTCCCCTTCCGGTGGCGGAGAAACGGTACCGGACGCCTCCGGCGGACCGTGCCCCGGGCCGCGCCCCGCGCCCCTGCGGGGGCGCCGGGCGCGGCCCGGGCCGTGTCCGGTGGATCTTCGTCACGCGCCACCACGGTGCCCCGTAGGGGCGCGGGGCGGTGCCGATCTGCGGCTGCCGCCGCGCGTGGGCGCGATCGGCCACCACGGCGCCCGTAAGGGGCGCGGGGAACTGCGCGATCGGCCGGCGACGGCCCGCAGCCGACCTTCCCTGCAGGCGCGTCGTGGCTTGTCGCGCAGTTCCCCGCGCCCCTTCGGGGCGCTCTAGGCCGCCGTGTAGGCGTCCGCCACCGTCAGCGCAGAGTCCAGGGCCGCCAGGCCCTCCTTCGCCTCCGCCTCGGTGATCGTGCAGGGCGGCACCACGTGCGTGCGGTTCATGTTCACGAACGGCCACAGGCCGCCCTCGCGGCAGGCCGCGGCGAAGGCGGCCATGGGGGCGTTCGCCTCGCCCGTCGCGTTGTACGGCACCAGCGGTTCGCGCGTCTCGCGGTCCCGTACGAGTTCGAGGGCCCAGAAGACGCCCGTGCCCCGGACCTCCCCCACCGACGGGTGGCGCTCGGCGAGGGCCGCGAGGCCCGGTCCGAGGACGTCCGCGCCGATGCGGGCGGCGTTCTCGACGATGCCCTCGTCCGCCATGGCGTTGATCGTGGCCACCGCCGAGGCGCAGGCCAGCGGGTGGCCGGAGTAGGTGAGCCCGCCGGGGTAGGGGCGCCGGGCGAAGGTGGCGGCGATCTCCTCGGAGATGGCGACGCCGCCGAGCGGCACGTAGCCGGAGTTCACGCCCTTGGCGAAGGTGAGCAGGTCGGGGACGACTCCCCAGTGGTCGGCCGCGAACCAGCGGCCCGTGCGGCCGAAGCCGGCCATGACCTCGTCCAGGACGAGGACGATGCCGTACCGGTCGCAGATCTCGCGGACGCCCGCGAGGTAGCCGGCCGGCGGCACGAGGATGCCGGCGGTGCCGACGACCGTCTCCAGCACGATGGCGGCGATCGTCTGCGGGCCCTCGAAGGCGACGACCTCCTCCAGGTGGGCGAGCGCCCGCTCGCACTCCTGCAGCTCGCTGGTGGCGTGGAAGTGCGAGCGGTAGAGGTACGGGCCCCAGAAGTGCACGACGCCCGCGGAGGCCGTGTCGGAGGGCCAGCGGCGCGGGTCGCCGGTGAGGTTGATGGCGGCCGCGGTGGCGCCGTGGTACGAGCGGTAGGCGCTGAGGATCTTGTGGCGTCCGGTGTGCAGCCGGGCCATGCGCACGGCGTTCTCCACGGCCTCCGCGCCGCCGTTGGTGAAGAAGATCTTGTCGAGGTCGCCGGGGGTGCGTTCGGCGATCAGCCGGGCGGCCTCGGAGCGGACGTCGACGGCGAAGCCGGGTGCGACGGTGCACAGCCGGGCCGCCTGTTCCTGGATGGCGGCGACGACCTTGGGGTGCTGGTGGCCGATGTTGGTGTTGACGAGCTGGGAGGAGAAGTCGAGGTAGCGGTTGCCGTCGGCATCCCAGAAGTACGAGCCCTCGGCGCCGGCGACGACCATCGGGTCGATGAGGTCCTGCGCGGACCAGGAGTGGAAGACGTGCGCGCGGTCGGCGGCCTTGACCGCGGCCTTCGTGCTCTTGCTGCTGCCGGTGCTGCCGGTGCTCACGGGCGACCTCTGATCGGTGTGCGGGGGGCTGGCTGCTGCTGTGCGCCGCAGCCTAGGCAGCCCCCCGCGGCCCCCGCCACCGGCACGGTGTCGCCGCCCTCGTGCCGTGCCTGGACACAGTGCCGGGCGGCGGCGGTCCGCGAATCGCCGGGGCAGCGGGAAATCCCTTTTCGACGGCAATGGGCTGCTACGGTCGATTGCGGTTTTCGTAGGGGCTGTGCCCCCTTTGCCATTTGTCATGTGCGCCTGAAGGTCCGTGACCTCGGGCGCACTTCGGTTTTGCTGGAGTACGGAATTCCGCCGTGCGCCCCCGATAAGGAGATCAGCTTGGCTACCGGCATCGTGAAGTGGTTCAACTCGGAAAAGGGCTTCGGCTTCATCCAGCAGGACGACGGGGGCGCCGACGTCTTCGCCCACTACTCGAACATCGCAACGCGCGGCTTCCGCGAACTCCAGCAGGGCCAGAAGGTCACCTTCGACATCACACAGGGTCAGAAGGGCCCGCAGGCCGAGAACATCGTGCCGAGCACCTGAACGGAGCGGCCGGCGGACGGCTCCGTCCGCCGTGCGCCGGGTTCTGTCCTCGGTCGCGCTCCGCCTCGCTTCCGCTGCGGCCGGGTGCCTGCCCTCGTTCCTCGGGCGGGCCCCCAGCCTCCGCTGCAGCTCGGCTGCGCCGCTCCGGGTACCCGTACGTCCTGCCGTACCGGATACCCGGCCCCTCCTCGTGCCGCTATTCTCCGCGGAGAAACACGGGGGAAAACCCGGGGGAAGGAGCGCGCCCGGTATGGAAGCACTGACACCGGAGGACCCGCGCACGCTGGGCGCCTACCGGCTGCTGGGCCGGCTCGGCGCAGGCGGGATGGGCCGGGTCTACCTGGCCCGCAACGACCGTGGCCGTACGGTCGCGGTAAAACTGATCCAGCCGGAACTGGCGGGGCAGGAGGAATTCCGCCGCCGCTTCCGCCAGGAGGTGCGCGCCGCCCGGCAGGTCGGCGGGGAATGGACGGCGCCCGTGCTGGACGCCGACACCGACGCCGACGTCCCCTGGGTCGCCACCGGCTACATAGCCGGGCCCTCCCTGCGACAGGTCGTCGACCACGACTTCGGCCCGCTGCCCGAGCGCTCGGTGCGCATCCTCGGGGCGGGCCTGGCCCGCGCCCTGCAGGCGATCCACGCGGCCGGCATCGTGCACCGCGACCTCAAGCCCTCCAACGTTCTCGTCACCCTCGACGGCCCGCGCGTCATCGACTTCGGCATCGCCCGGGCCCTGCAGACGGTCACCGACGGCGGCGGCCTGACGCGTACCGGCGCGACCGTCGGCTCCCCCGGCTTCATGTCGCCCGAGCAGGTGCGCGGCGACCAGGTCACCCCGGCCAGCGACGTCTTCTGCCTGGGGTCGGTGCTCGCCTACGCCGCCAGCGGCCGGATGCCGTTCGGCACCGCCGACAGCGGGGTGCACGCCCTGATGTTCCGCATCGCCGAGGAGGAGCCCGACCTCACCGGCGTGCCCGGCGGGCTGCGCCCGCTCATCACGGCCTTCCTGGCCAAGGACCCCGCGCAGCGGCCCACGCCCGAGCAGGTGGCCGAGCGCACCGGCGTGCAGGACCTGCTGACCGACCTGCGCACCGCCGAGCCCTGGCTGCCCGCCGGCCTGGTGGCCCAGCTCGGCCGGCACGCCGTGCAGCTGCTGAACGCGGAGGGCCCGGCCGGCCCCACGGCGGGGGAGGCGATACCCGCGGCACCCGCGGCGCACCCGGCGGCGGAGCCGCCGACCCAGGTGCAGCCGCCGGCCGCGCCGCCGCCGCAGCAGCCCACGGTCACCGCACCGGGCGCCCACGGCGCCCCGTACGGGCCCGGCTACGGGCCGTCGTACCCGGGCCCGTACGGGGCGCCGTACCACCCGCCGACCGTGCAGGTCGCGCCGCTGCCGCCGGCGCGCAGCACGAAGACGCCCTATCTCGTCGCCGCGATCGTCACCGCCGGACTGCTCGCCGGCGGCGGCACGGTCTACCTGCTCAGCCAGAAGAACCACAGCGGCAGCACCGGCAACCAGGCCGCCCCGCCCGCCCCGGTCTCCTCCGCGCCGTCCGCGCCGACCTCCGTCCCCGGGGGCACGGCCCCCTCGACGCCGGCCACGACGCCCGGCACGACGCCCGGTACGACGACACCCGCGGCCACCGGGGCCGAGGCATTCGCCGGCACCTGGCAGACCAGCTTCGACACCGGCGCGGGCACCAACCGGCGCACGATCACCGTCTACCGCAGCAGTGTGGGCACCGACGTGACGATCCAGGGCGGCGGCGTCCTCGACGACGGCACCTCCTACACCTGCCAGTGGCGCACGCGCGCCACCGACGGCGGCACGGCCACCACCTTGCACCTCGGCCCGTCGTCCGTCGTCCAGGCCAACCCGACCTCGGCCTGCCAGCCCGGGTCCGCCTCGGACCTGGTCCTGCTGCCGGACGGCCGGATGCGGCGCGACTTCGCCGACTCCGGCACGAAGGACGCCTCGCTGGTCTACCGCAGGACCGGCTGAACGACCGGCTGAACGCGACGGCGCCCCGGCGGCCTGGAAGGCCACCGGGGCGCCGTCGCGCGTGCGGGGGTTACGACAGGAACGAGTTGATCTCGATCGTCTCGTCGCGGCCCGGGCCGACGCCGATCGCGGAGATCGGCGCGCCCGACATCTCCTCCAGCGCCTTCACGTACGCCTGCGCGTTCTTCGGCAGGTCGGAGAAGGTCTTGGCCTTGGAGATGTCCTCGGTCCAGCCCGGCAGCATCTCGTAGATCGGCTTCGCGTGGTGGAAGTCGGTCTGGCTGTAGGGCAGCTCCTCGACGCGCTTGCCGTCGATCTCGTAGGCCACGCAGACCGGGATCTGCTCCCAGCCGGTGAGGACGTCGAGCTTGGTGAGGAAGAAGTCCGTCAGGCCGTTCACCCGGGTGGCGTAGCGGGCGATCACCGCGTCGAACCAGCCGCAGCGGCGGTCACGGCCGGTGGTCACACCGCGCTCGCCGCCGATGACGCGCAGCTTCTCGCCGTCCTCGTCGAACAGCTCCGTCGGGAACGGACCGGCGCCCACGCGGGTGGTGTACGCCTTCAGGATGCCGATCACGCGGTTGATCTTCGTCGGGCCCACGCCCGCACCCGTGCAGGCACCGCCGGCGGTCGGGTTCGAGGAGGTGACGAAGGGGTACGTGCCGTGGTCGACGTCCAGCAGCGTGCCCTGGCCGCCCTCGAAGAGGACGACCTTGCCCTCGTCGATGGCGTTGTTCAGGATCAGCGTGGTGTCGGCGACGAACGGCTTGATCTGGTCGGCGTAGGCCAGCAGCCCGTCGACGATCTGCGCCGAGTCGATGGCGCGGCGGTTGTAGAGCTTCGCCAGGAGCTGGTTCTTCAGCTCCAGGGCCGCCTCGACCTTCTGGGTCAGGATCGACTCGTCGTACAGGTCCTGGACCCGGATGCCCACGCGGTTGATCTTGTCCGCGTAGGTCGGGCCGATGCCGCGGCCGGTCGTACCGATCTTGCGCTTGCCGAGGAAGCGCTCGCCCACCTTGTCGAGGGTGACGTTGTAGGGCGTGATCAGATGCGCGTTACCGCTGATGAGCAGCTTGGACGTGTCGACGCCGCGCTCGTTCAGCCCGCTCAGCTCGGAGAGCAGGACCGCCGGGTCGACGACGACACCGTTGCCGATGACCGGGGTGCACCCCGGCGAGAGGATCCCGGAAGGGAGGAGGTGGAGCGCGTATTTCTGGTCACCGACCACCACGGTGTGGCCGGCGTTGTTGCCACCTTGATAGCGCACCACATAGTCCACGGAACCACCGAGCAGGTCGGTGGCCTTTCCCTTGCCCTCGTCACCCCACTGAGCACCGAGCAGCACAAGTGCGGGCACAGGCGTACACCCCTTCCGGGCGGGGCATGTCCAACGTGCACAGGCGGCGTGAGCCCGCTGGTTTCGGGCGTTCACCACCGCCGGAGCCGTCGAACCGGTGCCCCGGATAGACGAAGCCCCTGGCGCAACAGCGACAGGGGCTCTTGCACCGAGAGATTACCTGAGGAAGGACGAAGGTGTCGGCTGCAGACCCGAGCGGAGCGCAGCTGCTCGTCGTCGTCGACCCGGTCGCCAGGCGCGTGGACGGCGAGTCCACGCGGATCGCGCGGGACGTACTGTGCGCCGGAGCGGTGGCCAAAATCGCCCTCCCCGGCGGGCCCGAGGAAGTGGCACGGGCGGTCGCCAGGCGCGGCCGCCGCCGCATCGTCGTCATCGGCGACGACCGGGCCCTGCTGCGCGTCGTCGCCCTCCTGCACCGGCGCCGCGAGCTGACCGAGGCCCCGCTGGCCTGGGTGCCGGTCGGCGCCCTGCCGAGCGTGACCGTGGCCCGCACCCTGGGCGTGCCGCTCGGTGCCGTGGCGGCCGCCAGGGCCGTCCTGGACGGCGAACAGCACCGGCTGGGGCTGCTGGCCGACGAGGACGACGGCGTCGTCCTGGGCGGCCTCTGGGCGCCCGCCGGGGCCGCCGCCACGGCCGCCCACCGGCACGCTCCCGCGCGCACCCCGGCCGAGGCGGCCGTACGCACCGCCGCCCGCACCGCGCTGACCCTGCTCACCGGGCCCTCCTCCGGGCGGCACGCGGTGCCGGGGGCGGGGCTGCGGCTGCGCGTCGAGGCGGACGGGGAGGTGCTGGCCGACCTCGACCGGCCGCTCGGCCGGGTCTCCGTCTCCGCCGGGCCGGACGGCGCGGCGGACGTCGTCGTGCATGCGCCGGCGGCCTCCCCGGAGCCCTTGCGGGTGCGGGCGCGCACGGTGACGTTGTCCGGCCCGGACTTCCGCTACCGCGCGGACAACCGCGTCCGCGGCCCGGTCCGCACCCGCACCTGGACGGCCCTCCCCGACGCCTGGCGCCTGACCCTGCCCCGGGCGTAGCCCCGTGCCCCGCAGGGGCGCTAGCCGCCCGGCGTGACCAGGCCCGCTTCGTACGCGAAGACCGCCGCCTGCGTGCGGTCGCGCAGGCCGAGTTTCACCAGGATGCGGCTCACGTGCGTCTTCACCGTCGACTCCGCCACCACCAGGTGCTCCGCGATCTCCGCATTGGAGCGGCCCTTGGCGACGAGCACGAGCACCTCCGTCTCGCGTTCGGTGAGGTCGCCGACCCGCTCCGGTGCGGTCTGCGCCGCCGTGGGGGCGCCGAGGCGGGAGAACTCCTGGATGAGGCGTTTGGTGACGGCGGGGGCGAGGAGAGCCTCGCCGTCGGCGACGATGCGGACGCCGTCGGCGAGCTGCCGGGCGGAGGCGTCCTTGAGGAGGAAGCCGCTGGCTCCGGCGCGCAGCGCCTGGTAGACGTACTCGTCGAGGTCGAAGGTGGTCAGGACGAGCACCTTGGCCCCGGAGTCGGCGGCGACGATCTCACGCGTGGCCTCCAGGCCGTTCATGCCGGGCATGCGGATGTCCATGAGGACGACGTCGGGGCGCAGTTCGGCGACTTTTTCGACGGCTTGCCGGCCGTCGACGGCCTCGCCGACGACGTCGATGTCGGGCTGGGCGCCGAGGAGGACGGAGAAGCCCTCGCGGACCATCATCTGGTCGTCGACGATGAGGACCTTGATCGTGTTCACGCGGCGGCCCCGGCGGCGGGGGCGACGGGAAGGAATGCGGCGATCTCGTAGCCGCCGTCGGGGGTGGCCTGTGCGGTCATCTCGCCGTCGAGCATGGTGACGCGTTCGCGCATGCCGAGGAGGCCGTGGCCGGCGCCCGGGGAGGGCTTGGCGAGGCGGTCGGGGCGGCCGTTGACGATGCGCAGTCCGAGTCCGACGGGTACGTAGCCGATCTCGACGCGGGCGGTGGCACCGGGGGCGTGGCGCAGCACGTTGCTGAGGGCTTCCTGGACGATGCGGTAGGCGGACAGCTCCACGCCCTGCGGCAGTGGCCGCACCGCGCCGGTGGTGACGTGTTCGACGTGGAGGCCGGCGTCGCGGACGTTGGCGATCAGGGAGCCGAGGTCGGCGAGGGTGGGCTGGGGTGCCTCGGGTTCGGCGGCGCCGAAGGCGTCGGGGTTCTCGGAGCGTACGACGCCGAGGACGCGCCGCAGCTCGGTGAGGGCGGCCACGGCGTTCTCGCGGATGGTGGCGAAGGCGGCGGCGAGCTCGGGCGGGGTCTCCTGGACGCGGTAGGGCGCGGCCTCGGCCTGGATGGCGACGACGGACATGTGGTGGGCGACGACGTCGTGCAGTTCGCGGGCGATGGTGGTGCGCTCCTCGAGGAGGGTGCGCCGGGAGCGTTCGACCTCGGTGACGGCGGCCTGGGCGGCGACCTGCTGCTTGGAGTCGCGCAGGCCGCGGACGGCGGCGACGACGAAGAGGACCATGCCGAAGAGGACGGCCGTCTGCAGCACCTCCGCGGACCCGTAGCCGTAGCCGTTGAAGGCGTTGAGGAAGGCGGCGAAGCCCATGGTGAGCAGCCACATCTCGGCGGCGACGCGGGGCCGGGTGCGGGCGGCGACGACGGCGGTGACGGCGAGGTGGGAGGCGAATCCGGCGGGGTGCCAGGGGGTGCCGGTCAGCAGGATGCCGCTCGCGAAGATGCCGCCGAGGGAGAGCCAGAAGGCGCCGACGGGCCGGAAGAGGGTGACCACGATCGGGGCGCAGGCCAGGAAGGTGAGGAGCAGGCCGCCGGTGCCGGGCTGGCGGTCGAGCATGAGCAGGGCGAGCAGGGCCGCGAAGGCGGACACCAGGGCGTGCGGCAGCCAGCGCACGTACCGGCGCAGCGGCCGGGGTGTGCGGCGCAGGAGGGGGTTGTGCTCGGTGAGCGGCGCCATGGGCCGCAGGGCGAACGCGTCCGTGAACAGATCGTTGCGGATGCTGTCCGTGGCGCTCTGCACGACGCGCATCTCGCTGCGCAGGCCGTTGTGCTCGTACGTCTTGTTCACGGCATCAACGGTAGGCAGGCCACAAGCCTGAGTCGTCAGCTTGCGAGCGGATATACGGGGGTCCGTCTCAAGTACTACGCGGTGCGCCGGCGGAGCACCGCGGCCAGGGTCCAGGCCGCCCGCTCCGCCTCGGCGAAGCGCGTGTAGAGCGGGGCGAAGCCGAAACGCAGCAGGTCAGGGGGGCGGTGGTCGCCGACGACGCCGCGCCGCAGCAGCTCGCCCATGACGGCGGCGGCGTCGTCGGCGGGGCAGGCGAGCGACACCTGGCCGCCCCGCTCGTGGTGCGCGGCGGGGGTGACGGGCACGGCGCGCCCGGCGGGGACGTACGCGTCGATGCAGGTGAGGAAGAAGTCGGTCAGGGCCAGGCTCTTGGTCCGGACGGCTGTCAGGCGGACGCCGTCCCAGACGTCGAGGGCGGCGTCCAGGGCGAGCAGGGACAGGATGTCGGGGGTGCCGCAGCGGGCGCGCGTGGCGCCGGGGGCGGGGGTGTGGTCGGCGGCCATGGCGAAGGGGTGGGCGTGGGAGTTCCAGCCGGGCAGGGGTGAGTCGAAGCGTTCCTGCAGGTCGCGGCGCACGTAGAGGAAGGCGGGCGCGCCGGGTCCGCCGTTGAGGTACTTGTACGTGCACCCGGCGGCGAGGTCCACGCCGTGGGCGTCGAGGCCGATGGGCAGGGCGCCGGCGCTGTGGCTGAGGTCCCACACCGTGTACGCCCCGGCGGCGTGCAGGGCGGCGGTGGTCGCGGGCAGGTCGTGGAGCCGGCCGGTGCGGTAGTCGACGTGGTTGACCAGGGCGGCGGCGGTGCGCGGCCCGGCGGCGTCCGGGATCCGGCCGGCCGGCACCGCGCGGAGCGTGCAGCCGGTCAGGCGGGCGGCGGAGCGGGCGATGTAGGCGTCGGTGGGGAAGGTGGTGGCGTCGACGAGGATCTCGTCGCGGGTCCGGTCGCCGTCGTGGAGGCGGACGGCGGCGATGACGGCCTTGAAGAGGTTGACGCTGGTGGAGTCGCCGACGACGACCTGGCCGGGGCCGGCGCCGGCCAGGGGCGCGATGCGCTCGCCGACGCGTTCGGGCGCGGTCCACCAGCCGGACTCGGTCCACGAGCGGATGCCGAGCCGCCCCCACTCGTGGCGCACGACGTGCGCGAGGCGCTCGGCAACGCCGTGCGGCAGGGCGCCGAGGGAGTTGCCGTCGAGGTAGGCGACGGCGTCGTCGACGGCGAACGCCGCGCGCAGGGCGCGCAGCGGGTCGGCCGCATCACGTGCGGCCGCCTCGCCGGCGAGCGGCCGGTCAGACACGGCTGCGGGCCGTCCACAGTTCGGGGAAGACGTGCCCTGCGGCGCGCTTCTCCAGCCAGGCGACCCCTGCCGAGCCGCCGCTGCCGGTCTTGGCGCCCATGGCGCGGCGGGTGGCGACGAGGTGGTCGTTGCGCCAGCGCCAGACGAGTTCGGCGACCTCGGTGAGGGCCTCGCCGAGGCGGCACTCGTCGCTGCCCTGGTCGCCGGCGTAGATGCGCTGCCAGACGTCCTCGACGGCGGGGTGGGCGGTGTAGCGCCGGGAGACGTCGCGTTCGAGGACGTCGGCGGGCACCGCGTGGCCGCGCCGGGCGAGCCAGTGCAGCACCTCGTCGTAGAGGCCGGGCCGGTGCAGGGCGGCTTCGAGTTCGGCGTGCACGCGCGGGGCGCCGCGGTAGGGCACGAGCAGGGCCGGGGACTTCTCGCCCAGCAGGAACTCCAGGCGCCGGTAGGTCGCGGACTGGAAGCCGGAGGCCTCGCCGAGGGCGGCGCGGTAGGAGTTGAACTGAGCGGGCGTCAGATGCGCGAGGGGGCGCCAGGAGTCGTTGAGCGACTGCAGCTCGTAGGTGGAGCGCCGCAGCGCGTCCATCGCGGTGGGCAGGTCGTCGGCGCGCAGGGCGCGGGCGGCGGTGGTCCATTCGTGGACGACGACGGTGAACCACAGCTCCATCACCTGCGTGGTGACGAGGAAGACCATCTCGCCGGGGTCGTCGGACAGCGGGTGCTGGAGGTTGGTGAGGATCTGGGCGCGGACGTAGTCCTCGTACGGCGTGGTGCCCTCGAACTCCAGCTGGGGGGCGGCGGGCAGGGCTGCGTGCAGCATGGCGTGCTCCTCGGCAACAGTTGCTCCCGGGTAGCGGTCCGCCCCTTCCGTCTCGTCCTGGAGCCCCGGTCCCCTGCGTGCATCGTGCGCCGCGGGCACCGCTCACGGCAAGAGGCGTGAGCGGTGCCCGGTCGCTGCCGCGGCGGCGCGCCTCAGCCGAGGATGTCGGCGGCCGTGGGGGAGCTGTCGCGCAGGAACGTGGAGCAGCGCTCGTACTCCTCCTGCTCGCCGATGGCCTGCGCGGCGCGCGCGAGGGCGTGCAGGGCGCGCAGGAAGCCGCGGTTGGGCTCGTGCTCGAACGGCACCGGGCCGTGGCCCTTCCAGCCGTTGCGGCGCAGCGCGTCCAGGCCGCGGTGGTAGCCGGTGCGGGCGTAGGCGTACGACTCGACGACCCGGCCGGCCTCGTACGCCTCGTCGGCGAGCTGCGCCCAGGCGAGCGAGGACGCGGGGTACTTGGCGGCGACGTCGGCGGGGGCGGTGCCGGAGGCGAGCAGCTCGCGCGGCTCGGGGTCGTCGGGCAGGTGGGTGGGGGGCGGCCCACCGAGCAGGTTCTCGTGAAGGGACATGCCCTCAGTCTGCCGCAGTCCGTCCCGGCTCCTCGCCCGGATCCAGCGGCGGCGCACCCACGCCGCAGTGGTAGGCGCACTCGGGGTGGCACGCCGCGCGCGGGGCGGGTTCGCGCACGGTCGCCCAGGCCAGCACCGACCCGGCCACCAGCGCGCCCGCGCACCACAGCATCGCCCGGTCGAACGCCGCGGAGAAGAGGGCGGGGTCCCGGTAGGCGTTCTCGCCCATGCCCGCCGCCAGCGGCAGCGCGGCCACCGCGACGAGCCCGGCGGCCCGGGCGGCGGCGTTGTTGATGCCGCTGGCCAGGCCGGCCCGGGCGACGTCGACGGAGGCCAGGACGGTCGCGGTGAGCGGCGCGACCAGCATCACCATGCCCAGGCCCAGCACGAGCAGCGCCGGCAGCACGTCGCGCCAGTAGACCGCGCCCGCCCCGACGCGGGTCATCAGCAGCAGCCCCACCGCGCACAGCAGCGGTCCGCAGGTCAGCGGCAGGCGCGGGCCCAGGCGCTGGCCGAGCCGCCCGGCCCGGGAGGACAGCAGCAGCATCAGCACGGTGGTGGGCAGCAGCGCCGTGCCGGCCACCAGCGCGGACCAGCCGACGACCACCTGCAGCTGGATGACGGCGAGGAAGAAGAAGCCGCTGAAGGCCGCGTAGACGAACAGCGTGACGGCGTTGACCGCGGAGAACATCCGAATCCGGAAGATCGACACCGGCAGCATGGGGTCGGCCCGCCGCCGCTCGACGACCACGAACGCCACCCCCAGCAGCACCCCGGCGACGGCCGGGACGATCACCGCGGGGGACGCCCCGTTGCCCGGTGCGGCGATCAGCGCGTAGGTCACGGCGCCGAGGGCGAGCGCCCCCAGGGCGGCGCCGGCGGCGTCGAAGCGGCCGTGGGCCCGGGGATCCCTGGTCTCCGGTACGTGGCGCAGGGCGAGGGGCACGCACACGGCGGCCACCGGCAGGTTGATCAGGAAGACCCAGCGCCAGCCGGGCCCGTCCACCAGCCAGCCGCCGACGAACGGCCCCACCGCCGCCGCCACGCCGCCGAGCCCGGACCAGGCGCCCACCGCGCCGGCCCGGTCGTCGGGGTGGAAGACGGACTGGATGAGGGCGAGCGAGCCGGGGGTGAGCAGCGCGCCGCCCACGCCCTGCAGGGCCCGGGCCGCGATGAGCACCCAGGCGCTGGGCGCCAGCCCGCACAGCAGCGAGGCGAGCGCGAACCACACGACGCCGAGCACGAACACGCGCCGCCGCCCGTACCGGTCGCCGAGCGCCCCGCCCAGCAGGATCAGCCCGGCGAGGGTGAGCATGTAGGCGTTGACGGTCCACTGCAGGGCGTCGAGGCCGACGCCGAAGTCGCGGCCGATGTGCGGCAGCGCGACGTTGACGACGGTGCTGTCCAGCAGGGCCATGCCCGATCCCAGGACGGCCGTGCCCAGCACGGCCCGCCCGGTGGGGGTGCCCAGGCGTACGGCGGGGCCCTCGGTGTGTCCTTCGGCGACGGCAACGGGGTCGCTCATGCCCCGATGGTCCCTCGGACGGCGGCAGGCGGCCACGCGAAGGGCCCGGCACCCCCTGGGTGCCGGGCCCGTGCGCGAGCCGGTGGTTACTTCAGCTTGGTGCCGGTGGAGCGCAGGTCGGCGCACGCCTTGGTGACGCGCTCGGCCATGCTCGCCTCGGCCAGCTTGCCCCAGGTGCGCGGGTCGTAGGCCTTCTTGTTGCCGACCTCGCCGTCGACCTTCAGCACGCCGTCGTAGTTGGCGAACATGTGGGCCGCGACGGGGCGGGTGAAGGCGTACTGGGTGTCGGTGTCGAGGTTCATCTTCACGACGCCGTTCTCCAGCGCGGTGCGGATCTCCTCCTGGGTGGAGCCGGAGCCGCCGTGGAAGACGAAGTCGAAGGGGTTGTCCTTGCCGAAGCGGGCGGCGACGCCCTCCTGCAGGTCCTTCAGCAGCTCGGGGCGGAGCACGACGTTGCCCGGCTTGTAGACGCCGTGGACGTTGCCGAAGGAGGCGGCCAGCAGGTAGCGGCCCTTCTCACCCAGGCCGAGGGCCTCGGCGGTGCGCACGGCGTCCTCGACGGTGGTGTAGAGCTCGTCGTTGATCTCGTGGGAGACGCCGTCCTCCTCGCCACCGGTCGGGGTGATCTCGACCTCGAGGATGATCTTGGCGGCGGCGGCCTTGGCCAGCAGCTCCTGGGCGATGGACAGGTTGTCGGCGAGGGTCTCGGCCGAACCGTCCCACATGTGCGACTGGAACAGCGGGTTCTCGCCCTTGGCGACGCGCTCGGCGGAGAGGTCGAGCAGCGGGCGGACGTAGCCGTCCAGCTTGTCCTTCGGGCAGTGGTCGGTGTGCAGGGCGATGTTGACCGGGTACTTCTTCGCCACGACGTGCGCGAACTCGGCCAGCGCCACCGCGCCGGAGACCATGTCCTTGCTGTACTGGCCGCCCAGGAACTCCGCGCCACCGGTGGAGATCTGGATGATGCCGTCGCTCTCCGCCTCGGCGAAACCGCGCAGGGCGGCGTGCAGAGTCTGCGTCGAGGTCACGTTGATGGCCGGGTAGGCGAACTTGCCTGCCTTCGCCCGGTCGAGCATCTCGTTGTAGACCTCGGGGGTTGCGATGGGCATCTGTCCGCTCCTTGGGGTGTTGCGGGTAAGGGGGCGACGGTCATCGTCGCCCCCATCTTCCCAGACTCCCTGAATTACTCCACATGAGGTCCGCCACGCTCATACGAGCGGACCCCTGTTTCACGTGAAACGTCAGCCGAGGTCCAGGTCGCCCAGGGTGTAGCCGGTGATGTAGCGCAGGCCGGCACCCTCGATGGCGGAGGAGGCGCCCCGGTCGACGATCGTCGCCACGGCCACGACCTCCGCGCCCGCCTCGCGCGCCGCCTCGACGGCGGTCAGCGGGGAGCCACCGGTGGTGGAGGTGTCCTCGACGACCAGGACCCGGCGGCCCTTGATGTCCGGGCCCTCGATACGGCGCTGCATGCCGTGCGTCTTCTGGGCCTTGCGGACCACGAACGCGTCCAGCTTGCGGCCGCGCGCGTGGGCGGCGTGCAGCATCGAGGCGGCGACCGGGTCGGCGCCGAGCGTGAGCCCGCCGACCGCGTCGAACTCCAGGTCGGCCGTGGCGTCCAGCATCACCTGACCGACCAGGGGGGCCGCCTCGGCGTCCAGGGTGATCCGGCGCAGGTCGATGTAGTAGTCGGCCTCCTTGCCGGAGGAGAGGGTCACCTTGCCGTGGATCACGGCCTTGTCCTTGATCTGCTGCAGCAGGGCGTCACGCACGTCGGTCATGGCCATGAGCTTAGGCCAGGGCCCGCCAGCTCCACGTCGTGGAGATCTCCAGCGGATCGATCGGCGTGACGAGCCGGGGGTGGGTGTTGAGGCCGTTCGGCGGACCGGACTGCGGCTCGACGCACACCGCCTCGGCCTGCTCGTCGTAGATCACCACCCACTCGGCCCGGCTGGCCACCGTCAGCTCCAGCACCCCGGGCCAGGTGAGCGTGACCTCCACGCCGTCCGGCATGGCGAAGCAGTCGTCCCACGGGCCCGGCCGGGGCTCGATCCGGCGGCCGGTGGGCAGATGGTCCTCGCCCCGCTCCTCCTGCCAGGCGGCGCTGAACGCGATCTCGGCGTCCTTGCCGGTGCCCAGATTGCGCAGGAACCACGGGTGCCAGCCGGCCTGCGCCGGGAAGGAGTCGCCGTACGTCTCCACGCCCAGGGTGAGCGTGAGGGAATCCTCGCCCAGCTCCACCATCTGGGTGACGCGGCCCGGGTACGGCCACGGGTCGGCGAGGTCATAGGTGAAGACGGCCGAGGTCTCGTCGGCACGGGCCGTGCGCCAGGGGTTGTCGCGCGCGGTGCCGTGAATGGCGTGCGGGCCGGAGTTGAGCGGCATCTGGTGGACGTCGCCGCCGTTGCGGAAACGGCCGTGGGCGGTGCGTCCGCACCAGGGGACCATGGGGAAGGAGCCGTAGCGCTCCCCCTGCCGGAGGAGCTCCGCTCCGTGGACGCGGAGGCTGCCGAGGCGGCAGCCGTTGGTGGGGTCGACGGTTACGGCGGCGTCGCCGCGGGCCAGATGAATGAGCGTCACGCCTTCGACGATAGGCGGTCGTCCTACCGCCTGCGGCGCAGCGCGCGCCCCACCACCACCGCTCCCGCGATGGCGATCGCCGCCGCCGGGGCGGCCCAGCGCAGGACCGCCGTGCCGGAGGCCGTCTCCGGGGCCGGCACCGGCGCGTAGCGCCCCCGCGGGGGTGCGTGGTCGACTTCCTCCGCGCTGCGGCCGATCATCGTCCGGCGCGCGTGCGCCGCCTCCGCCGGCGGCTCCTCGTCGTCGAGACCGCCGTCGAGGCCGCCGTCGAGCTCACCGTCGAGCTCACCGTCGAGTTCGGCGTCCTCGAAGGGCAGGTCCTCGTCCGGCGACGGTGCCGGCAGGTCCTCCTCCGGCTCACCGCCCGAGGGGTCCGCCTCGGACTCCTCGCGCAGCTCCTGTGACAGTTCCTCCGCCAGCGCCGCCGCGAAGCGGTCCAACAGGCGGCGGGCCGTCGACTCCACCGTCTTGGGGTCGAATTCGGTGAGGCGGCCGGCCGCACCGACCGAGCCGGTGCAGTTCAGCCGCGTACCGCCGGGCATCTCCTGCGGGTGCGCGCTGAGGGTGAGCGTCACTTTGCCGTTGCCCCGGGCCTCGGTGCCCTCGCCGCAGACCTCGTAGGAGCCGTCCCGCTCGGTCAGCCGCAGGGAACCGCGGTAGGTGATCGTGGACCCGCCGATGCGCAGCCGCAGCCGCCCTTCGAGTGCGGCGCCTGCCGACGCGTCCTGCTGCAGCCCCGGCACGCACCGGGCGACGCGCGCGGGGTCGGACAGGACCCGCCGCACCGCACCGACGGGATACGGAACGAACACCTCATGCTCCATGGCATGCGAGCCTACCCACCGGGATCCGCAGCGGCGCCGCCCCGGTCGAATCCGATCGAACTTTCCGTCGGAAGACGGTCAGTATCCGACCGTGAAGCGCTCACCCACGTGCTTCGGGTTCTCGATCTCGTCGACGAGGGCGACCGCGTAGTCCTCCGCGGAGATACGGCTGTTGCCCTCCGCGTCGACGACGAGGTCGTTGAGCGCGGTGCGGTACGTGCCGGTGCGCTCGCCGGGCTCGATGGTGCCCGCGGGGCTGATGTTGGTCCAGCGGACGTCCGTGATGCTGCGGTAGTAGGCGAGCGCGTCCCCGTGCGCGTGCATGATCTGCAGCAGGAAGCCGGGAATGCCCTCCTGCTCCCACACGAGCTTGCCGCTCGGGGTGCGCAGCGAGCCCGCGCCGCCCACGGCGATGATCCGCGGCGCGTCGGCGCCGAGCTGGCGTACGCCTGCGACGAGGGACTTCGCGGCGGGTTCGATGGTGGCGATGTGGCCGGGGCCGTCGCCGCCGCCGACGGCGCTGACGACGACGTCCTGGCCCCGGGCCGCGGCCGCCACGGAGACGGGGTCGAGGACGTCGCCGGCGACGACGGTGAGGGCCGGGTGCTGCTCGGCGAGCTTGGCCGGGTCACGGACGACGGCCGTGACCCGGTGACCGCGGTCCAGCGCCTCGCGCAGAATGCGGCTGCCGATCGTTCCGGTGGCGCCGAAAAGCGCGATCTTCGCCATGGGACCTCTCCTGGTTCATCGGTGAATCACTGTTGTTCTCCCCGACCACGCTAGGCACGCCAGGGGTGCGCAGCCAGGTAGGCTCGCGCCTGCTCATGGTGAAAAAACGACACGATGACCTGGTCGACCTCGCCTACGCCGCCCCGCCGGGCACCGCCGTCTCGCACGCGGCGGACGACCCCTTCCGCCCGGTGCTGTGGCATCCGCAGGGTGCCGCCGTCGAGCGGGGCTTCGCACACCGGCACCGGGTGGCCGACTACGCCCGGGAGCTCGGTTACGCACCGCGCACCCTGACCCGGGCGACGCAGGCGGCGGCCGGGGTCGGGGCCAAGGAGTTCATCGACCGGCGGATGATGCTGGAGGCCCAGCGGCTGCTGGCGCACAGCGAGCTGCCGGCCGTGCGGGTGGCGGAGCACCTGGGCTTCGAGGACGCGGCGAACTTCTCGAAGTTCTTCCAGCACCGGGCCGGCGTCTCCCCGGGCGCCTTCCGTGCCGCCCTGCGCCGGCACGACACCGGGTGAGCATCGGTTACCGAGTGAGCATCAGTTGTCGTACCGCGGGTGCATGAGGGTCGACGGCAGCAGGCCCGGCGGGCGGTGGGTGCAGGGCCGCAGGCCCGGGCCGTGCACGCCGACGGGCTCCCGGGCGGCGAGCACGAAGCCCCAGATCCGGGGCCGCTCCCCGGGCCCGGGCGGGCCGGCGGCGGTGTAGGGGGTGGTGTGCAGGCCCACGGAGCGCACGGTCTCGTCGACCGTCCACAGGGTGGGGGAGCCGGCGGCGTCGCCGGTGTCGCCGCCGTGGACGACGATGCGGCCGTCGGGCACGAGGGCCCGGCCCACCAGCCCGTAGAACTCCTGGGAGTACAGCTTGGTGCTGGGCGTCACGCCGGGCCCGGGCAGGTCGGAGACCACCACGTCGTACGGCCCGTCGCCGGCCCAGCGTCCTTCGCGCAGCCAGTCGAAGGGGTCGGCCGTCACGCAGTGGACGCGCCGGTCGTCGTACGCGCCGTGGTTGAGGGCGACGAGGTCGGGGTCGGTGCGGGCCAGGCGCAGCACCTCCGGGTCGCGCTCGACGACGGTGACGGAGGCGACGCCGGGGTGGCGCAGCACTTCGCGCACGGCCAGCCCGTCGCCGCCGCCGAGGACGAGGACGCGGTGGTGCGGCCCGGTCATGGCGGGGCGGACCAGCGCCTGGTGGTAGCGGGAGGCGTCGGTGCCGCTGACGCGCAGGTGGCCGTCGAGGAAGAGGGAGACCGGGCGGCCGCTGCCGCCCCCGCCGGTGAGCACGACCTCCTGGACCTCGGAGTGGACGGCCACGCGGACGTCGGCGCCGTAGACGGCGTGCCGGGCGGCGCGCTCGAAGGGGCCGCTGAGCAGGGAGCAGACGGCGAGCACCACCAGCACCAGGCCGTTGGCGGTGAGCAGGGCCCAGCGGGCGCGGGCGCTCAGGTCGCAGCGGAAGAGCCACAGCACCAGGGCGCCGCCCGCCACCGCGTTGACCGCCCCGGTGACCAGCGCGCCGGTGAGCTGGCCGAGGACGGGCAGCAGCAGGAAGGGGAAGGCGAGGCCGCCGACGAGCGCGCCGACGTAGTCGGCGGCGAACAGGTCGGCGACGGCGCCGCCGGCGTCCTGGCGGCGGATGCGCTGGATGAGGGTCATCAGCAGCGGCACCTCGGCGCCGATCAGGATGCCGATGGCCAGGGAGAAGGCGACCAGGGCGAGCCGGGCCTGGCCGTACCAGGCGAAGCAGGCGTACAGCGCCATGGCGGACAGGCCGCCGGTGAGCGCGAGGACGGCCTCGACGACGGCGAATCCGAAGGCGGCCCGGCGGCGCAGCCGCTTGGCGAGCAGGGAGCCGACGCCCATGGCGAAGACCATCACGGACAGCACGACGGACGCCTGGGTGACGGAGTCGCCGATCAAGTACGAGGCGAGGGCGACCAGTTCGAGCTCGTAGACCAGGCCGCAGGCCGCGCACACGAAGACGGTGGTCAGGACGGCGAGGCGGCCGAGCCCGGCCGGTACGGGCAGCCGCGCCGGTACCGGGCGCTGGTGGACCATGCGGTAACGCTACGTCACGAGCAAGCACCCACTTGTCACCCACAAGGGTTTAATGCGCGCCCCGGGCGCGACGCGGCCGTCTTTCGGCCGGCCGCCGCGGGGGCGTTGGTCACCGGATCTCACAGGGCGGCGGGCATGCGCACCCCCACCCGGGTCCTGGTGGCCACGAGTCTGCCTTCCTGCGGATAGGCGTGCCAGGTGCGCCAGCCGATCTGGCCGTCGCTGCGCTGGGCGAGGAGGGCGGTGAAGGCGTTGGGATCGCCGGGAAACGTTCCGGCCAGCCCGTGGGGGTGGTCGGCGACCAGGGCGAGCAGTTCCTGGGCGCGTCCGGTGAACGAGCAGCGCGTGAGCGTCTCCACGCGCGCCGCGAACTCGTACTCCCACGCCCCCACGCGCTTGGCGACCCCCAGCGGCAGGGGGGTCTGGCTGCCGGGTATGCAGGCGACCGTCTCGGAGCAGACGCCTGCCTCCTCGGTGAGTATGACCTGATGGGAGGCGCCGAGCAGGCGCAACTGGACGGTGGAGTCCGCCAGTTGCAGGTCGAGCACCGCCAGCGCGGGAAGGGGTTCCTTCCCCAGGCACCAGGCGAGGTCGGCGGCGCGGGTGTCGGTGTAGGTGGTCTTGAGGGTGGTGAGCATGGGTCGGCTCCGCGAGCGAGCAGTGGAGGGTGGGCCGGCCCGGTCCCGATGGACACCGGCGAGTGGTTCCGCCGCGGTGTCCCGTCGAGGTGCGCCGGCTCATGCCCACATTTGAGGTCCTCGGCTCCGTTCCGGTGGAGGGATCCTTGTACCTCCGCGAGCCCGGGGAATCCGGGGAGGTGCTCTCAACGTGGCTCTGAATGAAAGGGAATCACGAGTGCAGCGGTGCCCACAGCAGTTTTACCCATCATCTGCAAGTTTCCATCCACGCGAGGGCCATACAGTTCAAATGTTCAACAGACCGGCGCACACACGTTCACGGGAATGGCGTTCAGACCGCGTTCACGAGCTTCTCGACCGCCGCGACCACTGACTTCTCCTGCTTGCAGAAGGAGAAACGCACCCAGTGGGCCGGGGCGCCCGGGCGCAATTGGAAGGCGGACGTGGGAATTGCCACCACCCCGGCGCGCGTGGGGAGTTCACGGCAGAATTGCACGCCGTCCGTGTACCCCCACGCGCGGATGTCGGCCTGGACGAAATAGCCCGCCTCCGCCCGGTAGGGCCGCAGCCCGGCCCGGTCGAGCCCCTCGGTCAGCAGGTCGCGGTTACGGCGCAGGGTTTCCCTGAGCTCCCCCGCCCACGCCTCCACGCCCCCCAGGGCCCGCGCGAGCGCCTCCTGGTACGGCGTGCCCGAGGCGTAGGTGAGGAACTGCTTCGCCGCCGCCACCGCACCGACCAGCGGCGCCGGGCCGCACACCCAACCGACCTTCCAGCCGGTGACGTTGAAGGTCTTGCCGGCCGAGGAGACGGTGATCGTGCGCTCCCGCATGCCCGGCAGCGCGGCGATGGTGCGGTGCACGCCACCGTCGTAGACCAGGTGCTCGTACACCTCGTCCGTCACCACCACCAGGTCGTGCTCCTGGCACACCTGCGCGATCGTCTCCAGCTCCGCGGCGGTGAAGACCTTGCCCGTGGGGTTGTGCGGGGTGTTGAGCACCAGCACGCGCGTACGGGCGGTGACGGCGCCGCGCAGGGCGTCCGCGTCCAGCACGAAGCGCTCGCCGTCCTCCGCGAGCGGCACGGGCACCAGGCGCGCCCCCGCGAAGCGGGCCACGGCCGGATAGGCGTCGTAGCAGGGGTCGAAGGCGAGCACCTCGTCGCCGGGATCGCACAGCGCGAGCAGGCACGCCGCCAGCGCCTCGGTGGCCCCGGTGGTCACCAGCACCTCGCCCTGGGGCGCGTAGTCCAGCCCGTAGCGCCGGTGCTGGTGTGCGGCCACCGCCTCGCGCAGGGCGGGGAAGCCGTACGCGGGCGGGTACTGGTTGGCGCCGGCGAGCACCGCGTCGGCCACGTCGCGCAGCAGGACCGCGGGCGCGTCCAGTTCGGGCACGCCCTGGCCCAGGTTGACCGCCCCGGTGCTCCTGGCCAGCTCCGTCATCTCCGTGAAGACCGACACCCCCGTGCCCTGCACCCGCTGCGCCGCGCGGGCCCGCGCGCCCCTGCCCGTACCGCTTCCGGCCGTCGTCATGCCCACTCCCCTGGATCGTCCGGTCACCGGCCGTCGGGGATCGCCCGGGCCGGCGTCGTCGGGATCACCATAGGCGGGCCCGCCCGCGCGCCCCAGGGGTCGCCGCAGCACACGGGCCGCGGGGCGCGGGGCGCGACACGCCCGGGTGCCGCCGAGCGGGTGGAAGGGGCACCGCTTACGGGCGTTTCCCGGTCGCGCGCGCGAGGCGCGCGCGACATGGTCGGTATGCCCGGATCGTCACGTCAGCAGCCCCCCGCATCGCACCGGAGGTGCCCCCGTGTCCGCCGACGCCGCCGCGCCCGTACGGGCTCCGGAGCCGCGCCGCGCCCCGGAGGAGCGCCGCCCGCGCAGGGACCGGGTGCTCCTGGCCTTCGACCGGGCCCTGCCCGCGCTCGGGCTGTACGCGGTGGTGCGGATGACCGGCACCATCGCCATGGCCGCCTGGGCCCTGTGGATCGGCAAGCACCCGCGCACGCTGCTGGGCCACCTGTGGGACGGCATCTGGTACGCGGGCATCGCCCGGCACGGCTACGGCCTGGTCGTGCCCTCCCCCACCAGCAAGGGCGTCGTCTTCAACGACCTCGCCTTCTTCCCCCTCTTCCCCGGCCTCGTGCGGGCCCTGACAACCGTGCTGCCGATCACGCCCGTCACCGCCGGGCTGCTGGTCTCCGGGGTCTCGGCGCTGGCCGCCGCTTGGGGGCTGTACGCGGTGGGCGAGCACCTGTACGGGCGCCGGGTGGCCACCGCGCTGGTGCTGCTGTGGGGGCTGCTGCCGCACGCCATCGTGCAGACGATGGCCTACACCGAGTCGCTGATGACCGCGCTCGCCGCCTGGGCGCTGTACGCGGTGCTCACCGGGCGCAGACTGGCGGCCGGCGTGCTGGCCCTGGCCGCGGGGCTGTCGCGGCCCAACGGGGTCGCCGTGGCCGCGGCCGTGTGCACCGCCGCCGCGCTCGCCCTGTGGCGCGATCCGCGCGCCCGCACCGACGTACGGCTGTGGGCGGGGGCACTGCTGGCGCCCCTGGGCTGGGCCGGATACGTGCTGTGGGCGGGCCTGCGCTCGGGGCACGGGGTGCTGGGCTACTTCGAGGTGCAGCGGCTGTGGGGTTCGCGTTTCGACTTCGGCCAGAACGCCTTCGGCTTCGTGCGGCACCTGATCGTCGGGCGGGACTCCCTGGCGTACTACGCCACGCTGCTGATCCTGGTCGTGGCGCTGTTCGCGCTGGTGCTGCTGGCCCTGGACCGGCCGCCGGCCGCCCTGCTGGTGTACGTGCTGGTGCTCGTCGTCATCGCGGTCGGCGGCTCCAGCTACTTCGCCTCCAAGCCGCGCTTTTTGCTGCCGGCGTTCCCGCTGCTGCTGCCGGCCGCGCTGGCCATGGCGAGAGCCCGGCCGCGCACCGCCGCCCTGGCGACGGCCGCGCTGGCCGGGCTGTCGTTCTTCTACGGGACGTACCTGCTGACGGTCGCCAGGGTCCCGATGTGAAGCGGGTCCCGATCCGAGGCAGGTCCCGGTGTGAAGCAGGTCCCGATGGGAAGAGCGGGGCTCAGGCCTCGTCGTCCGGCTTGTCGTCGCCGGACTCGAAGTCGGCCTCCAGGCCGAGCTGCTCCGCGAGCCACTTGTCGAACTCGATCGAGGCGCGCACCCAGCTGACCGTGCTGGAGACGAAGTGCTCCAGCGCCACGCCGACGCCGATCAGCATCTGCGCCTCGCCGATCAGGCGGACGGTGCCGTCGTCGTGGGTGTGGGTGTAGACCTTCGGCCACAGGGTGCGACGGTTCCAGTCGTCGACGACCTCGAGGATCTTGCCCTTCTCCTCGATGGCGTGCGGACGGTCGTAGAACGTGCGCACGGAGAAGACCTGCTGCTCCGCCTCGCCGCGGAACATGAAGTACGTGCGGAACTGCTCCCACGGAGCGGCGAGGTCGCCCTCCTCGTCCACCACGTACTTCAGCTCCATCTGCTCGAGGAGCTGCTTGATCAGGTCCTGGTCGGGGATGACGGGGCCGGTCGGGCCCGCCTCAGGCTGCGGTTCGGGCTGGCCCCCGAAATTCGGAATCGAGGACGGGTCGATGCTCACCGTTAAATTCCCTTCGTACGGTCTCCCGCCATCCTCCCCCATCACGGGCGGGCGCTGGTACCCCCGCCTCGCCGTATGTCACAGGCTTTTCGCCGCGGCCTCCTGACGTGCGGCGGCGCGGACGGGGGTGACGGTGAGCTCCTTCCCGCCGTCCGCCACCGAAACCCCCACCGTGTCGCCGTCGCGCACCTCGCCCGCGAGGATCGCCCGGGCCAGCCGGTCGCCGATGGCCGTCTGCACCAGGCGGCGCAGCGGACGGGCGCCGTAGCTGAGGTCCGGCGCGGCGCCGGCCTCCTCCGGCTGCCCCAACCGGGCCAGCCAGCGCAGGGCGTCGGCGTCGACGTCGAGGGTGAGCCGACGGTCGGCCAGGCGTCGCTGCAGGTGACCGATCTGGATCTCGGCGATGCGCTCCAGCTGCCCGGTGCCCAGCGGGTGGAAGACGACCGTGTCGTCGAGGCGGTTGAGGAACTCGGGGCGGAAGGAGGCGCGGACGGTCTCCAGCACCTTCTCCTTCTTCTGCTCCTCGCTCAGCAGCGGGTCCACCAGGAAGACCGAGCCGAGGTTGGAGGTGAGGATGAGGATGGTGTTGCGGAAGTCGACCGTCCGTCCCTGGCCGTCCGTGAGCCGCCCGTCGTCGAGCACCTGCAGCAGGATGTCGAAGACCTCGTGGTGGGCCTTCTCCACCTCGTCCAGCAGGATCACGCTGTACGGCCGGCGGCGCACCGCCTCCGTGAGCTGGCCGCCCTCCTCGTAGCCGACGTAGCCGGGCGGGGCACCGACCAGGCGGGCCACCGAGTGCTTCTCGCCGTACTCGCTCATGTCGATGCGGACCATGGCCCGCTCGTCGTCGAAGAGGAAGTCGGCCAGCGCCTTGGCCAGCTCCGTCTTGCCCACGCCGGTCGGGCCCAGGAAGAGGAACGAGCCGGTGGGCCGGTCGGGGTCGGCGATGCCGGCCCGGCTGCGCCGCACGGCGTCCGAGACCGCCCGGACGGCCTCCGCCTGCCCGATCAGCCGCTTGCCGAGCTCCTCCTCCATGCGCAGCAGCTTCTGCGTCTCGCCCTCCAGCAGGCGGCCGGCCGGAATGCCCGTCCAGGAGCCGACGACGTCCGCGATGTCGTCCGGGCCGACCTCCTCCTTGACCATCAGGTCCTTCTCGGCGGCCTCCTGCTCGGCCTCCGCCTCGGCCCGCGCGGCCTCCTCCAGCTCCCGCTCGACGCCGGGGATCTCCCCGTAGAGCACCTTGGAGGCGGTGTCGAAGTCGCCGTCGCGCTGGGCGCGCTCGGCCTGCACCCGCAGGTCGTCCAGGCGCTCCTTGAGCTCACCGACCCGGTTGAGGGACTGCTTCTCCTTCTCCCAGCGGGCGGTCAGCCCCCGCAGCTCCTCCTCCTTGTCGGCCAGGTCGCGGCGCAGCTTGGCCAGGCGCTCCTTGCTGGCCTCGTCCGACTCGTTGTTCAGCGCCAGCTCCTCCATCTTCAGCCGGTCGACCGCGCGCTGGAGCTCGTCGATCTCCACGGGCGAGGAGTCGATCTCCATGCGCAGCCGGGAGGCGGCCTCGTCGACCAGGTCGATGGCCTTGTCCGGCAGGAAGCGGGAGGTGATGTAGCGGTCGGACAGGGTCGCCGCGGCGACCAGCGCCGAGTCGGCGATCTGCACCTTGTGGTGCGCCTCGTAGCGGCCCTTGAGGCCGCGCAGGATGGCGATGGTGTCCTCGACGGACGGCTCTGCGACCAGTACTTGCTGGAAGCGGCGCTCCAGCGCCGGGTCCTTCTCGATGCGCTCGCGGTACTCGTCGAGCGTCGTCGCGCCGACCATGCGCAGCTCGCCGCGCGCCAGCATGGGCTTGAGCATGTTGCCCGCGTCCATGGCCGAATCGCCGCCGGCACCCGCGCCGACCACGGTGTGCAGCTCGTCGATGAACGTGATGATCCGGCCCTCGCTGGCCTTGATCTCGGCCAGGACCGTCTTCAGCCGCTCCTCGAACTCGCCGCGGTACTTCGCGCCCGCCACCATCGCGCCCAGGTCGAGGGCGACCAGGCGCTTGTTGCGCAGCGACTCGGGGACGTCGCCCTTGACTATCCGCTGGGCCAGGCCCTCCACGACGGCGGTCTTGCCGACGCCCGGCTCACCGATGAGCACGGGGTTGTTCTTGGTGCGCCGGGAGAGCACCTGCACGACACGGCGGATCTCGTGATCGCGCCCGATGACGGGATCGAGCCTGCCCTCGCGCGCCGCGGCCGTGAAGTCCGTGCCGAACTTCTCCAGCGCCTTGTACGTGCCCTCCGGATCGGGCGTGGTCACCCGCTGCCCGCCGCGCACCTTCTCGAACGCCTCCAGCAGCCGGGCGGCCGATGCGCCCTGGCGCGCCAGCAGCTCCCCGGTGGCCCCGCCCTTCGCGGCCAGGCCCATCAGCAGGTGCTCGGTGGAGATGTACTCGTCGCCCAGGTCCCGGGCGCGGTCGGCGGCGTCCGCCAGCGCGGCCAGCAGCTCGCGATTGGGCTGCGGCGGCGCCACGGTCGACCCCTGCACGCTCGGCAGGCCCGCCAGCAGCCGCTCGGCACCCGACCGCAGCGCGGCCGCGTCCGCCTCGACGGCGGCCAGCAGATCCATCACGTTCTCGTTGTCCCGGCCGGCCAGCAGCGCCAGCAGCAGATGCGCCGGCGTCATGTCGGCGTGGCCCGCCGTGACGGCCCGGTCGTTGGCGGCGCTGAGCGCCTCCCGGCTCTTGTTCGTCAGCTCGGCATCCACGGCCTGCGCTCCTCCTCCTGTCCGAACGGCAGCATTGCTTGGAGCAACGTGCGATAAGTTGAGTCTATTCCACTCAACCCGACAGAGGCAGCCCCCTCACCCGAAAAGTGCAGCGCACACCCGGACGGGCGCGCCCCTCGGCGCGGCCGCCCCTGACCTAACCTGGCCGCATGGCCCTCGACCTCGACGCCCTCGACGCCGCCTACCTCAGCTTCTGGCAGGAGCGGCACGTGTGCACGCTGACCACCCTGCGCCCCGACGGCTCCCCGCACGTCGTCCCGGTCGGCGTCACCTTCGACCCGGCCACCCGCACCGCCCGGGTCATCTGCAACAAGAGCAGCCGCAAGGTCGCCAACGTCCAGGCCGCCGGCCCCGCCGGCGCCCGCGTCGCCGTGGCCCAGCACCAGGGCAGGCGCTGGGCCACGCTGGAGGGCCGCGCGATCGTCCGCACGGAGGCGGACGCGGTGGACGACGCGGTACGCCGCTACGCGGAGCGCTACGGCCGAGTCCCCTCCCCCAACCCGGACCGGGTCCTCATAGAAATCACCGTCACCCGAGCCCTGGGCCGCGGCTGACGACCTGCGCCGTCAGGGGCGCGGGGTGCCGCGCGACGAAGACCTGCCCGACGGACAGGCAGCGCCCCGTAGGGGCGCGGGCCAGTGCCGATCTGCGGCTGCCGCCGCGTGGGCGCGATCAGCCACCGACGGCCTGCAGCCGACACCGCACCTGCGGGCGCATCGTGGCCTGTCGCGCAGTTCCCCGCGCCCCTATAGGGCGCCGTGGGTGCCGCGCGACAAAGACCTGTCCGGCGGACAGGCAGCGCCCCGTAGGGGCGCGGGGAACTGCGCGATCAGCCACTGACGGCCTGCAGTCGGGCGAAGCGCCGCAGGGGCTAGTTGTCCAGGACGCGGCGGGTCAGGTGGGTGAGGGTCACGCCGTTGGGGAAGGCCGTGCGTTCGGCGACGTCGAAGACCGTCGGGTCGAAGGCACCGTCGAAGGCCGGGATCCCGTCGCCGGCGACGACCGGATACGTCTTGATCACCAGTTCGTCGATCTCGGGCAGCAGCGCACCCGCCAGCTTGCCGCCGCCGCAGAGCCAGATGCCCAGCTCCGTCCCCTCCTCCCGCTTGAGCTCGCGCACGAGCGCGAGCGGATCGCCCGGCACGACCGTGACGGCCGGGTCGATGTCGGCCTGCAGCGTGCTGGAGACGACGTACTGGCGCAGGTGCGCGTACGGGCTCGTCATGCCCGCGTCCAAGCCGGGGCGGTACGCACCCAGGCCCATCAGGACGGTGTCGAAGTGCCGGTTGGGCGCGTCGGCCACGCCGAACGCGGCACGGAAGGCGGTCGGCACGGTCTCGGGGTACAGCGTGTTGATCCAGGCGGAGTAGGCGGCTGCCTGCTTCTCGTCGCCCTGGGGGAAGAAGTCGTACTCACCGCCGGGGCCGGCGATGCGCCCGTCGAGGGTGACGGCGACGTAGTAGACGAGCTTGCGCATACCTTGACCACTCCTTGCGTAGTACTCTGACTGAAGTGATCAGAACCGTAGTACTACATCTGGAGTGGTGTCAATGGTGAGAAGGAACGACGAGCGACGCGCCGCCCTCGTCGACGCTGCAATCGAGGTACTGGCCGCCGAAGGCGCGCGCGGCCTGACGTTCCGGGCGGTCGACACCGCCGCCGGCGTGCCCACCGGCACCGCCTCCAACTACTTCGCCAACCGCGACGACCTGCTCACCCAGGCCGGCGCCCGCGTCTACGAACGCCTCCGGCCCGACGAGGCCACGATCATCCGCCAGCGGACCGCCGGCCGCGACCGCGAGACGTACGCGCAGCTCATGCGCGAACTCGTCGGCCGCATCGCGGCCTTCCGCACCGGCTACCTCGCCCTGCTCGAACTGCGCCTGGAGGCCACCCGCCGCCCCGAGCTGCGCAAGGTCCTCACCGAGCGCGTCCGCGCCGACATCGACGCCAACCTCGCCTACCACGAGTCCTCCGGCCTGCCCGGCGACGCCACGGCCGTCAAACTCCTCATCCTCGCCCTGAACTGGCTGATCGTGGAGCAGCTCACCCTGCCGGACGTCTTCACCGAGGAGGAGCGGGAGCAGCTGGTGACGGCGGCGGTGGAGCGGATCGTCCCCACCGAATGAACACCACCGGGCCCGGGACGGTTGCGCGCAACCGCTCCGGGCCCCCTGCGCCCCGTCAGGGGCGCGGCACTAGCAGGGCTTGCCGCTTCCCCCGCCGGGAAGGAGCGTGTCCTTCACCCACCCCATCTGCGAGCCGCCCTTCTTGCGCAGATGCGTCCAGCTGCCCTCGCTGTTCGTCAACGTGTAGCAGTGGTAGTAGACGTGGTCGTCGCGGTCGAGCTGGAACAGCACTCTGCACGGGCCGCCGTCGGAGGTGGCATGGGGACCGGAGCGCACGTTGACGTCCGTCCGATCGATCTTCGCTTCGCCGTCGTCCTGGTCGGACCACGCATGGGAGCAACCGAACAGGGCGAGCTCCGGCGGCAGCCCCTGCGACGCCCCCGAGGCGTGCGCCACAGGGCCGAGAGCAAGGCCCGAGCCCAGAACTGCCGCACCGGCGAGAGCCGCGAGCCACGCTGATCTGCACATGCTCGTTCCCCTTTCCGTCGGGATACCGCGAGTCTGGCAACCAGCCGCCCACGCGCGGCACTTGTGTGCGCCTGAACGCACACTCCCTGCTCACAGGCCCGGCCCCAAGGAGACCCAGATGCTCCGCATCCACTTCACCGGCGACGACCTCGCCCGCACGACACTCGCCGAGCACCCCGACCCGCTCTGGGAGGTGTCCATCAGCCTGCACCGGCTCCAGCGCCGCGACAGCGGCATCCTCTTCGCTCCCTGGCGACGCGACGTCCTGCGCCGCCTCCCCACGGCAGCCACGCGCATGCTCTCCCCCGTCGCCCCCGCCAAGGGTTACTGCCTCGACTTCCTCACCCCGGCCCCATCGGGCGGCAGCCTCGCCGCCGGCCTCGACCTGCTGCGCTCCACGGAGCGCAGCGCCATCCGCCGCGACCTGCAGGAGTTCCACCGGCAGCACCCCGGACGCCGCTTACCCGCCTGGTGCGCCCACTTGGCCGACGGCACGGAGACCCTCGGGCGCCTGACCGACGCCGTGAAGACCTACTTCGACGCCTGCCTGGCCCCCCACTGGCAGCGCATCGGCAAGGAGATCCGGCAGGACCGCGCCCGCCGCTCCGCACTGCTCGCCACCGGCGGCTGGGAAGCGGTGTTCACCTCCCTGCACCCCACGGCACGCTGGAACCCTCCCGTACTGGAACTGGACTACCCCGACGACCGCGACGTCCACCTCGAAGGGCGCGGCCTCGTCCTGCAACCGTCCTTCTTCTGCCGCTACCAGGCCACCACCGTCGTCGCCCAGGACATGGCCCCCGTCCTGGTCCACCCCATCGACCACGACCCCGGCTGGGCCTCCGGCGGCGCACCGACGGCCCTGTCCGCCCTGCTGGGACCGGTACGGGCCCGACTGCTGCAGGAGAGCGCCCACGGCCCCGCCACCACCGGCGAACTGGCCCGCCGCACGGGCACCACCGCCCCCAACGCGAGCCGGCACCTGGGCACCCTGCGCGAAGCGGGCCTGATCCACAGCAGTCGCCACCGCAACGCGGTTCTGCACGCGACAACGGCGCTCGGCACCGCCCTCCTCAACGGCGCCACCCCCCACGTACGCGCCTAGCGGCGCCGTGCCCCGCAGGGGCGCGGGGAACGGCCGCGCCAAGCCACGACGCGCCCGCGGATGAGGACCGTGCCTCGACTGCAGGCCGTCCGTGGCCGACCGCGCAGTTCCCCGCGCCCCTACAGGGCACCCCCAGCCGCGTCCCGCAGTTCGACGCCACGCAGCACCACAGCGCCCCCCAGGGGCGCGAGGAACGGCGCGAGAAACCACGACGCACCCGCAGATGGGGACCGTGCCTCGGCTACAGGCCGCCAGTGGCCGACCGCGCAGTTCCCCGCGCCCCTACGGGGCGCTCAGCCGCCCGCCTTTGGCGGCGCGTACGAGGGCCGCCAGCGTGGCGGGGGCAGTGGTTATGACGACCCCGGGGTCGTCGCTCTCGCGCAGCGCGCGCATGCTGTCCAGCGCGGCCAGCTCCACGCAGGAGTTGTCCGGGCCGGTGCCCGACAGCGAACTCTTCTGCCACATCAGGGGATTCACGACAGCACCTCTTAACGCTCGTGGGCAATGCTCCGGACGAAGTCTCGACTCGCCTCGACTCCGAGGGCCAACCGATCAACCGTCCGCAAGACGGTGCGGTAGCGTTCGAGCTCTTCCTGGGCATCGAGGAACACGCTGCCGTGCACTTCGTCGATCTGCACGGTGTCGAGCCGGGGGACCACTCCCGCCATGTATTGCATCGCGTAGCCCATGCAGACGAAACCCTCGGCCGAGAACGGCACCACCCTCACAGTCAGGCCGGGGCGTTCCGACCTCGCTGCGATCAGCTCCAGCTGCTGGCGCACGACATTGCGATCGCCAACCTTCATGCGCAGCGCCGCCTCATGGATGAACGCCCTGTAGGGAGACGGATCCTCACGATCGAGCACCTCTTGGCGTCGCATCCGAAAGTCGACGATCGCGTCAAGGTTGCTGGGTCTGGCCTCCTGCGGCATGTACGAGAAGATCGCCCGGGTGTATGCCTCGGTTTGCAGGAGTCCAGGGATGTGAACAATCTGCAGCCCGTCGATCCCACTGGCGTGCCACTCCAAGGCGGCTAGATCCAGCGATCGCTGCGGCAGCAGCCCTTGGTACTTCTCCCACCAGCCACGCTCCTGGCGCCCCGTCAACTCCGCCAGCGCATCGATGTAGGCACTGTCGTTGCAACCGTAATGCGTCGCGAACTTCCGCAGCCGCTCCTCGCTCACACCGAGGCGGCCGATCTCGATGTGACTCATCCGCATGGGCGTTACGCCCAGCTGCGCGGCGGCCTCGCGGGCGGTCAGGCCCGCGCGCTCGCGCATCTTGCGCAACTCGGCACCGAGGCGCGCCTGTCGCGCGGTGGGGTTGTTCCTGGGCGGCATGGGGCCAGTCTCGCTGCTGCGAACGGCGTGACGCCATGCCGTGCCCCGATGGGGCGAACTTCGGCGACTCCGTTGCAGCGGGGCTACATAGCCCCCTACGTTGAGTCGCGTGCCGCACACGCAGCGGCACCGTTCCGGCTCGCGGAAGTGCACCGGGCTGCCCCGAAACGCGGCAGGGACCGGCAATGACACCGACGAGGCCGCCTCATCCCCACCGCAGGAGGCGACATGCTGCTGCCCTTCCCCGTACCGGAGCCGTCCGCTCAAGCGCGCATCGAACCGTTCGAGTACAGCCTGCTCGTGCCGCACGACGCGAGAGCGGTCCGTGTCGCCCGTACGACGCTGCGCGCCGCGCTGCTCGCGCACGAGCTCGGGGAGTTCATCGGCCGGGCCGAGCTGCTGGCCAACGAGATGCTCACCAACGCCATCGTGCACACGAGCGGTACCGCAGAGTTGAGCCTGTGGTGGTCGGAGTGGCGCGTGCTGCGTGTCACCGTGCGGGACAACTACCCGCGTCCGCCGACCCCTCGGGCCGTACGCCCGTACGGGGAGAACGGCCGGGGGCTGCGCCTGCTGCAGGCGCTCGCGGACCGCTGGGGGCACGCCCCTTCCCCCGGCGGCGGAGCCAAATCCGTGTGGTGCGAGATCAGCCGCGCTTGATGGTCAGCGCGCCGCTGCCCGTCGAGGCGTCGATGCGGTACTTGCCGGAGGAGTCGTTGTCGACCTCGATGTCCTTGCCGCCGCTGCCGGTCTTGGCCGCGACGCGGTAGGTCGCGTTCGGGAGGGTGAGGTCGAGGGCCCCGCTGCCGGCCGTGGCCCGGACGTCCTGCGGCGCGGACAGCTTGAGGTCGATGGCTCCGCTGCCGGTCCTCGCCTGCACCGGGCCGCCCCCCAGGCCGCGGCCGGTGATGGCGCCGCTGTCGGCGCGGACGTCGACGGGGCCGTTCACGTCGACGACGTCGATGGCTCCGGAGCCGGTGGACACCGACACCGCACCGGTCTTCTTGAGGGTGAGGGCGCCGCTGGCGTTCTTGCCGGTGACGGGGAGGCCGGCCGGCAGGTGGACGGTGTAGGCGACGGAGCAGTCGTCGCCGCAGCCGCGGAGGACGAGGACGCCGTTTTCGATGCGGTGGGTGGCGCCCTGGGGGCGGTCGTTGCCGTATTCGACGCGGCGGTGGAGGCCGACGTTGGTGCCGCCTTCGTCGCCGATGAGGGTGACGGCGCCGGATCCGTTGTCGATGCGGACGGACGTGATCTTCTCGGAGATCGTGGTGTCGTCCTCGAAGTCCTTGTTCAGCAGGCTGCCGCAGGCGCTGAGGGCTCCGACGGCCACGCCGGTCGCGGCGAGGGCGGTGATCAGACGGAGACGCGCGCGCATGAGGGTTCCCACCGTTCTTGAGGAAGATCAGATACGGAGAGGCTATGCGCGGGCAAGGGGCGGCGCCCATGGGGGAAGTCCCTGATGCGACCCCACCCCGCCCCTGAGGCAGGGGCGGGGTGGGGGTGGGCGCTCAGTGCTTCTTCTGGTCCCGCTTGGGGCGCCAGACGACCAGCGCGCTGGCCTGCTGGACCTCGTGGTACGGCACGAGGTCGCGCCGGTACGAGGCGTGGACGGCGGCTTCGCGCTGCTGCATGGCGGCGGCGGCGCCGTCGACCACGGCCTGGAGTTCGGCCACGCGGGCCTGGAGCGCGGCGACCTGGGTCTCCAGTTCGATGATGCGCTTGATGCCGGCGAGGTTGATGCCCTCGTCCTGGCTGAGCGTCTGCACCTGGCGCAGGAGCTCGATGTCACGGGCGGAGTAGCGGCGGCCGCGGCCGGCGGTGCGGTCGGGGGAGACCAGACCGAGGCGGTCGTACTGCCGGAGGGTCTGCGGATGCAGGCCCGACAGCTGGGCGGCTACGGAGATGACGTAGACCGGCGAGTCGTCGGTCAGCTCGTAGGGGTTGCGTCGACGGCCACTACCTTCCATGGCTCAGGCTCCCTTCGCGGCCTGGAACAGTTCCGCTCGCGGGTCTTCGCTGGCGGTCGCCTCCCGATAGGTCTCCAGGGCTTCCCGGGCCTTGTCGTCGAGGCTGGTGGGCACGGCGACCTCGACGGTCACCAGGAGGTCGCCGCGGGTGCCGTCCTTGCGGACGGCGCCCTTGCCGCGGGCGCGCATGGTGCGGCCGTTGGGGGTGCCGGCGGGCAGCTTCAGGGTGACCGGGGGCCCGCCGAGGGTGGGCACCTTGATCTCGCCGCCGAGGGCCGCCTCCGTGAAGGTGACGGGGACCGTGACGGTGAGGTTGTCGTCCTTGCGCCCGAAGACGGGGTGGCTGCCGACGTGGACGACGACGTAGAGGTCGCCGCTGGGGCCGCCGCGCTCGCCGGGAGCACCCTTGCCGCGCAGGCGGATCCGCTGGCCGTCGGAGACTCCGGCGGGGATGCGGACCTGCATGGTGCGGGCGGACTTGGCCCGGCCGCTGCCGTGGCAGACGTCGCAGGGGTGCTCGGGGGTGAGCCCGCGGCCCTTGCAGTCGGGGCAGGGGTCGGTCAGCGAGAAGCCGCCGCCGGTGCCACGGGAGACCTGGCCGGTGCCGACGCAGGTGGGGCACACGCGCGGTGTGCCGTTCTTGTCGCCGGTGCCGGAGCACGCCTTGCAGGCGGCCGCGGAGGACATGCGCAGCGGGACCGTGGCACCCTCGACCGCTTCGGTGAAGCTGAGGGTGACCTCGGACTCGATGTCCTGGCCGCGGCGCGGCTGGGTGCGGGTGGCACCGCCGCGGTTGAACAGTCCCCCGAAGACGTCACCGATGCCGCCGCCTCCGCCGAAGCCGCCGGCGCCGCCCTGGGCGCCTCCGAAGAGGTCGCCCAGGTCGAAGTTGAACGATCCGCCGGCGCCCGGCCCGGCACGGAAGCCTCCGTTGCCGAACAGGGCGCGCGCCTCGTCATACTCCTTGCGGCGCTTGGGGTCGGCGAGGACGTCGTTCGCCTCGGAGATCTCCTTGAAGCGCTCCTCCGCGGAGGTGTCGCCCTTGTTGGCGTCCGGGTGGAACTCGCGGGCGAGCTTCCGGTACGCCTTCTTGATCTCCGCCTCGGTGGCGTCCTTGGGGACGCCGAGGACCTTGTACAGATCCTTTTCGAGCAGGTCCCTGCTGAGGCTCATCCTCGACGTCCCTCCTTCCTCGTCATCCGGTGTGCGTCAGCCCTCGTCCGGGCCACCGCTCTCCTCGTCCGACGACTCGTCCTCGGCCTTGGGCTGGGCGCCGGGCTGGGGCTCGGCGACGGCCACCCGCGCGGGGCGGATGGTGCGCTCGCCGATGCGATACCCCGGCTGCAGGATCTGCACGCAGGTCGTCTCGGTGACGTCCGGCGCGTAGCTGTGCATCAGCGCCTCGTGCACCAGCGGGTCGAAGGGCTCGCCCTCCTTGCCGAACTGCTGCAGGCCCATCTTGGCGGCGACCGTCTCCAGGGATTCGGCGACGGACTTGAAGCCGCCGACGAGCTCGCCGTGGTCACGGGCGCGGCCGATGTCGTCGAGGACGGGCAGGAGCTCGGACAGGAGGTTCGCGACGGCGACCTCCTTGACCGCGGCGCGGTCCCGCTCGACCCGGCGACGGTAGTTCTGGTACTCGGCCTGGAGCCGCTGCAGGTCGGCGGTGCGCTCCCCGAGCGCCGCCTGGGCCTGGTCCAGCTGTGCCTTGAGGCCTACCTCGACGAGTTCCTCGCCCGTGGGGGCCGGGCCGGCCGGGCCCGCCTGATCGGCGGACCCGGCGGCCTTCGCCGCGTCGTCGGGAGCGGTCGGCTCGGAGGGGCCTTCAGGCTTCTCGTTCTCGTTGAAGCCCGGGGTCTCCTCCGTCACGCCGACGCACCGCCCTTCGGCTTCTCGTCGTCGACGATCTCGGCGTCGACGACATCGTCATCGGCCTTGGCCTGGCCGTCGCCCGCGGCACCGGCAGCGCCCTGCGCGGCCTGGGCGTCGGCGTACATGGCCTGACCGAGCTTCTGGCTGACCGCGGCGACCTTCTCGGCCGCGGTGCGGATCTCGGCGGTGTCCTCGCCCTTGAGCTTGTCCTTCAGCTCGGCGACGGCCGTCTCGACCTCGGTCTTGACCTCGGCCGGGACCTTGTCCTCGTTGTCCTTGAGGAACTTCTCCGTCTGGTAGACGAGCTGCTCGCCCTGGTTGCGGGTCTCGGCGGCCTCGCGGCGCTTGTGGTCCTCCTCCGCGTACTTCTCGGCCTCTTCGCGCATGCGGTTGACCTCGTCCTTCGGCAGCGAGGAGCCGCCGGTGACGGTCATCTTCTGCTCCTTGCCCGTGCCCAGGTCCTTGGCGGTCACGTGCATGATGCCGTTGGCGTCGATGTCGAAGGCGACCTCGATCTGCGGGACGCCGCGCGGGGCCGGGGGCAGGCCGGTCAGCTCGAACATGCCGAGCTTCTTGTTGTACGCCGCGATCTCGCGCTCGCCCTGGTAGACCTGGATCTGCACGGACGGCTGGTTGTCCTCGGCCGTGGTGAAGATCTCCGAGCGCTTGGTCGGGATCGTGGTGTTGCGCTCGATCAGCTTGGTCATGATGCCGCCCTTGGTCTCGATGCCGAGGGACAGCGGGGTGACGTCGAGGAGCAGGACGTCCTTGACCTCGCCCTTGAGGACACCGGCCTGCAGGGCGGCACCGATGGCGACGACCTCGTCCGGGTTCACACCCTTGTTGGCCTCCTGGCCGCCGGTCAGCTCCTTGACGAGCTCGGCGACGGCGGGCATACGGGTGGAGCCACCGACCAGGACCACGTGGTCGATCTCGGACAGGGCGATGCCCGCGTCCTTGATGACGTTGTGGAACGGCACCTTGCAGCGCTCCAGCAGGTCCGCGGTCAGCTGCTGGAACTGGGCGCGGGTGAGCTTCTCGTCCAGGTGCAGCGGGCCCTCGGCGGACGCCGTGATGTAGGGCAGGTTGATCGAGGTCTCCGTGGAGGAGGACAGCTCGATCTTCGCCTTCTCGGCGGCCTCGCGCAGGCGCTGCAGCGCCATCTTGTCCTTGGACAGGTCGACGCCGTGGCCGGAGGCGAACTGCTTGACCAGGTAGTCGACGATGCGCTGGTCCCAGTCGTCACCACCGAGGTGGTTGTCGCCGTTGGTGGCCTTGACCTCGACGACGCCGTCGCCGATCTCCAGCAGCGAGACGTCGAAGGTGCCGCCACCGAGGTCGAAGACGAGAATGGTCTGGTCGTCCTTGTCGAGACCGTAGGCCAGGGCGGCCGCGGTGGGCTCGTTGACGATGCGCAGGACGTTGAGGCCCGCGATCTCGCCGGCCTCCTTGGTGGCCTGGCGCTCGGAGTCGTTGAAGTACGCCGGGACGGTGATGACCGCGTCGGTGACCTTCTCGCCCAGGTAGGCCTCGGCGTCCCGCTTGAGCTTCTGCAGGATGAAGGCGCTGATCTGCTGGGGGTTGAAGTCCTTGCCGTCGAGGTTGATCTTCCAGTCGGTGCCCATGTGGCGCTTGACCGAGCGGATCGTCCGGTCGACGTTGGTCACGGCCTGGCGCTTGGCGACCTCACCGACCAGCACCTCGCCGTTCTTCGCGAAGGCGACGACGGACGGCGTGGTCCTGGCGCCCTCGGCGTTGGTGATGACGGTGGGCTCACCGCCTTCGAGAACACTGACGACGGAGTTCGTCGTACCCAGGTCGATGCCGACCGCACGTGCCATGTCGATTCCTCCAGCTGACTTGAGTGGAACAGACTCAAGAGTGCAACAGGGATGCAAACCTGTCAACAGACCTGAGTCAGCCGGGCTCAACCTTTATGCGGCACTTACTGGCAGTGGCGAACGTTCACGCTGTCGTGGCACCGGGGCAAGGGTTGCCTTGCGCGACACAGATCACCGGCGATGCGGGTATATCGCGCGCGCGAGAGTGAGTAGTCTCGTACGGACTGGATAAGTTACCGATTAGTAATCCCGCTTTCGCAGCCCGAGGAGCCACCCATGCAACTCGCCGCGATCATCGTGTCGCTGGCCCTAATGGCGGTCGGCATCGCGCTGTTCGGCCGTGCCCTCCTCCAGATCTACCGGCACATGCGACTGGGCCAGCCCGTCCCCGCCGGCACGCGGACGGACGAGCCGGTGCAGCGCACCGTGACGGTGGTCAAGGAGTTCCTCGGCCACACCCGCATGAACAAGTGGGGCGTCGTCGGCGTGGCGCACTGGTTCGTGGCGGTGGGCTTCTTCTCGCTGCTGCTGACGATCGTCAACGCCATCGGCCAGCTGTTCAAGGCCGACTGGATCCTGCCGATCATCGGCGACTGGGCCCCGTACAACGTCTTCGTCGAGTTCCTCGGCACGATGACCGCGCTCGGCATCCTGGTCCTGATCGTCATCCGCCAGCTGAGCAGGCCGGGCCGGGCGGGCCGCAAGTCCCGCTTCGCCGGCTCCAACTTCGGCCAGGCGTACTTCGTCGAGGCCGTCATCCTCATCGTCGGCATCTGCATCTTCATGCTGCACGCCCTGGAGGGCGCCCAGCACGACGTCGACGGCTACGAGGCCTCGTTCTTCATCTCGTACCCGGTCGTCTCGTGGCTGGAGGGAATGGACCTCTCCACCCTCCAGAACCTCACCTACTTCTTCGCCGGCCTGAAGATCGCGACGTCCTTCATCTGGATGATCACGGTCTCGCTGAAGACGGACATGGGTGTGGCCTGGCACCGCTTCCTGGCCTTCCCCAACATCTGGTTCAAGCGCGAGGCGAGCGGCGACGTGGCCCTCGGCGCCCTGCAGCCGATGACCAGCGGCGGCAAGCCGATCGACTTCGAGGACCCGGGCGAGGACGACGTCTTCGGCGTATCGAAGATCGAGGAGTTCTCCTGGAAGGGCATCCTCGACTTCTCCACCTGCACCGAGTGCGGCCGCTGCCAGTCGCAGTGCCCCGCCTGGAACACCGGCAAGCCGCTCTCCCCCAAGCTGCTGATCATGTCGCTGCGCGACCACGCGCACGCCAAGGCGCCGTACCTGCTCGCCGGCGGCGGCAAGGACGCCGAGGGCAACGAGAAGGCCACCGAGGAGCAGCTGAAGGACGTCCCGGCCGCCGCCCTGGCCGAGGCCGAGCGCCCGCTGGTCGGCACGCTGGAGGAGAACGGCGTCATCGACCCCGACGTGCTGTGGTCCTGCACCACGTGCGGCGCGTGCGTCGAGCAGTGCCCCGTCGACATCGAGCACGTCGACCACATCGTCGACATGCGCCGCTACCAGGTGATGATCGAGAGCTCCTTCCCGTCCGAGGCGGGCACGATGCTCAAGAACCTGGAGAAGAAGGGCAACCCCTGGGGCCTGGCGAAGAAGCAGCGCCTGGCGTGGACCAAGGAGGTCGACTTCGAGGTCCCGGTCGTCGGCAAGGACGTCGAGGACCTCACCGAGGTCGACTACCTCTACTGGGTCGGCTGCGCCGGCGCCCTGGAGGACCGCGCCAAGAAGACCACCAAGGCCTTCGCGGAGCTGCTGCACATGGCGGGCGTGAAGTTCGCCATCATGGGCGGCGAGGAGGCCTGCACGGGCGACTCCGCACGCCGCCTGGGCAACGAGTTCCTCTTCCAGCAGCTCGGCCAGCAGAACGTCGAGATGCTCAACATGGCCTTCGGCGAGGACGCCGAAGAAGGCGTCAAGGTCGAGAAGTCGAAGAAGAAGATCGTCGCGACCTGCCCGCACTGCTTCAACACGATCGCCAACGAGTACCCGCAGCTCGGCGGCGAGTACGAGGTCATTCACCACACGCAGCTGCTGCAGCACCTCATCGACGAGGGCAAGCTCGTCCCCGTCACCCCGGTCGAGGGTCTGATCACCTACCACGACCCCTGCTACCTGGGCCGCCACAACAAGGTCTACACGCCGCCGCGCGAGATCATCGCCAAGGTGCCGGGCCTGCGCAACGAGGAGATGCACCGCCACAAGGAGCGCGGCTTCTGCTGCGGCGCCGGCGGCGCGCGCATGTGGATGGAGGAGCGCATCGGCAAGCGCATCAACAACGAGCGCGTCGACGAGGCGCTGTCGCTCAACCCCGACATCGTCTCCACCGCCTGCCCCTTCTGCCTCGTCATGCTGACCGACTCGGTCAACGGCAAGAAGAACGACGGCAAGGCGAAGGAGTCCATCCAGGTCGTCGACGTCGCCCAGCTGCTGCTGGAGTCCGTCAAGACGCCGGCCGCCCCGGAGGGCGACGGCGACGGCGAGACGGCGGGCACGCCCTCGCCGGACCCGGAGCCGGTGAAGTAGCCGAAGCAGCCGCCTGTCGAGGTGGGTACGAGGCCGGGCCCCGCGAGCGATCGCGGGGCCCGGCCTTCGTCGTCCCCACGACGTCCCGTGACGTCCTGTGACTCCCGTGACGACGAACACACTTGATCTCAAGCTCGCTTGAGGTCCTACCGTCGAGGACATGACGACGACGCAGAACACGCAGGCCGACACGCAGCTGACCACGCCGAAGGGCGACGACTCCAACCTCGCCGGACAGCCCGTCGGCTACTGGACGTACGCGGCCCACAAGGCCGTCATCCGGCACATCCGGGCCGCCCTGGCCACCCAGGACGTCACGCAGCCGCAGTGGTGGACCCTCAACCGCACCGACCTCGTCGAGGGCGGCCTGACGCAGCAGGAGCTGCGCGAGTCGCTCACCGTCCACCTCGACCACCGGCCCGAGGAGATCGACCAGGCCCTGTACGCCATGGTCGCCCGCGGCTGGCTGACCGAGGGCACCGAGGGCCGGTACGTGCTGACCGAGGCCGGCCGGGAGGCCAAGGAGCGCATCTTCGAGGTCGTGCGCCGGGTGCGCGCGGAGATCCACGCCGGCATCACGGACGAGGAGTACGCCGCCGCCCTCACCGTCCTGCGCCGCATGATCAGCAACGTGGGCGCCGACGAGCTGCTCTCGCCCGACCGCTGGCTGCCCAAGCGCTGAACACGCGCCCGCGGCGGGCCCCCGGGCTTTCCCCTAGGGGATGTCACAGGTCGGCCGCAAAGCACGGCCCGTTCCCCCGGGGGCGGCTCCGGGCGCTCCTCGGAGCGGGTACGTTCGTTGACGTGGCTGGATTCAGGATGGGACGCGGACGGGACGAGCAGCAGCCCGGGCCCGCATGGCACGGACAGCAGCAGGCGCAGGCGCCGTACGGCGGCCAGGGCGCGCCCGGCGGGCAACCGCAGTGGCAGCAGCAGGGCGGCGGGTACGACGAGCCCGAGTACTTCGGCGGGCAGCCGCACCCCCAGCCGCACCCGCAGGGCGGCTACGACCCGTACTACGGGCAGGGGCAGGCCCCCGGCGGCGCGGACCAGACCCGCCAGTTCAGCATCGGCGAGGCCCCCGACGCGTACGGGCAGGACGCCTACGGCCCGTACGGCGGCGAGAGCGGCCCGCCGGCGCCGCCCCCCGGGCCGCGGCTGCACTGGAAGGACCTGCTGAGCGGCATCGTGCTGCGCCCCTCGGCCACCTTCTGGCAGATGCGCGACCACCAGGTGTGGGCGCCGGCCCTGATCGTCACGTTCGTCTACGGCCTGCTGGCCGTCTTCGGCTTCGACAAGGCGCGCGCGGACGTCCTGAAGGCGTCACTGGGCCAGGTGCTGCCCGCCGTACTGATCACCGGCGTCATCATGGTGATCGCCGGCCTGATCCTCGGCGCGGTCACCCACACCCTCGCCCGCCAGCTGGGCGGCGACGGCATATGGCAGCCGACGGTCGGCCTGTCGATGCTGATCATGTCGATCACGGACGCGCCGCGGCTGCTCTTCGCGATGTTCCTCGGCGGCGACAGCACGCTCGTGCAGGTACTGGGCTGGGCCACGTGGGTGGCGGCCGGCGCGCTGCTGACGTCCATGGTGAGCAAGTCCCACGACCTGCCGTGGCCGAGGGCGCTGGGGGCGTCGGCGATCCAGCTGGTGGCCCTGCTGTCGCTGATCAAGCTGGGCACGCTGTAGCCACGAGGACATACGAAAGGGCCCGTTCCGATCCCGGAACGGGCCCTTTCTCCATGCCTTGCGCCTGTCGGGCGTCGAGGCTGTCAGGCGTCGAGAACCTGGCCCTCGCGGCGCACGACCGGCGGCTCGACCGACCACGGGAAGTTGATCCAGTCGTCGGTGCGCTTCCAGACGTACTCGCACTTCACCAGCGACTGCGGCTTCTCGTAGATGACCGCGCTGCGCACCTCGGCGACGTGCTCCAGGCAGAAGTCGTGCACCAGCTTGAGCGTCTTGCCGGTGTCGGCGACGTCGTCGGCGATGAGGACCTTCTTGTTGGAGAAGTCGATCGCGTTCGGCACGGGGGCGAGCATGACGGGCATCTCGAGGGTCGAACCGACTCCCGTATAGAACTCCACGTTCACCAGGTGGATGTTCTTGCAGTCCAGCGCGTAGGCGAGGCCGCCCGCGACGAAGACGCCGCCGCGCGCGATGGACAGGATGATGTCCGGCTCGTAGCCGTCGTCCGCGATGGTCTGTGCCAGCTCACGGATGGCCTGCCCGAAGATCGGGTAGGTCAGGTTCTCGCGGATGTCGCTCACGTTGCTCTTCGCCTTGTTCCCTGGTCGCTCAGACCTGCGTGCGGTGGAAATTCTGGAAGGACCGCGAGGGCGTGGGGCCCCGCTGTCCCTGGTACCGGGAACCGTGCTTCGCGGACCCGTAAGGATGCTCGACGGGTGAGGTCAGCCGGAACATGCACAGCTGGCCGATCTTCATCCCCGGCCACAGCTTGATCGGCAGGGTTGCCATGTTCGACAGCTCCAGCGTCACGTGCCCGGAGAAGCCCGGGTCGATGAAGCCGGCCGTCGAGTGGGTCAGCAGCCCCAGCCGGCCGAGGCTGGACTTGCCCTCCAGTCGCGAGGCGATGTCACCGGGGAGCGTGATCACCTCGTACGTCGAGGCCAGCACGAACTCACCGGGGTGCAGGATGAACGCCTCGTCGCCCTCCGGCACCACCTCGCGCGTCAGGTCCGGCTGCTCGACGGCCGGGTCGATGTGCGGGTACCGGTGGTTCTCGAACACCCGGAAGTAGCGGTCCAGCCGCACATCGATGCTCGACGGCTGCACCATCGATTCGTCGAACGGGTCGATCCGCACACGGCCGGCGTCGATCTCGGCCCGGATGTCCTTGTCTGAGAGAAGCACGCTTCGAGGATACGCAAAGAAGACAGGCACCCCGACAACGCGGGCCCGGCCCCCTCCCGGGCCGGGCCCGCACCGGGCTCACCGCTTCTCCGGCCCCACCGGCACCGACTGCCGCAACCGGGCGCAGCGCGGGCAGCGCAGGAGCCGCCCGGGGCCGATCCGGTCGGGGCCGAGGTGCTGCATCGGGAACGACGCGGTGCTGAACACGTGCCCTTCGGCACAACGAACGACGGTGCGCTCCATCGAGCTCCCTTTCCCATGGCCGAGACGAAAGGACAAAAGCCACATTAAGGGATGCGTCGGACCCTCCTGAAGGCGGCACCCCGACCACTCCCCCGGCCGTTTGCCGCGCCCCCACGGTACGCCCCAACTCCCGGCCCCCACCGCCCGTATCCCCCTCCCCGCACACCCCCCTCACACAACGACGGAACCCCCGGGCTGATGCACCGGGGGTCCGTGATGAGGTACAGTGTGCGACGATGAGACGCCCCGATGGGCGTCCCGCGCGGGCGTAGTTTAATGGTAGAACATGAGCTTCCCAAGCTCAGAGCGCGAGTTCGATTCTCGTCGCCCGCTCTTCACCGAACCCCCAGGTCAGCGGCCTGGGGGTTCGTCGTTGTCCGGACGAACCCTTTTCCGTGCCCCTCGTTGTCATAGGTATGACCGTACGACGGCGCGCGGACGCCCCGGCGGACGCCGGCCTCTGGCGGCACCGGGGCTTCCTCCACTACTGGAGCGCGAACGCCGTCGACCTCGTGGGCAGCGGCGTCACGCGGGTGGCGCTTCCGCTGGTCGCAGTGGTGGTTCTGCACGCCTCCGTCTGGCAGGTCGCGCTGCTGTCGTGCGCCCAGACACTCCCGCCCCTGCTGGTCTCGCTCCCCGCCGGGGCACTCGCGGACCGCCACCGCAAGCGTCCTGTGATGGTGGGCGCGGCACTGGTCGGCGGTGCCGCGTTCCTCGTGGTCCCGCTGGCCGACGCCGTCGGCCGGCTGTCCTTGGAGCTGCTGTACGGCGTGGCACTGGTGAGCGCGGTCGCCGAGGTCTTCGGCTCCACCGCGCGCATCAGCTTCCTCCCCTCGCTGTTGCCCCGGCACCGGCTGCTGGAGGCCAACTCCAAGATCAGCGGCATCAATTCCCTGGCCGACAGTGCCGGCTCCCAGCTCGGCGGCGCCCTGGTCGCCGTGCTCGGTGCGGCCCGTGCCCTCTGCCTGGACGCCGCCTCCTACCTGGTCTGCGCCCTCCTCCTCGCCCGCATCCGCACCGCCGAACCGGCTGCGGCTCGGCCGGGGAAGCACACGACCTTCCGGGCCGAGATCGCCGAGGGCATGCGCTACGTGTGGTCCCACCCCACGATCCGGCCGCTGGTGCTCGCCGCCACCGCGTACGTCGCCGTCATGGCGTTCCTCACCACGCTGTGGTCCGTGTACGTGCTGCGCGAGCTGCACTATTCGAGTGCGGCTCTGGGCACGACGCTGAGCGTGGCCGCGCTCGGCGGGTTCTGCGGCGCGCTCGTCGTCCGCCCGGTGGTCGCACGGCACGGACCGGTGCGCGTCATGCTCACCGCCCTCGCCCTGGCCCCCTTCACCGAGGTGCCGCTCCTGCTCGCCACGCCCGGTCGCACCTGGCAGATCGCCGTCGGCCTGGCGATGTTCGTCCAGTCGGGGTGTGCCGTGGCCCAGGGCTCCACCCAGCGCACCGTCCGCCAGGCCGTCTGCGACCCCGCGCTGCAGGGCCGCATGCTCGCCACCAGCCGGTGGGTGGTGTACGGCTCGCAGCCGGTGGCCGCCCTCCTCGCCGGCACCGCCGGCACCTGGCTGGGCCTGTGGAACGGCCTGGCCGTCGGCACCCTCGCCCTCGCCGTCCCGTTCCTCGTCCTGCGCACGTCCTCGCTCACCGATGTGCCCCGGGACACCACCGCCCCCGAACCAGCCGACCGGGCACACGCGTGCCCGCAAAGAGAAAGCGATGCCGCATGAGCTCTGGAGGACATCCGGGCCCGCCCCGTCCGTCCCGCCCCACCGGACGGTACGTTCCCGCCAGGGGAATCCACACGGAGTCCGCGCGCATTCAGCGGCTCGGCTGGCTTCGCTCCACCACCGGGACGCGCCTGGACTCCCTGCAGCACACACGGCTCGACGCCGGCAAACTCACCGGGAACATCGAAGGATTCGTCGGCACCGTCGAAATCCCGATCGGCATTGCCGGGCCCCTGGCGTTCCGCGGGGAGAACGTCCGGGGCGAGATCTACGCGCCCATGGCGACCACCGAGGGCGCCCTCGTCTCGTCCGCCACGCGGGGCGCCCTGGCCGTCACCATGGCCGGCGGGGTCACCACCTGTGCCCTTGCGCAGGCGATGACGCGCGCACCCGTCTTCGCCTTCTCCCGGCTGTCGGCCGCCGGCCGTTTCGCCGCGGAGATTCCCCGCCATCTCGACGACCTCCGCACGGCCGTCCGGCAGGTCTCCCACCATGCCGAACTCGTCTCCCTCGAACCCGTGGTGCTGGGGAGGACGGTTCACCTGCGGTTCCGGTACACCACCGGGGACGCCGCAGGGCAGAACATGACCACGGCCTGCACCTGGCACGCCTGCCAGTGGATCCTCCAGCAGCCCCACCTGGCCGGGAACGAGGAATGCGAATCGTTCCTCATCGAGGGGAACACCTCGGGCGACAAGAAGGCGTCGTCGCAGGCCATGGGGGAAGGCCGCGGCATCAGGGTGTCCGCCGACTGCCTCCTGCCGGCAGGTGTCGTCGAACGGGTGCTGAAGACCACCCCCGACGAACTGGTCAGGGGCTACCAGCACATCGCCGCAGGCGCGGTGCACAGCGGCGTGCTGGGCTCCAACGCCAACACCGCCAACATGGTGGCGGCGATTTTCACCGCGACCGGTCAGGACATCGCCTGCGTGCACGAATCGGGTGGGGGGCAGTTCATCCTCGAACGGACGCCGGACGGCGTCTACGCGAGCATGACCCTCCCCGGCCTCGCGATCGGAACGGTCGGCGGCGGCACCCACCTGACCACGCAGCACGAACTCCTCGAAACGATGGGGTGCACGGGCCCGGGAAGCGCGGCCCGCCTGGCGGAAATCATCGCCGGCTTCGCCCTGGCCCTGGACCTGTCGACCGTTTCTGCCGCCGTTTCCGGGCAGTTCGCCAGCGCCCACGAGCGTCTCGGCCGCAACAGGCCGGTCCGCTGGTTCGACCTCGACGAACTCGACGCCGCATTCTTCGAGTCGGCACTGGGCCGCTCCGCCATGCCGGGCGTCAAGGTCACCGGCGTCGAAGCCTCCCGCATTCCCATGGGACCCAGCGTCCTGTCCGAGCTGACGTCACGGACGGTGAAGAAAGCCGTCGGGCTCTTTCCGATGCAGCTGAAGGTCGCCCACGGCGATACGGAGGAAAAGCTCGAGGTCATGGTCAAGGTCAAGCCCACCGACCGGGAGGTCATGAAAATGGCCGGCCTGGCAGCCGGCCTGTGCGGCGGCCCGGTGGCCACCCACTACCGCAGGTTCGAGCAACGTCTCGGCTTCGTGGGATGCGACGTACGGGAACTGGCCCTGTACGAGCAGACCGACACCCGCTTCACCAGCCTCGTGCCGCGGCCGTACCGGACCTATCGCGACGACCGGCGGGAGGCGTACGTCATCGTCATGGAGTGCCTCGGCGACATGGAGCTGATGGACACGTCCGAGAATCCCGGCGGATGGTCCCGCCGGCACCTCGGCATCGCCCTGCGCGACCTCGGCCAGCTCCACTCCCTCTGGTACGGCAAGGAACCGGCGCTGAGCCGTATGCCGTGGATCGGGCACATTCCCAACGCCTGCGACATGGTGGAGATGAAGGACCTGTGGCTGGCCCTGGCCGACCACGCGGCGGAGGAATTTCCCGAGATTGTCGACGCACACCACCACGACCGGCTGCTTTCCTGCATCGGGACCATCGACCGCTGGTGGCCGCAGATCGAGGCGATGCCCAGGACGCTCGTCCACAACGACTTCAACCCTCGCAACCTCGCCATCCGGACGGACGGCAGGCTGTGCGCGTACGACTGGGAGCTCGCCACCTTGCACATTCCCCAGCACGACTTGGCCGAACTGCTCTGCACCGCCCTCGACCCCGCCGACATCGATGCCACGACGGTCGCAGAACTCTCGGAGATCCACCGCAGGTCCCTGGAGAGCCACGCCCGCACCACCCTCGCCCGCGCCCAGTGGGAGCGCGGATACCGCCTCGCCCTCAAGGACCTGGCCGTCAACCGCTTCGGGCTCTATTTCGTGGCGCACACCGTTCGCCACTACGGCTTCCTGGAGCAATGGTGGCGGAATCTGTGGGCTCTGATCGACCTGGCGGAAGCCGCGTAGCGATGATGGCGCTTGGCGTCTCTTCGGACCGTAACTCCATTCACACCGTTGCGTTAGGCCGACCGGGTGGGGGCCGGCGACAGGGCCGCACGGCGTGGACGGCGCCTCCCACCCTGCCGTATCCCACCGAAGAACAAGGCGGAGCAGTGGCTTCCTTCAAGCGATTCGCAGTCCTGTCCGGCATGGCCGTGGCCATCCTGACCTCCCCGGCGTGCATCGGGGCCGCGAGCGCCGACACGATCGACCAAGGGGCGGGGGGCCTGCTGTCCAACATCGGCAGCCGGAACGCCGCTGCCCACTCCAACCAGTGCGGCTCCAGCCGGGTGGGCCTGCTCAACGACCGGACCTGTGTGGCCCGGTACGACTCCCACCACCGCCACGGTGACAACCGTCAGGTGAACGTCCCGAGCGGCGGCCTGCTCTCCAACATCGACTCCCGCAACGCCTCCGGGTTCAGCAACAACTGCGGGACGGACACGATCGGCATCCTCAACCACACCACCTGCGTCACCGAAGAGAAGTAGGGAAGAGGAGGAGGACGGCATGCCCAGGTCGGTGACCTGGGCATGCTTCGTTTCCGTACAACTCTGTACGACTCAGTACAACGCATCCCCCATCGGGGAGTCCTCGCCGGTGACGTAGGCGCGGATCGACGCCAGGTACTCGCGACGGCCGACCCGGCCGTCGCCGTCGGCGTCCAGCGCGTCGAACGCCGCGCCCGCGTTGTCCGCCCGGTTGCCCAGCGCCTGCCGCAGCATCGTGAACTCCGAGCGGTCCAGGGCGCCGTCCCGATCGGTATCGACGAGGTCGAACAGGGCCCCGAGCGCGTACTGGCAGATGGTGTCGAACTTCTCCGCGTCGACCCACGCCGCGTACTCCTCGAAGGTCATCACGCCGTCGCCGTTCGCATCCATCGCCGCCCATGCGCGCTCGCCGGCGGCGAATGCGGCGACGACCAGCGGGTCGTCGCCCTTGCGGCCGGACGCCTCGGTGGCCCGCTCGATCCGTACGAAGTAGTCGTGCCGGGAGGCGACGCCGTCCCCGTCCATGTCCAGCATTGCGAAAACGCGCCCCTTCGCGGTGGAGAGATCCACGAGGGCCGGCTGCGGCTCGGCGGGGGAGAGGGACATCCAGGGGCCTTCCTTCGGGTGCGTGCGCGTCGGGCCGTCCCTACCCGGCGCCCGCGGGGGCCCATGCGGACGGCGCACGGCGGGTTACGTCATGCGCCGGCGCGCGGCGCCTACGCCCACCCCCGCTGCAACCCCACCGGATGCCGCGGGGTTATTTTCTTGGAGGTTATTTTCTTACTTGCGCAACTGGGGAACCGTGGGCCACTCGGTCCCGTTTCCTGCAGTGACGCAGGAGAAGACGCACCAGCACTGGAGGACGTTGATGGGCGTGGCCTTGACCAAGGGCGGCAACGTGTCGCTGTCCAAGCAGGCGCCCGGTCTGACCACCGTGACGGTCGGGCTCGGATGGCAGGTACGGGCGGGGGCCGCAGCCGGCGACGGCTTCGACCTGGACGCCAGTGCGCTGCTGTGCGGGGCGAACGGCACCGTGCTCTCCGACCAGCACTTCGTCTTCTTCAACAACCTCCGCAGCCCCGACGGCTCGGTGGTCCACACCGGCAACGCGAGCGGTGGCGGCAGCGGCGGGGACAACGAGCGGATCCGCGTCGATCTCGCCCGCGTGCCCGCCGAGGTGACCCGCATCGTCTTCCCGGTCTCGATCTACGAGGCCGCGCAGCGCGGGCAGAACTTCGGGCAGCTCGCCGGCGCGTACATCCGCGTCGTCGACGAGGACGGCGGGGGCGCCGAGCTCGCCCGCTACGACCTGAAGAGCGACGCCTCCGCCGAGACCGCGATGGTCTTCGGCGAGCTGTACCGCCACGGCGCCGAGTGGAAGTTCCGCGCGATCGGCCAGGGGTACGCCTCCGGGCTCGCCGGCATCGCCACCGACTACGGCGTCGACGTCCTGCGGGAGGCCGCGGCGCCCGCACCCGTACCGCCGGCACCCGTACCGCCCGCGCCCGTACCGCCGGCACCCGTACCCACACCTCAGCACACCCCAGGGAGTTCCCCCGTGACGTGTTTCTTCGATGCCGGCCACGGCCCCGGTGCCGTCTCCGTGATGTGGTCGCCGCAGTGGGGCGTCGCCCGCCCCGTGGACGCGTGCCACGGGTGCGCCCAGCGCGTCCAGACCACCGCCCCGCCGTACTACTCGGCTCCGCCGCAGGCGGGGTACCCGCAGGCCGGGTACCCGCAGCAGGGCTACCCCCAGCCGGTGCAGCAGCAGGGCTACCCGCAGCAGGGCCAGCCCGGCCAGCCCGCTCAGCAGGGCCAGGGCCGGCGCTTCGGCACCGGTGCGCTCATCGGCGCGGGCGCGGCCGGTCTCGTCGGCGGCGCGCTGCTGAACGAGGCGATGAGCGACGACGAGCCCGAGGTGATCGTCAACAACTACTACGAGGGCGACGACTACTAGGCCCCCGCCAGGGGCGGCCCTAGTCCTCGGGGAGCTCCTCGGAGGGCTCCTCGTACGGGGCCTCCTCCATCAGCCGTTCGCCGATGTCGTCGGACCACTCCTGCGCCCAGCGGCGCAGCTCGGCGATCTGCTCCTCGTCCAGGCCGTAGGCGGCGAAGAGGCGGTCGTCGAGGAGTTCGACGGTCTCCAGCCGGGCCCGCAGGTCCGTGAGGTCGAAGTCGTCCCGGGCACGGCTGCGGCCGAGCTCCTCGAGTTCGATGCGTGACCAGCGGCCGGTGGCGGAGGCGGCGTGGACGTCGACGAGGTCGCGGGGGTGGCCGTGGGCGGCGAGGGCGCGCACCGTGGTGCCGACGACGTCGTCGAGGGCGAGGACGGGGCCGTGGGCGGTCTGCAGCGGCGGGCGGGCCATCGTCTCCTTGAGGACGTCCACCTCGCACTCCTCGCCCGTTTCCGGGTCGGTGACGACCATGCGGGCCGAGATGGGCTCGGTCTCGACCGCGCCGACCCTCCAGCCGCGTTCGATCAGACCGCGCTGCAGGGCTGCCGCGATGTCCGCCATCGGCAGCTGAGCCTCGGTGGCCAGTTCGAGGTCGTCGCCGGGCCGCTCCACCAGTCCGTGGGCCTGTACCGCGTACCCGCCCGTGAGCACGAGCGGGTACGGGGAGCCGATGGCCACGACGTCGGCGAGCAGCCGCCGGTGCAGATCGGTGATTCTCACGCGGCTTCCGCGTCCGTTCCTGCGCCGAGCTGCGGGAGCTTGTTGTCGGTCGACATACCGGGGATTATCCCGCTTCCGCGCCGTCCCGGTCGGTAACCGTCGGGCCCTAGCGGCCCGGCCACCCGTCCAGGTGGCGGTGGACCTGCACGGCCGGGCGCAGGGCCGCGGTGTGGGCGGTGGTGGGCGTCAGGGAGGTGGGGCGGGAGAGCAGGGCGGTGACCTCGGCGGCCAGGGCGTCGGCCTTGCGCTTGAGGTCGGCGGCGGGGAGCCGGGAGCGGCCCAGGTCGTCGAGGCGGCGGTGGATGCCGTCGAGCTGGCGCTGGGCGTCGGGGGTCAGGCGCGTGGGGTGGGCCGTGGAGACCACGAACTGGTAGGCGCCGGCGAGCGTCTGGCAGCCCGTGCAGTGGTCGTTGACGGCGTGGCCCTTGTTGATGGCGTTGAGCCGGACGTTCTCCCCGGAGAGGGTGACGATCTGGAAGGACAGGGCCACCGAGCGGCAGGCGTCGTCGGCCGTGCAGCCGGCGGAGGTGGCGTCGGCGTGGTTGGCGACGCGGGCGGCGAGGACGGTGCCGAGCTGGTGGACGGCGAAGGTGTCGTGGTACTCGATGTGGTGCCGGTGGTTGGCGGTGGTGCGGGCGCCGTCGCCGACGACGGCGACCGACGAGGCGGCCTGGGCGGGCCCGGCGGTGGCGGCCGTGGCGAGGCCGGCGGCGAGCAGGCCGATCCGGACGAAGTGGCGGGTGAGGTACGGGTTCACGGGTTGCTCCTGAAGGTCCTGAAGGTGTGACTCACGGTGTGGACGCGCTGGGCGCGGGGGCCGGCGGCGAGGCCGGCGGGGGTGTGGTGGCGGCCGGCGGCGGAGTGCTGGGGGCGGGCGCGGGGACGCTGGTCGCCGGGGCGGGGGCGGAGGCCGAGGGGCTGGGTGCCGGCACCGGCTTGGGGCTGGCGCTGGGCTGCGGCGCCGGGGGCAGTACGACCGGGGCGGGCACGGGCCCGGTGCTGGGCGCGGGGGCCGGGGCGGGGCCGGGTGCCGGGGCGCCGGCGGGGGGCGCGGGGGCGGCGGAGGGGGGCGGCGAGGGGAGGCCGGGGGCGGGCGGCGGGGTGCGCCACGGCAGGGGTGCGACGATCGGCGCGCTGCCGTCGGGGCGGTGGCCGCCGACCGGGTCGGGTTCCTGTGCGGCGGGGCGCTCGCCGAGCCGGTCGTCCTCGGGCGTGGCCGGGGCGACGGGGACGTGCGGCTGCAGGATGGGCGCGATGGGCGGCTTGGGCGGCAGTGGCTTGGGGGTGACGCCGCTGGTCCAGGCGTAGGCGAGGGTGCCGGCCACGGCGAGGACGCCGAGGAGGAGGGCGGCGCGCAGCCGGGGGCGTCCGTCGGTGGCGCGCACGGCGTTGCGGCCGAGGCGGCCGGAGAGCCGGATCGACAGGTAGGTCATGCCGGCGAGCGGCACGATGAGCATGAGGCTGCCGAGCACGCCGGCGAGGCCGGCCGCGATCTCGCCGTCGGCGAAGGCTTCGTAGGTGCCGGTGAGTTGGGTGGTGAGCGAGCGGATGCCGGTGCCGACGAGCCGGGGCAGGTTCCACAGGGCGTACCCGGCCTCGGCGGCCAGCAGCGGGACCATGGTCAGCACCCAGGTGGTGACGATGACGCGGGTGCTGCGCTTGAGGTCGGCGACGGCGGGCTCGGGCTTGCGCCAGGGCACCATGCCGAGCAGGATCGGTTTGATCTTGCCGTAGAGGTCGGGGACGCCGGCGAGGTCGCCGAGGATGAAGTAGCCGTCGAGGCGGACGGCCGGCATGAGCTGTTCGAGCACTTCGAAGTGGCCGAGGTAGACCGCGCAGAGCAGGAAGGGCGCCCCGGTGACGAAGTACAGCCCGGTCAGCATGAGCATGAAGACGACGTTGAAGTAGACCCCGCCGAGGTCGGTGCGCAGGCGTCCGGCGCGCCCGATGCGGTAGACGTCGGTGACGTCGGTGTACATCGAGGGCCAGATCAGGAACAGGCCGCAGCCGATGCAGCCGGGTCTGGCGCCGTCGTAGTGGCAGGCCGAGGCGTGGCCGAACTCGTGGAAGAGCAGCGAGGCGACGGTGAGCCCGAAGACGGCGAGCAGCAGCAGCGGCTGGTCGAGCACGTTGAGGACGGGCGTCATGGCGCCGTGGAAGCCGAAGAGCCACACGTCCATGGCCGCGGCGAGCAGCAGGGCGGTGGCGACGACGGGCGGGCGGTGCAGCCAGGCCAGGGCGCGGGCGATGACGGCGACCTTGGGCTCGTCGAACAGGACGCGGTGGCCCTTGAGGGCGAGCAGCAGGTCCGAGCGCGGGCCGTCGACCTCGTCGCTCTCCTGGCCGGGCGGCACGGTGATGCCGAGCGGCTGGAGCTTGCTCTCGACGAGGTAACCGACGTTCTCCGCACTGACCTCGCGGCCGAAGTCGGCGCTGACGAGGCGGGCGATCTCCCGCTGGTCGCGGACGCCGTCGACGGCGGAGGCGACGAGGTGCAGCAGGCGGGAGAGCTGCACCACCTGGCCGTCGCCGCGGCGGGCGATGTACTTGGGCTCGGTGAAGCCCGAGCCCTGGTACTCGCCGTGCAGGCGCAGGCCCGCGCTGAGCCGGGGGACGACGTCCCCGGCCGCGGGCGGCTCCCCCTCCTGCGCCTCCTTCTCGTGCTCGGCCTGCCGGATCACCGGCAGTTCGAGCGTGGCGGCTTCCTCCCCCTCGTCGTACGCCGCGGAGGCGTACGGGAAGCCGCCGTATCCCGGCACCGGCGCTCCGGTCTCCCCTGTCCGCAGTCCGGAGCCGGTGGTGCCGGGCGGGAGCGTCGTCGTCCCGCCCGTCGTGCGATGGCGGCTGTGGCCGGCCTGGTGATCTCCGACCACCGTCATCTGCTCTCCCCCCTGGACGGGACGCTGCGCTCGTGGTGCCCCCCTCGGCCGGTTACTGCTTGATGGAGATGGACTGCGCGGCCTCGGACTGCGCCACCGCCCAGGGCGAGTTGTCGTTGGCGGCGAGGGACTCGTTGTGGGCGTGGACGTTCGCCACGTGCTTGGTGATGTTGGTGGTGCGGGTGAAGCTGAACTTCAGCTTGCCCAGGGCCTCACGGCCCGGCAGCAGCTCAGCGGACTCGGCCTCGAGCTCGTGCGGGTTCATGCTCATGGTGATGCTCTCCTTCACTACGACAGCTGGATGGCGTTACTACTGCTGGGACTTGCCGCTACGGCAGGGAACTGCTCCTGCCGGGGATCGCTGCTACTGCTGGATGGCGATCGCCTGCGTGGCGGCCGACTGGGCCACGGCGTCCGGCGAGCAGACGTTCAGCGCGGTCGACGTGTTGTGGGCGTGGACGTCGGCCACGTGCTTGGTGACGGTGGTGGTGCGCGTGAAGCTGAACTTCAGCTTCCCCAGGGCCTCACGGCCCGGCAGCAGCTCCGCGGACTCGGCCTCGAGCTCGTGCATGTCGAGCATGCCGGTTCCCCCTCCGGGACGACGGTTCGCCTGCGAACCGTGCGGTGGCGCCCGGACGCAGGCAGGTTCCCCCCGGCCTCGCGTCCGATGCGGTCGGACGAGCTGTCCAACGAGATTGGACACTAGCGGCGTCGTCGGACGCCGCGCAAGCGGTTCCGGCGAAAGGGCCTCTGGACGCCCCCCGTAGAATCGGTTCACCCGAGGCCCGATCCGACCTGAGCAGGAAGCGACCAGTCCGTGGCGAACGCACTGCAGCAGATCATCAGACAGCGCCTGGACCGTCAGGGGTGGTCGTACGGGGACGTGGCCCGCAGGGGCGGCATCCCCCGCTCGACCGTGCACCACCTGGCCACCGCCGAACGCCTGGTGCGCATGCCGCAGCCGGCCACCCTCGAAGGGCTCTCCCGCGGGCTCGATCTGCCGTTGGACACCGTGCGCCACGCCGCCGCCGAGACCTGCGGCATCCACCTCTACCCGGCCGACGAGGACAAGACCCCCGACACCCCGCCGGACCCCGAGGTCGACCTGCTGATCGCCAGTGTCCAGCGGCTCAGCTCCGACGACCGGCGACACGTGGCCGCCCTGGTCGAATCCCTGCTCGAACGCGGACCGAAGACCGCCGGGGACGAGCCCCGCGGCGAGAGCTGAGCCGTAAACGGACGCCGTCCGCCCGGCACCCGGTTCCCGGAACGGTTGAATCCAGCGAATATTCGCGTCCGGCCGAGCCGCACCCCCCTTCCCCGCTATCGTCTCGATCTGCCCGAAGCCAGGGGGAATGCGTGCTCGTTGTCAGTGGTGGATCGACCTCCAACGCCGTCGTCCGGGGGCGCTCCGGGGAATCCGTGGTGCTGCTCTCCGGGGAACTGCCCGAAGTGCTCACCGACCGGAGCGTTGCCGAACTCCTCGACCTGGCAGCCGCGGTGCTGACCGGCGAGGAGATGACCATGTTCCGCGCATGCCTGTGCGCGCTGCGCCGCGGCGAACCGCTCGGGCGGCGCCGGGTGGAGGTGGACGGCGCCGTGCTGACCATTTACGAGAGCTGATCCGGCGGCGAAAGCCGATCCGGTGCGGCACGACTGCCATGCAACTGCCGCACAACTGAGGTCAACACAAAGGCGGAACCGCCCCCGTGCCGTGCAAGGGGGCGGTTCCGGGCGCCGGTTGAGCCGTACCGGTCAGTGCCGGTGGTGACCGTGGCGATGGTCGTCCTCGCCGTTGCCCGAGCCGTTGCCGGACAGGATCGGGATGTCGTCCAGGATGTGCGACAGCGGGTCGTCGCCGTCGTTGATCGTGGAGTTCTCGGTGCACATCTGCTGCTGCTGCGAGGACAGGATCGGGATGTCCTGCAGACCGATGTTGATCAGACCGAGGAGCGACTGCGCGCCGAGCTTGCCGATGGCGATGCACGGCTTGTTGAACGAGCCGTTGATCAGACCCATCTGCGGACTCATGTAGCCGCTGGTGTAGGTGTTCCCGTACATCTGCGTGGCGCCGTTGGCGTTCCAGACGTTGCGGCCGTCACCGCTGCCGTAGCCGGGCGTGGGCCCGCTGCCGTAGGCCAGCGCGGGAGCTGCGGTTCCGCCGACTGCGGAAAGCGCCACCACGGCCGTGGCCACAAACTTCTTGATCACGAGATTTTCCTCAGCTCCGGTCGACGAATTGCATGAACTACCTGCCTAACCCGGGAGGTCCGGCGGAGGTTATCCGCAGTCATGCATTCGGCCCAACAGGGGAAATCCCCCCGCCGCGGGTCCCGCACACCCGCCGCAGGGGGATTTCACCGAATGGCGCTCCGGCCGGTTCAGTGACCGTGGTCGTGCTCGGAGTTGCCCGACCCGTTCCCCGAGAGGATCGGAATCTCGTCCAGGATGTGCGACAGCGGGTCGTCGCCGTCGTTGATCGTGGAGTTGTCCGTGCACTGCTGCTGCTGCTGCGACGTGAGGATCGGGATGTCCTGGATGCCGATGTTGAGCAGGGCGAGGACGGACTGGATGCCGATCTTGCCGATGGCGATGCAGGGCTTGTTCAGCGTGCCCTGGATGAGGCTCATCTGCGGGCTTTCCTTGCCACCGGTGACGGTGTTGCCGTAACCGGTCTTCGCGCCGTTGGCGTTCGCGACATCCTGGTCGTCGTCGATGGCCATCGCAGGAGTGGCCATGGCGCCGACCGCCGTAGCCGTGACGGCGGCCGTGGCGAGTACCTTCTTGAGCACGTCTATGCCTTTCGATCGAGTAGCGCCCCCACTGAGAAAGCGTTCTGAATAACTCCGGTCCATTCCCGAGGTTCCGGAGGTTCCAGAGTTTCACTCATTCGCGCCAGTGCGGGTGTTGTCACCGAAAGGCAATAGGCATCAGCGGGTCAGCCGCCGATAGGAAAAGATACTGGAGAGCGTCACATAACGATATTGTCCGCCGCGCTCACTGCGCAGTTCCCCGCGGTCGATCAGGTGCGCCACGGTCCACGGCGAGAGCCCCAGCAGGGAGGCGGCCGTGCGCACCGGGACGCTCAGCCCCTCGAAGACCGCGGGCATGGGTTCCTCCGCAGCGCGCCGGCACGCCGTGCGGCCGGCCGTCGCGTCGTCGTCGTACGTGGCGTAGGAGTCGATCGCGGCAGCAGCGTTTCGTGCCATGTCGACGCACACCATCCCCTCGGTCAGTCGTATTTACGTACCTGCCGCCAGGCTAGTCAGCTCAGCGGGAAGCGTATGAGGCTCCTTGCCGGGCGTCAAGTATGGTTTTGCCTGGCCTGCCGACCGGCTAGATACCGTGGAGGTACGACCGCGGCCGTTACCCCGGGCCCGCCGGGCCGGGTTAGCCCTCGTGGCAGGGGCGGCCACCCACTAGCCGGGCGTCAAGTAGGCTCACCCGGGGTGGCTGGTTCATGACGGACAGCAGGAGAGTGAGCCCATGGGGAGCACCCCGAAGGCGCGCAGGAGCGGCACGCGCGAACGCATCCAGAGGACGGCACTCGACCTCTTCGTCTCACGCGGCTACGAGAAGACCTCGCTGCGGGAGATCGCCGAGGAGCTCGGGGTCACCAAAGCCGCGCTCTACTACCACTTCAAGACCAAGGAGGACATCCTCACCGCGCTCTCCGACGACCTCGGCCGGCCGGTCGACGAGCTCGTCGCCTGGGGCCGGGAGCAGCCGCCCACGCCGGAGACCAAGCGCGAGCTGCTGCGCCGCTACAGCGAGGCGCTGCGCGACGCGGCCCCCATCTACCGGATCCTGCAGGAGAACCAGGCCACGCTGCGCGAGCTGAACATCGGCGCGGCACTGCGCGAGCGCCTGGCGGCCGTCGGCGCGCTGCTGGAGGCCGGTGCGGGCTCCCTGGACGGCCGGGTGCGCTGTTCCAGCGCGATGGCGGCGGTGCACTTCGGGGCACTGACCCTGGACGGGCTGCCGGGCGAGAAGGAGGAGAAGCGGATGGCCGTGCTGCGCGTCGGCCTGGAGATCCTCGACTCCGCCACCCGCGAGGAGACCGCGGCCGCCCTGGACGCCGTGGGCTGAGCCGGCGGGCCCGCTTGCGCAACGCCGCGGGCCCCGGCCCGCGCGCCCGTGCGCCGGGGGGCCGCCGGGACGCCCGTACGGGGCCTTGCGCCCCCTCGGGCCCCGCTTCAATACCGGAGAGTCGGTTTCTTGATCACCGGGCGGTCCCGCCGGTGGGAAGAATTCACCCTCCGCTTACGGAACAGTTGATTCCGTCAAGGAGGCTGCAGGTGTCGGCAGGACCTCAGGCCACGCCCGCCGGGGCCACCTCGGGGGCCTCCGCCGCGGCCCGTCGCCGCTCCGCCTCCGCCAGCGCCCTGGCCCCGCGGCCGGGGGCCATGTCGAGGCGGGCCAGCACGGAGGGCACGGCGACGCTGGGCATCACGTGCTCGTACAGCACGGTGGCGCGGCGCTCCAGGTCGGCGCGGTTGTTGATCGCCTGGGACATGGTGTTGATGCCCGCATAGGCGCCGACGATGAGCTCGGCGGTGTCGGCCGGCACGACGTGCGGGAGCACCTCGCCGCGCTCCTTGCCCTCCTCCAGGACGCGCGTGTGCAGTTCCGTCCAACCGTTGAACGGGCTGCTGCGGTTGAGGTTGGTAGAGCCGTGTTCGAGGGTCAGCCGCACGCTGCCGCGCAGGAGCGGGTCCACCAGCAGCCGGTGGGCGAAGATCATGCCCATGTCCACCAGCTCCTGCATCTTGGAGGTCCTGCCCGGCTCGCCGACCGGCATGTCGGTGGCCAGTTGGGCGTCGATCACCGCGAGCGCCAGTTCCTCCTTGGAGGCGAAGTGGAAATACAGCGCCCCCTTGGTGACCTCGGCCCGCGCGAGGATCTCGGTGATCGTGGCGGCGTCGTAGCCCCGCTCGTCGAACACCACCGCGGCCGCTTCGAGAATGGACTGGCGAGTCCTGATCGCGCGGTCCTGCTTTGCCACGGTCTGCCTCCGGATCGATGAGATATCTCCGCCGCATCCCGGGCGGCGAGGGGCGGCACGCAACCGGCCGTCACACCGCTGCCGCCCCTCGAAAATCAAACCGGCGAGTACGTATCGTATCAAGAGCGGCTTGGCAATCTGGCGCAATTCACTCTGTGAATTGCGCTGGAGGACACCGTCCCGATCCTTGCAGGGGCCAACGAGCGTGCCCCGCACGGCCGGGACGGTATCCGCACGATCTGACGCGATCAGACCATCGTCAGCCCGCCGTCCACCGGCACCGTGGCCCCGGTGACGAAGGACGCCCGGTCGCTGAGCAGCCAGGCGGCGGCCTCGGCGACCTCCTCCGGCTCCGCCGTGCGCGCCTGCGGGGTGGCGGCGTGCAACGCCTCCTCGATGCCCGGCCGTTGCGCGAACCACTCCACGACCACTTCGCTGCGCGTGGTTCCCGGCGCGAGCGCGTTCACCCGGATGCCGGACGCGGCGTACTCGGCGGCCGCTGCCTTCGTCAGACCGATGACCGCGTGCTTGGCCGCCACGTACGGGGCGGCGACCGGCGTGGCCAACAGGCCGCCCACGCTACTGGTGTTGACGATCGAGCCACCGCCGGTGGCGAGCATCGCGGTGATCTCGTCGCGCAGGCAGTTCCACACGCCGCGCGCGTTGACGTCCATGATGCGCTCGTAGGTGGCGTCGTCCATCAAGTGCAGCGGCGAGCGGCCCTCGCCCCAACCCGCGTTGTTGAACGCCGCGTCCAGCCGGCCGTACCGCTCCACCGCGTACGCGACGGCGCGCGCCGTGTCGGTGCGCCGCGTGACGTCGGTGACGACGTGGGCGGCCTCGGCACCCTTTTCCCGCAATTCGTCCACCAGTTCGCGCAAACGGTCCTCGCGCCGGGCGGCCAGCACCACCGTGGCACCCTCGCGTGCGAACACCCGTGCGGCAGCGGCGCCGATGCCGCTGCTGGCGCCCGTGACGAGCGCGACTTTCCCGTGCAGCATTCCCTGTGGCATTGCGGGCGGTGCCGCAGGCTGTATTACGGGCGGCATTGCAGGCGCTATTTCCTGGGGTGCGCCCTGCGGTATTCCGTGGTCGGTGGCCATGCCGTGAATTCCCTCGATTTCCTTCATCCGTCGCTTCGCGTTTCCGGGCCGGGGGACCACAGCGTGCCCGCCGACGCCTCCGCGTCGACCGTGCGCACCAGCGCCTCGTCGACGGCGGCCAAGGAGTCCACCACATGCCGTACGCCCGCCTCGTGCATGGCGGCGCGCTGGAATCCGTGGGGGAAGGCGGAGGGGTGCCCCACGAAGGCGGCCCCCAGGTCGCGGGCGGCCTCCGCGACGCGCGCCACGTCGTCGACGAAGAGCGTCTCGCCCGGGTGCAGTCCGAAGATCGCAGCGATCTCCCGCACCCCGGGGCGGAAGTCGTTGGTGCACACATAGCCGGGGCCGTCGAAGAGGTGGGCGTGCTCGCCGAGGTGGCGGGTGAAGTGGGAGGCGTCCAGACCTCCGTAGCAGACGGTGCGCAGACCCATCGCCCGTAATCGCGCGACGAGTTCGACCGCGCCGTCCAGGAGCCGGACGGGGTCGTGCACGAGGTGGGCGGCGCGCTCGGCGAAGTAGACCTCGAGCACCTTCTCGGGCGGCCAGTCGACGCCCGCGGCCTCGGCCAGGGCCTGCGCGGCGATGTGCCGGGGCTGGGAGAAGACGGCCCGCTCGACCTGCGCGGTGTACCGGCCGCCCCGGGCGGTCACGAACCGGTGGATCACCGGGCTGAACGTGTCGTTGAGAAGGACCCCGTCGATATTGACGGCGGCCAGGCGTAACCGGCTCAGCTGTTCGACCACTATCTGCCTCCATTGTCGGGTGAAGGATCCCGGAAAACCCGCCCGCGCGATGCGGGCGTTCCCCCCGCAGAGAGCTGAATCACATCGGGGCTGAGTGGTCGTCAACCGCCTTGTATCTTGACCCCCCGAAGGGCGTTGACCGGGGAACGTTAACACTCTAAAAGCACCCGTCCGGACAGCACCCGCCTTGACCATCCGCGGTCGACCTGCCCCGCTGCGCCGACCGATCCGAGGGGGAACCATGTCCCAGACCACCTCCGCCCCGACATCCCCCGCGCCCTCGCTGCCCCGGTTGACCACGACCGTGCCCCGCGAGTACGTCCACCGGGCCGCCGTGGCCGAGGTGTTGCTGACCGGATGGCGGAAGGCGGGGCCGGACCGGTTCACCGTCTGGGCCCAATGGCCGCGCGGCCACAGCTTCTTCACCCCGGTCGACGGCACCGTGTACGACCCGATGATGGCCGCCGAGACCGTGCGGCAGATCGGCTCCCTCCTCGCCCACGCGGAATTCGACGTGCCGCTCGGGCACCAGTTCCTGATGTGGCACCTGGACTACACGGTCCGGCCCGATCGCATGACCATCGGCACGGCGCCCGCCGACCTCGAACTCGACGTCGAGTGCTCACGGATCCGCCTGCGGGGCGGCGTCTTCGGGGGCATGCGCTACGACGTCACCGTACGCCGCGACGGACACGTCGCCGCCACCGGCAGCGCCTCGTTCACCTGCACCTCGCCGGAGGTCTACCGCCGGCTGCGCGGCCCCCGGCTGCCCGGCACGCCGACGGTGACGACCGCGCCGGTGGTGCCGCAGCAGGTGGGCCGGACCTTTCCCTTCGACGTCGTCCTCTCGCCGGACGACAGTGCGCGCCCCCGCTCCTGGCTGCTGCGGGCCGACGGCCGTCATCCCGTCCTGTTCGACCATCCGGTGGACCACATCCCCGGCATGGTGCTGCTGGAGGCGGCCCGGCAGGCGGCCACCGCCCTCGCCCCCTGGCCGGTCGTCCTGCCGACCTCGATCAGGAGCTCCTTCCACCGCTACGCCGAGCTCGACAGACCCGTCCACATATCCGCCGATCCCGTGGAGGAGACCGGGACCGGCGGCACTCTCACGCGAATCAGCGGTCACCAGGACGGCGCATGGGTCTTCGCCTGCTCGCTCACCTGCGAGCACCCCTCCGTGGCCGCCTGACGGACCCGTCCGGGTCACCCGCCGCGTTTTCCCCGCCGTCCGCCGCCGTCCTCGCTTAGGGTCGTTGCGCCATCGGTCCACCGAGCCGGGGGAGCGTATCCGCGGGATGATTCCGAGCCTGACCGGCACCGCGTTCTTCGCCCTGCTCGTCGTCGCCTGCCTGCTGGCCGTCCTGGCGGCGCTGCTGCTGTGGACGAGGATCCCCGGCCCCGGCGCCGTGCGCTGGGCGGGCCGGCTCGCCCTGATCGTGCTGTGCCAGGCCACCGCCATCTGCGTGGTCGCGGTGTGGATCAACGCCAGCTACGGCCTGTACGCCTCGTGGGACGACCTGATGGGCCGTACGAGCGAGTCCGGGCCCGTGGCGATGCCCGGCCCGCCGGCCGAGCGGGCGCGCTTCACGCGCGGCGACGGCGGCATGCGCGAGACGTACTTCCGCGGGGCGCACTCCCAGCTGTCCGGCCAGGTCATGGTCTGGACGCCCCCGCAGTACTCCGAGCCCGACCACCGCCACACCGCCTTCCCCGTGGTGGTGCTGCTGCACGGCGTGCCCGGCTCGCCGCAGTCCTGGCTGGAGCAGGGCCGGATGCCGGGGGCGTACGAGCGGCTGCTCACCGAGGGCACCACCCGCCCGTTCATCCTCGCCGTGCCGATCATCAACCCCGGCGGCGTGGACACCGACTGCTCCGACGTCCCCGGCCGCAAGGTCGCCACCTGGCTCGCCGCCGACGTGCCCGAGCTGCTGCGCAAGCACTTCCGCACCGAGGCCGCCCCCGAGTCGTGGGGCCTGGTCGGCATCTCCACGGGCGGCTTCTGCGCGGCGAAGCTGCCGCTGCAGTACCCCCGCGTCTTCGGCGCGGGCGCCGCCCTGGACCCCGACCCGCTCGACGGCGACGGCGGCGCGATCGCCGACCCGGAGCTGCGCCGCCGCAACAGCCCGATGCACCTGGTGCGGCACAGCGACGCGGACGTGGCCCTGTTCCTGGCGACCTCGCGACAGGACCGCGACAGCCCGCCCCGCTACATCGAGGAGTTCCAGCGCGAGGCCGCGGACAGCGCGGTGCGGCTGAAGACGATGCTGCTGCCGACCGGGGGCCACAACTACGGAACGTGGATCAACCTCTATCCCGCGGCGTTCTCGTGGCTGGCCGAGCAGCTGGGGGGCGGTCCGGAGTAACCGGCCCGCCCGCTGCCCGGACGCTCCCGGATGCGGGGAGGGGGGCTCAGTCCTCGTCGCCCTCGTCCTGCGAGGCGCTGGGCGACGCCTGCGGCGAGGGCTCCACCGCCGGCGCGTCCTGCGCCGCGTCCTCCCGCGCCTTGCGCTCGGCGTCCTTCTTCTTCTCCTGCTCGCTCTTGGGCTTGTCGGCGGTGTCCTGCGGGAAGGTCAGCTGCCGGCTCATCCACTCCAGCACCGGGCCGATCTCCCGGCGCCAGGTGGTGAAGTGATGGCTGCCCTCCGGCAGGATGATCGAGGAGGCGTTCATCGGCGGCTTGACGGCCTTGAGGAACCGCTCCGTCTCGCCGTACTGCTTCTCGCCCTTCTTGCTGCTGGTCACCAGCACCGACACCCGCGGCGCGGGCAGGTTCTCCAGCCGCCAGATCAGGTCGTGCTCCTGCTGGTTGCGCTTGGCCTGCGGGCCGCTGCCGAAGAGGTTGCCGGTGGTCAGGTCGTTGCCGACCTTGTAGTCGCCGGACAGCGCGGCCGCGGCCGGGTAGACGCCCGGTTGGCGCATCGCGAGCTCCAGCGCGCAGGTGCCGCCGGAGGAGTAGCCGAGCACGCCCCAGGCGCTGGGGTCGTGGCCGACGCGGTAGGTGCTCTTGAGGGCGTCGGGCAGGTCCTTGGTGAAGAAGGTCTCCGCCTGCGGCCCGTCGGGGACGTCCACGCACTCGGTGTCGCGCGGGGGCGCGATCGTCGGGCGGACCATGACGACGACGGTCGGCTGCATTCTGTTCTGGGCCAGCAGCCGGCCCGCCGTCTGGGGCACCTGCAGGTGCTGCGCCAGGTTGGTGATCCCGCCGGGATAGCCGCTGATCACGACCATCACCGGAAAGCGCTGGCGGTCGTACTGCTTCTGGAAGTACTGCGGCGGGAGATAGACGAAGGCCGGGTTGATCGCCCGCGAGCGCGCCCCGACGATGTTGACCGACTGGACGCTGCCCACCTTCTCGGCCGGGCCCCGCGGAATTCCGCCTATCTTGTCCAGGCCCTGCGGGCCCGCCGGCTGCACCAGGCCGTTCTTCGACCCGGTGACGGTGGCGTACGGGCCGCTGCCGCCCATCTCGGTGACATTGACCGGCGCCTTGTCGACGCGGCCGAGGAGCTGGTTCCAGGTGCCGAAGAAACCGCCCCAGGAATTCACGGCCAGCGCCAGCGCGGCCATGACCGCCAGCTGGGTCGTGGCGATGGCCGCGAGCCGGCCGAGCACCGGGCGCACGCCGCGGCCGGCCAGCCGGGGCCAGATCCACACGGTGAGCCCCACGCACAACACGGCGGCGAACACCACCGTGTACAGAAGCGACCTGCTGGTCAGGCCCATGCGGTTCCCACTTCCTGCCCCCTGCTGGGTTTCTCGTCCTCGTGTCCGGTCGTCCTCACCGATAAAGAAGCCGATTCGTGCGGAGAGGGTTGCCCTTCGTCCATTTGTTGCACTGGTCTTGTCCTGCCCGTGTCCCGTTGTTCGCGCCGTCGTCCGCTGCCGTACGGCACTGGCCGAACGCCCCCTTCCGCTGGATGGTGGAGGGCATGACGTACCCGGCCCCGCGCCCCGGACCGTGCGCCAATCCCTACCTCAGCGGCCCCTACGCGCCGGTCCACGACGAGACCACCGCCGTCGACCTGCCCGTCACCGGCCGTCTGCCCGCCGCGCTGCGCGGCCGCTACCTGCGCAACGGCCCCAACCCGGTGCACGTCGACGACCCGGCAGGCCACCACTGGCTCAGCGGCGACGGCATGATCCACGGCGTCCGGCTGCGCGACGGGCGCGCCGAGTGGTACCGCAACCGCTGGGTGCGCTCGGACGCCGTGGCCGGGGCCCTGGGCGAGAAGCTGCTGCACGGGCCGCGCCACCTGGGCATGGACTTCGCGCCCAACACGCACGTGCAGTACTTCGCCGGGCACTGCCTGGCCCTGGTGGAGGGCGGCACCCTGCCGTACGAACTGGACCCGGAGCTGTACACCATCGGCCCGTTCGACTTCCACGGCACGCTGCCGGGCGGGCTGGCCGCGCACACGATCGTCGACCCGCGCTCGGGCGAACTGCACGCGGTGGCCTACTGCCCGGCCTGGCCGTACGTGCAGTACGTGGTCGCGGGCCGCGACGGCCGCGTACGGCGGTACGTGGACGTCCCCCTCGACGGGCACCCGATGATGCACGACTTCTCGCTGACCGAGCACTACGTGCTGCTGTACGACCTGCCGGTGGTCTTCGCCCGCAACGGGCGCACCGGCGCGCACCACCCGGTGTGGGACCCGGACCGGCCCGCCCGGCTCGGGGTGCTGCCGCGCGACGGCGGGGCGGGCGAGGTGCGCTGGCTGGAGCTCGAACCCTGCTTCGTCCTGCACCAGATGAACGCCTACGAGCAGCCGGGCGGCCGGCGGCTCGTCGTCCATCTCCTGCGCTACGACCGCTGGTTCGACGCCTTCGACCCTCGCCGGCCCGCCCCCGGGCGGCATGTCGCGCACCTGGAACGCTGGACGGTCGAGCCGGCCCGCGGCACCGTGCACCGCACGCGCCTGGACGACCTGCCCGCCGAGTACCCGCGCATCGACCCCCGCCGGCTCACCGTCCACCACCGCTTCGGCTACGCGGTGCGCCAGCCGCTGCCGGGCCGGGGGCCGGGGCTGGTCAAGTACGACCTGGAGCGCGGTACGCGTGAGGAGTTCACCGTCCCGGAGGGCGGGGACGTCGGCGAGGGCGTCTTCGTGCCGGCGTCCCGTGCCGCCGCCGAGGACGACGGCTGGGTGCTGGCCTTCTCCCACGACCCGCGGCGCGGGGCCACCGACCTGCTCGTCCTGGCCGCCGGCGACCTCGCCGGCGGACCGGTGGCCCGGGTGCACCTGCCGGTGCGGGTGCCGGTGGGCTTCCACGGGAACTGGATCCCGGACCCCTGTCCGTAGCCCTGTTCCGGCCCTGTCCGTATCCCTGTTGCGACCCTGTCCGTAGCCCGGTTCACGACCCTGTCCGTGACACGACACGCACGACGGCGTGTCGCGAGTGAACGCCTTGGACCGTGCTTGACCACTAGCCTTACGTATTCGTCAAGCAAACGGGATTTTACGGGCATTACGGACAGCTAATAGGACGAAGGGCAACTTCCCCATGGGCATTCGGAGTCTGCTGCGCACCGCGTTCGGCCGGGCGGCCAGAGGGGGCGAACAGGACGAGGCGAGCCTGCCCCAGCAGAGCACGGGCCCCGGCGCCTGCGCGCCGGCGGTGCAGGAGGAGGCGCCGGGCGGCGCCGTCACGGTCCCCACCCAGCCGACCGCCGAGGAGTCCGACCGGGCCGGCACCCCCACCGTCCCCGACCCCGGCCCCCTCGGCCCCATCCCCACGCCCGGCCCCGCCCGGCCCGAGCCCCTCCCCGAGCCCGAACCCCAGCCCACGCCCATGCCGAAGCCCAAACCGGTGCCCGAACCGGAGCCGGCCCCGCGGCCCGACCCCCACCCCGTGCCCGAACCCCCGCCCGGGCCGGACCCCGAGCCCTCCCCCGCGATGGCCGCCGGCGCGGCCCTGGCCGCCGCCGGCCTCACCGGGCAGCGCACCGCCGTCTACCTCGTCCTCGACCGCTCCGGCTCCATGCGGCCCTACTACAAGGACGGCACCGTCCAGCACCTCGCCGAACAGACCCTCGCCCTCGCCGGCCACCTCACGGAGGGCGGCACCCTGCCCGTCGTCTTCTTCTCCACCGGCATCGACGGCACCGCCGAACTGACGGCGGACGACCACCGCGAGCGCATCGCCGAGCTGCACGCCTCCTACGGGCACATGGGCCGCACCCACTACCACCTGGCCGTCGAGGCCGTCCTCGACCACTACCGCGCCACGGGCACCACCGACCCCGCCCTCGTCGTCTTCCAGACCGACGGCGCCCCCTCGAACCGGGCGGCCGCCGAGAAGGCCCTGTGCGAGGCGGCCGGCCTGCCGGTCTTCTGGCAGTTCGTGGGCTTCGGCGACCCCGAGGCGCGCGGCTTCGACTTCCTGCGCCGGCTGGACGACCTCGCGGTGCCCGAGCGGCGGGCGGTCGACAACACGGGCTTCTTCCACGCGGGCCGCGAACCGCGGCTGCTGCCGCACGAGGAGCTCTACCGCGAGCTGCTGCTGGAGTTCCCCGGGTGGCTGGAGGAGGCCCGCACGGCGGGCGTCCTGAAGTAGCGACCCTCGAACGCCGGACGGGCTGCGCATGCGGCCCGTCCGGCGTTGTGATGTCAGGCGTTCCGCCGTCAGTCGTCCTGCCGTCAGTCGCCGAACGGCAGGCGGCCGGGGCCCGGCTTCATGGTCTTCTCGACCAGGGGCGTCTGCAGCAGACCGCCCTTGCCGTAGAGCTCCAGGGTGGCGCGGGCGGGCACGTTCGCGTCGACCATGTCGTGCCACTCGGCCAGGCCCGTGTGCTTCTTGCCGTCGCACTGCAGGTCGCGCTTGTCCTTGGTGGCCGTCAGGTAGACGGGCTTCCTGCCGGCCGGGGCGGACAGCAGGGTGATCTCCAGGCGCTCGGTGTCGACGTTGCAGACGTAGTCGAAGGAGACGTCGAGGGACGCGACGATGCCGTTCCCGGTGAAGATCTTCCTGACCTCGACGGACGGCGCGCTCGCGGGGGTGGCGAGGGCGGCGGGGGCGACGGCGCCCAGGACGGCGGCGGCCAGGACCGAGACACCGGTGGCTCGGAGGGTGGTGCGCTTCACGTGGGACAACTCCTCGAAAGGCATATCCGGGGGACTCCCCCCGAATGGGACGCTTTCAGTGTACCTGTCAGCAACACATCAAATACTCTCCGTTACCGCGGGTAGGAAACGGGGCGCGGTCGGGCTCCGGTGCTCGGATACGCTAAAGGGGCACGTACACCTGAAAACACTGCGACCAGGGAGCAGCCGCAATGGCTCGACACCTCATCACCAGCGCCCTTCCGTACATCAACGGGATCAAGCACCTGGGCAACATGGTGGGGTCCATGCTCCCGGCGGACGTGTACGCGCGCTTCCTGCGGCAGACCGGCCGCGAGACGCTGTACATCTGCGCGACCGACGAGCACGGCACCCCGGCCGAGCTGGCGGCGAAGGACGCCGGGCTGCCGGTGGACACCTTCTGCGGGCAGCAGCACGACGTGCAGAAGGCGATCTACGACGGCTTCCACATCTCGTTCGACTACTTCGGCCGCAGCTCCTCGCCGGAGAACCACGAGATCACCCAGCACTTCGCGCGTCAGCTGCAGAAGAACGGGTTCATCGAGGAGCGCGCGATCCGCCAGGTCTACTCCCTGGCCGACGGCCGCTTCCTGCCCGACCGGTACATCGTCGGCACCTGCCCGCACTGCGGCTACGACAAGGCGCGCGGCGACCAGTGCGAGAACTGCACCCGCGTGCTGGACCCGACCGACCTGATCGACGCGCGCTCGGCGATCAGCGGCAGCAGCGAGCTGGAGGTGCGCGAGACCAAGCACCTGTTCCTGCTGCAGTCGAAGCTGCAGGGCGAGGTCGAGGCGTGGATCGACGAGCACGGCAAGGACTGGCCGCTGCTGGCCTCCTCCATCGCCCGCAAGTGGCTGACGGAGGGCCTGAACGACCGGGCGATCACCCGTGACCTCGACTGGGGCGTGCCGGTCCCGGCGGACACCTGGCCGGAGCTGGCGGCCGAGGGCAAGGTCTTCTACGTGTGGTTCGACGCGCCCGTGGAGTACATCGGCGCCACCAAGGAGTGGGCCGGCCAGGACCCGGCGAACCGCGACTGGAAGTCGTGGTGGTACGAGGCCGGCGACGTGCGCTACACGCAGTTCATGGCCAAGGACAACGTGCCCTTCCACACCGTGATGTTCCCGGCCACGGAGCTGGGCACCCGGGAGCCGTGGAAGAAGGTCGACTACGTCAAGGCCTTCAACTGGCTGACGTACTACGGCGGCAAGTTCTCCACCTCGCAGCAGCGCGGCATCTTCACCGACGCCGCACTGGAGCTGCTGCCGGCCGACTACTGGCGCTACTTCCTGATGGCGAACGCCCCGGAGTCGGACGACTCGTCCTTCACCTGGGAGCACTTCGCCGGCACGGTCAACAAGGACCTCGCCGACACCCTCGGCAACTTCGTCAACCGTGTGCTGTCGTTCTCGCGCAAGCGCTTCGGCGAGAGCGTCCCGGCCGGTCTGGAGGAGGGCGAGGCCGAGGCCGAGCTCGGCCGCCAGGTCGCCGAGCTGCTCGCCGAGTACGAGCGGTACATGGAGGAGCTGCAGTTCCGCAAGGCCGCGCAGGCGCTGCGCGCGCTGTGGAGCGCGGGCAACTCCTACCTGGAGACCAAGGCCCCCTGGCTGGAGATCAAGACCGACCCCGAGGCCGCGGCGCTGACCCTGCGCACCGCGATGAACCTCATCCACCTCTACGCGGTGGTCTCCGAGCCGTTCATCCCGGCCTCCGCGGCGGCCATGCGCTCGGCGTTCGCGCTGCCGGAGGACTCGGCGGCCGCCACCGCGACGTGGGTGACGGCGGACGAGGCGAAGTCGCTGACGTTCGTCCCGGCGGGCACCGCGTTCAGCGTGCCGCCGGTGCTCTTCGCGAAGATCACCGAGGAGGACCTGGAGTCCTACCGCGAGCGCTTCGGCGCCGCCGACGAGGCGTAACGACGTACGCGTAAGGGCCCCGGAACCGTGCGGTTCCGGGGCCCTCATGCATGCGTTGATCCATCGGCAATCGTTCGTTGAGCGCCGCCCCGCACGCTGAAGGCGTCCTTTCGGCGTGATTGAGGAAGAGCAGTGTTCGCAGTGTTCGACGAAGGCATCACCGTAAGCGTCCACGGCGGCGACGAGCTGGGCCGGTACCGGGTCGTCCGGCAGCTGCGCGCCCTCGCGGGCATCGGCGTCGTCGCGGCGGACGACGGCACCGCGGCCGTCGACGTCCTCCTGCTGTCGCGGCACGACCCCGACGCCCCGGCCCGGCTGCGGGCGATGGTCCGCGCGAACCGCGCCCCGCTGCTCGTGGTCGCCGACGACCTGGGCCCGGCGGAGCTGATGGCGGTCGGGGAGTACGGCGTGCAGTCCGTGCTGTGGCGCGAGCGGCTGACCCCGGGCCGGCTCTCGCGCGCCGTGCACAACGCGGCCGGCTGCTGCCCGAGAGTCCCGCTGCCCCTGGCCCTGGTGTGAGGCCGTCATGCCGAAGGCCGGCCGGGCTGCTGCCCGGCCGGCCTTCGGTGCACGTGCGGTGCGACTACTTCGTCGGCTTGTACGGGGTCGGCTTGGCCGCGCCCTTGTAGATGCTCAGGTGGAGCTCCTTCAGGCGGGCGTCGTCGACCTCGCTGGGGGCGCCCATGAGCAGGTCCTGGGCGTTGCCGTTGAGCGGGAAGGCGATGGTCTCGCGGATGTTGGGCTCGTCGGCCAGCAGCATCACGATGCGGTCGACGCCCGGGGCGATGCCGCCGTGCGGCGGGGCGCCGAACTTGAAGGCGCGCAGCATGCCGCCGAACTCGCGCTCGACGTCCTCGTTGCTGTAGCCGGCGATCTCGAACGCCTTGTACATGACGTCGGGCTCGTGGTTGCGGATGGCGCCGGAGGACAGCTCGACGCCGTTGCAGACGATGTCGTACTGCCAGGCGAGGATGTCCAGCGGGTCCATGCTCTCCAGGGCCGCAAGGCCGCCCTGAGGCATGGAGAACGGGTTGTGGGAGAACTCGATCTGCCCGGTGTCCTCGTTCTTCTCGAACATCGGGAAGTCGACGATCCAGCAGAACCGGAAGACGTTCTCCTCGAACTGGCCGGCCCGCTTGGCGGCCTCGACGCGCACCGCGCCCATGATCTTGGAGACCTCGTCGACGTCGCCCGCGCCGAAGAACACGGCGTGGCCGGCCTCCAGGCCGAGGCGCTCGGTGAGGGCCTTGACGTCGTCCTCGGTGAGGAACTTGGCGATCGGGCCGGACAGCTGGCCGCCCTCGCCGACGCGGATCCAGGCCAGGCCCTTGGCGCCCTGCTCGACCGCGAAGTCGCCGAGGCCGTCGAAGAACTTGCGCGGCTGGTCCTGGACGGCCGGCACCGGCAGGGCCCGCACGTGCTTGCCGGCGAACGCCTTGAACTCCGAGCCCGCGAAGACGTCGCTGACGTCGGCCAGCTCCAGCTTGGCGCGCAGGTCCGGCTTGTCGGAGCCGTACTTGAGCATCGCCTCGCGGAAGGGGATGCGCGGGAAGGGGGAGGTGACGTGGCGGCCGCCGCCGAACTCCTCGAAGAGCTCGGTCATGACCTTCTCGATCACCTGGAAGACGTCCTCCTGCTCGACGAAGGACATCTCCACGTCGAGCTGGTAGAACTCGCCCGGCGAGCGGTCGGCGCGGGCGTCCTCGTCGCGGAAGCAGGGCGCGATCTGGAAGTAGCGGTCGAAGCCGGCGATCATCAGCAGCTGCTTGAACTGCTGCGGGGCCTGCGGCAGGGCGTAGAAGCGGCCGGCGTGCAGGCGCGAGGGCACCAGGAAGTCGCGCGCGCCCTCGGGGGAGGTGGCGGACAGGATCGGGGTGGCCAGCTCGTTGAAGCCGAGCGCGGTCATCTTCTCGCGCATGGCGCGGATGACGGCGGTGCGCAGCATGATGTTGCGGTGCATGCGCTCGCGGCGCAGGTCGAGGAAGCGGTACTCCAGACGGCGCTCCTCGTTCACCCCGTCCTCGGCGTTGATGGTGAAGGGGATCTGCTCGGCGGCGCCGAGCACCTCCACCTCGGCGACCTCGATCTCGATCTCGCCGGTGGGCAGGTCGGGGTTGACGTTGTCGGCGCCGCGGCTGACGACCTTGCCGTCGATGCGCACGACGGTCTCCTTGGTCAGGTGGCCGAGCGCCTCGTTGGCCGGGGTGCCGGGGCGCGCCACCAGCTGGACCAGGCCGTAGTGGTCACGCAGATCGATGAAGAGGATGCCGCCCAGGTCGCGCCGATTGTGCAGCCAGCCACTGAGCCGCACGTCGGTGCCGACGTCGGCCGCACGGAGCTCGCCGCAGGTGTGGGACCGGTAACGATGCATCGTTCATCCAAGTCGTGGTCGAAGGCGTGGAGTGTGCGCATACAGCACCAGGCAAGGGTACTGCCCCTCGCATACCATCAGTGGTCCGCTACGGCCGTACCTGCATAAAGTGGGGCAATGCGCACTGAGGACGTACTGGCCGCCGTCCAGACCGGCCTGTGGTACTGGGACACCGCCTCGCGCACCGTCACCTTCGACGCCGAAGGCGCCCGGCTCATGGGCCTGCCGCCCACCCGGGTGGAGCTGACCGAGTCCGGCGTCCGCGCCCGCTTCCACGCCGTGGACTGGGTGGAGGTCCAGGGCATCATCAGCCTCGCCGCCGCCGAGGGCACCCTCGCCGAGGCCCGGCTGCGGGTCGTGGACGAGGACGGCAGGGTGCTGCGGACCGTGCGCAGCCGCACCCGGCCGTACGGCATCGGGCCCGCCGCCCGCCTCGTCGGCACGCTGGAGGAGGTCCCCGCGCCCCAGCCCGGCACCTCCGCCGCCCGCAGCACCGTCACCGGCGACTGGCGGCGCAACCGCGAGGCGTTCCTGCTGGACGCCGGCCGGGCGCTGGCGGAGGCCCGCTCCACCTCCGAGGTGCTGCGGGTCGCGGCCACCTTGTCCATGCCGGGCTTCGAGCCCTCGGGCCTGGCCGTCTTCGTCGGCGAGGCCGGCCGGGTCAAGCTCATCGGGCAGCACGGCTACGCCCCCGGCGACATGGACGCCTTCATGGACCAGCCCATGGGGGCCGGCGCCCCGGCCGCCGAGGTCATCCGCACCGGCCGCGCCGTGTACCTGCCCTCCCCCGAGGACTACCGGCGCCGCTTCCCCGAGATCTACCCGATGGTCGAGCGCTTCGGCCGCCGGTCCTGGGCCTTCCTGCCGATGATCAACGCCGGGCGGACCATCGGCGCCTGGATGGCCGGCTTCTCCGTCCCGGTCTCCTTCACCCCCGACGAGCGCTCGGTGCTCGCCACCGTCGCCCGGATGCTCGCCCAGGCGCTCGGGCGCGCCAGCGTGCACGAGTCCGAGCGCGAGCTCACCGTGGGCCTGCAGCGCTCGATGATGCCCACCGTCCAGCCCGACATCCCCGGCATGTCGGTGGCCGCGCGCTACGTGCCCACCGGCGGCGGGCTGGAGGTCGGCGGCGACTGGTACGACATGATCCCACTGCCCGGCGGCACCTCCGAGGACGGCGCCTCCACCGGCGGCCGGCTCGCCCTCGTCATCGGCGACGTCCAGGGTCACGACGTACGGGCCGCGGGGCTCATGGGCCAGCTGCGCATCGCCCTGCGCGCCTACGCCTCCGAGGGCCACCACGCGGACGCCGTGCTCTCGCGCGCCTCGCGCTTCCTGGCCGGCATCAACGGTGCCGACGAGGACGCGGACCCGCGCTTCGCCACCTGCCTGTACATCGAGGTCTACCCCAGCAGCGGACTGCTCGTTATCGCCCGGGCCGGCCACCCCGACCCGGCGATCCGGCTCAGCGACGGCACCCTGCTCGTACGCCCCACGGCCGGCGGGCTGCCGCTGGGCATCGTGCCGGACGCCGACTACCCCACGACGCGGATCGTGCTGGAGCCCGGCGAGACCATGCTGGTGTGCACCGACGGGCTCATCGAGACCGGCGGCCACGACCTGGAGACCGGCTGGATGCGGCTGCGGCAGATCATCGAGGACCACGGCACGGGCCCCGACGGCGCCGAGGACCTCGAACAGCTCGCCGACGACCTCGTGCAGGCCGTCCACGGCCCGCCCTCGCACTACACCACCGGCCCGCTCATCGACCGGCGCGAGGACGACATCGCCCTGCTGCTCCTGCGCCGCGACCTGCCCGAGGGCGCGGGCGCGGTGCCGTGCCCGCCGCGGCGCACGGTCATGAGCATCGCCCAGGCCGAGCCGGAGCGCATCGCCGAGGCCCGCCACCAGGTGCGCGAACTGCTGCACGACTGGCCCGACGAGGAGCAGCGCGACTCGGCGGTGCTGATGGTCTCCGAGCTCATCACCAACGTGCTCGTGCACACCGACGGCGACGCCCTGCTGATCGCCGAGCTGTCCGGCGCCCCCGGCACCCGCTGCCTGCGGGTGAGCGTCGCGGACGCCAGCGACGAGCTCCCCCACCGCCGCCACCCCGGCGAGATGGCGTCCTCCGGCCGCGGCCTGGTCCTGCTCGAACTCCTGGCCGGCGCCTGGGGCGTGGACCCCCAGGGCGCGGGCAAGAGCATCTGGTTCGAGCTGTACGAGGCCGCGGCCGCGGCGGAGGCCCGGTTCGAGGCGGTGACGTAGCCGGCGTCACGCGAAGATGCGTCACGCGAAGGTGGTCGTCCAGCCCTCCTGGCGCACCTGCTCGTCGGTGTAGGCCACGCCGTGCACCTTCAGGCCCACCGGATCGAGCAGGCTGAGCGCCCCGCCCGTCCGGCTGAGCCGCAGTCCGTCGCCGCCCTCGACGGTGACCGTACTGCCGGCGGCGAGGCGGCGCGAGGGGAGCGGCCGGACGTGGCCGCGCTCGTCGGCCAGCCGCCAGCCGCCCAGGTCGACGGTGTGCGCGGAGGCGTTGAGCAGCGTGACCGACTGGCCGTCCGGCCCCGCGGACACCCCGACCCGGGCCGCCACGATGCGCACCGGCGCCTCGTGCTCCCCGGGCGGGGACGGCGGGCCGATGCTGTGGCCCTGGTCGTCGGTGTGCCAGGACTGCGACTGGAAGGCGAGGAAGATCGCCACCCAGCGGTGCTCGGCGGAGAAGTGGAAGAGCAGTCCGCCGTCCTGCCAGATGCCGTCGTCGGGGCGGTGCTTGACGCCGTTGCCCTGGTTCATGTGGATGTCGTGGACGCCGGGGCCCTGGTGGCTGTGCCTGCGGGCCATGAAGCGGACGAGCCTGCGCAGCAGGGAGACCCGTCCGAAGCGCTGGCCGAAGGCGTAGACGGCCACCGTGGGGTCGGCGATGGCGCGGTCCGTGTAGTGCTCCAGGAAGTCCTCCAGGTCGTTGTCCACTCCCTGGACGTCCGGTGGCAGCACCCGCATCCGGGTGGGGTCGAACAGATTGCCGCGGACGTAGTCGAGGGCGCCCGTGCCCGCCTGCGAGGCCAGCGGGTGCCAGCCGCTGCCCGCCGGCGGCAGGAGGTCCGTCACCGGGTGGCGGAAGTCGTCGTCCGCAAGGAACAGCAGCTGGGAGGGGGCCGTGTCGGACAGGACGTTCACCGGCACCTGGTAGCGGGTGCCGGCGTTGTCCTCCATGAACAGCTGGAAGTGCGGCTTGTCACTGGTGCCGGGTTCCCGGCGCTTGCCGGTCGCACGGCCCGTCACCACTCCGTAGGGGCTGATGGTCATGCCTGGGACCTCCGTTCCTGGAGGAGTCCGCTGGGGATGCCCGTCCCTTCCACCGTGCCCCCGACGGGGGCACGGCACCACTCGGCTCGGGGCCGCGGGGTCCCCGGCTCAGGCCGCCGGGATCGTGCCCAGCCGTCCGGCCTGGAAGTCCTCGAAGGCCTGGGCCAGCTCGGCGTGGGTGTTCATCACGAACGGCCCGTAGTGCATCATCGGCTCGCGGATCGGCAGGCCGCCGAGCAGGACCACCTCGAAGTTCTCCGTGCGGGTCTCCTGGGCGGCGTCGGCGCGGACGACGAGGGTGTCGCCCTCGCCGAAGACGACCGCCTGCCCCATCCGGAACGGGCGGCCCTCGGTGCCGGCCGAGCCGTGGCCGGCCAGGCCGTAGGCGAGCGCGTTGAAGTCGGACCGCCAGGGCAGCGTCAGCTGCGCGCCGGGGCTCAGGGACGCGTGGATCATCGTGATCGGCGTGTGGGTCGCGCCCGGGCCCTCGTGGCCCGCGACGTCGCCGGCGATCAGGCGGACGAGCGCGCCGCCGTCCTCGGAGGCGAGCAGTTTGACGCTGCCGCCGCGGATGTCCTGGTACTTCGGCGCGATCATCTTGTCGGCGGCCGGCAGGTTGACCCACAGCTGGAGGCCGTGGAACAGCCCGCCGCTGATCACCAGGTCCTCGGGCGGGGTCTCGATGTGCAGCAGGCCGGAGCCGGCGGTCATCCATTGGGTGTCGCCGTCGGTGATCACGCCACCGCCGCCGTGGGAGTCCCGGTGGATGAAGGTGCCGTCGATGATGTAGGTGACGGTCTCGAAGCCGCGGTGCGGGTGCCAGGGGGTGCCCTTGGGCTCGCCGGCCGCGTAGTCCACCTCGCCCATCTGATCCATCATGATGAACGGGTCGAGGTGGCGGTAGGGGATCCCCGCGAAGGCACGGCGGACGGGGAAGCCCTCGCCCTCGAAGCCGCTGGGCGCGGTGGCGACGTGCACCACGGGGCGCGGGGCGCCGCCGGCGGGCGCGGTGACGCGCGGCAGGGCCAGCGGGTTGGTTGCGGTGACTGCGGGCATGGATGGCCTCCTCGGTCGTACCCCCAATTTAGTTGAATCCTTAACAACAGGCAAGGGCGACACATTCCCGGCCCCTCCTCCGTCCGGCGGGTTCCCCCAGAAGGAGGCACACTTGATCAATGCGCTCCCGTCTCAGAGCCCGCGGCGTCCTCGCCGTCGCCGCCCTCGCGCTGGTTCTGGCCGCCGTCGCCCTGCTCGTGGCGCACCGCGGCCTGGCCACGGACGCGCCACTGGCGGCCGGGGACGGCAAGGGGCACTACGCCCAGCCCCGGCAGGTCGCCGAGCGCAGCGCGCAGCGCATGAAGGAGGCCGTGCGCGAGGGCGGGCAGCGCCCGCTGGGCGCCCCGCAGGCGGCCGCCACCGAGGACGGCGCGGCGGCCGAGGCCGCCCCCTCGCCGGCGGTCGGCCCGCTGTTCTACACGGCGCAGGACGAGCCGGTTCACGGCTGCACGGCGAGCGTCGTCCACAGTGCGGCCGGCGACCTGGTGGTCACCGCGGCGCACTGCGTGTACATGGACGGCTTCCGCACGGACCTGGCCTTCGTCCCCGGCTACGACCGGGGTGCGGCGCCGTACGGGGTGTGGGTGCCCCGGTCGATCGACGTGGCCCCGGAATGGACCGAGGACCGCGACCCCGACTACGACGTGGCGTTCCTGCGGATGGAGCCCGCCGAGGGCGACGGCTCACTCGAACGGGCGACCGGCGCGGCCCGCATCCGCTTCGACCCGCCGGCGCGGGGCCCGGCCCGGGTGCTGGGCTACCCCAACGACGGGGAGCGGCCGGTGGCCTGCCGCGGCACGACGCAGGCCGAGGGCGCCACGCAGCTGCGCTTCGACTGCGAGGGCCTGCTCAACGGCACCAGCGGCAGCCCGTTCCTGGCGGACGACGGCGCGACGCTGGTGGGCGTACTGGGCGGCAAGGACGAGGGCGGCGACGAGGAGACCTCGTACACCGCGTACTTCGGTGACGCGGTGGCGCGTCTTTACCGCCGTGCGACGGACGGATAGCCCGGCATCGGCCGTCTACGGGGCAATGGCGTCTAGCCGTACATCCGGCGCATGGCGAAGTCCACCATCTGTTCGACGGACTTCGCGTCGAAGACGATGCGGTGGTCCCCCTCCATGTCGAGGACGAAGCCGTACCCGGTCGGCAGCAGGTCGAGCACCTCGGCGCCGGTGATCACGAAGTACTTCGACTCCTTGCCCGCGTAGCGCCGCAGCTCCTTCAGCGAGGTGAACATCGGGATCACCGGCTGCTGGGTGTTGTGCAGGGCGAGGAAGCCGGGGTTGTCGCCGCGCGGGCAGTAGACCTTGGAGCCGGAGAAGACGGTCTGGAAGTCCTCGGCGGACATCTGGCCGGTGGTGAAGGCGCGCACGGCATCCGCGAGGGACGGGGGCGACGGCTCGGGGTAGAGCGGCTGTTCGCCGTAGCCGCCCGGCTGCTGCGGAGGCGCGTAACCCTGCTGTGCCGCGGTCTGGTCGTAGCCGTACATGGGCCAAAGCGTAAAGGGTCACAGTTGGCCGATCGGGTCTTGCATCTTATTACCGACGGGTAGCATCATGCTGCTTACTGACCGGTACGCACAGAGGAACGCCCTCCCGTCACCTACGGAGCCGTCTGTCATGGGCCACTACAAGTCGAATCTTCGCGACATCGAGTTCAACCTCTTCGAGGTCCTCGGCCGCGACAAGCTGTACGGCACCGGTCCCTTCGGGGAGATGGACGTCGAGACGGCGAAGAGCATCCTGTCGGAGATCACGCGCCTTTCCGAGAACGAACTGGCCGAGTCCTTCGCCGACGCCGACCGCACCCCCCCGGTCTTCGACCCGGAGACCAACACCGCCCCGGTCCCCGAGACGTTCAAGAAGAGCTACCAGGCGTACATGGACGCCGAGTGGTGGCGCCTGGGCATCCCGGAGGAGATCGGCGGCACCACCGCGCCGCGCTCGCTGATCTGGGCGTACGCCGAGTCCATCCTGGGCTCGAACCCCGCGATCTGGATGTACTCCTCGGGCCCGGCCTTCGCCGGCATCCTCTTCGAGGAGGGCAACGAGCAGCAGAAGCACATCGCCAAGCTCGCCACCGAGAAGCAGTGGGGCTCCACCATGGTCCTCACCGAGCCGGACGCCGGCTCGGACGTGGGCGCCGGCCGCACCAAGGCCGTGCAGCAGGAGGACGGCTCCTGGCACATCACCGGCGTCAAGCGCTTCATCACCTCCGGTGAGCACGACATGGCGGAGAACATCCTCCACTACGTCCTCGCCCGCCCCGAGGGCCACGGCCCGGGCACCAAGGGCCTGTCCCTCTTCCTCGTGCCGAAGTACGAGTTCGACTTCGAGACCGGCGAGCTGGGCGAGCGCAACGGCGTCTACGCCACCAACGTCGAGCACAAGATGGGCCTGAAGGCCTCCAACACGTGCGAGATGACCTTCGGCGACAAGCACCCCGCCAAGGGCTGGCTCATCGGCGACAAGCACGACGGCATCCGCCAGATGTTCCGCATCATCGAGTTCGCCCGCATGATGGTCGGCACGAAGGCGATCGCCACCCTCTCCACCGGTTACCTCAACGCGCTGGAGTACGCCAAGGAGCGCGTGCAGGGCACCGACCTGGCGCACTTCATGGACAAGACCGCGCCCAAGGTCACCATCACCCACCACCCCGACGTGCGCCGCTCCCTGATGACGCAGAAGGCGTACGCGGAGGGCATGCGCGCCCTCGTGCTGTACACCGCCGCCGTCCAGGACGAGATCCAGGTCAAGGAGGCCGCGGGCGAGGACGCCAAGGCCCTGCACGGCCTGAACGACCTGCTCCTGCCGATCGTCAAGGGCTACGGCTCGGAGAAGTCCTACGAGCAGCTCGCCCAGTCCCTGCAGACCTTCGGTGGCTCCGGCTACCTGCAGGAGTACCCGATCGAGCAGTACATCCGCGACTCCAAGATCGACACGCTCTACGAGGGCACCACCGCCATCCAGGGCCAGGACTTCTTCTTCCGCAAGATCGTCCGCGACCAGGGCCAGGCCATGACCACCCTGTCCGAGGAGATCAAGAAGTTCCTGGCCGAGGCCGCCGGCGGCGAGGAGCTCGCCGAGGCCCGCGAGAAGCTCGCCAAGGCCGCCGTCGACCTGGAGGGCATCGTCGGCGCCATGCTGACCGACCTCGCCGCCACCGAGCAGGACGTGAAGTCCATCTACAAGGTGGGCCTGAACACCACCCGCCTGCTGATGGCCTCGGGCGACGTCGTCGTCGGCTACCTGCTGCTGCGCGGTGCCGCCGTGGCCGCCGAGAAGCTGCCGACCGCCTCCGCCAAGGACAAGGCGTTCTACACCGGCAAGATTGCCGCGGCGAAGTTCTTCGCCGACACGGTCCTGCCGGGCGTGGCCACCGAGCGCGTCCTCGCCGAGAGCGTCGACCGCTCCCTGATGGAGCTGGACGAGGCCGCCTTCTAAGGCCCTCCCACCGATGGATCACCGGGCAGGAGCCGGGCTCCCGAAAGGGCAGCCCGGCTCTTGCCCCCATCTTTATGCTGCTGGCATGAGCTCTGCGCACCGCTTCGACCGCGGCCACACCGACGACCTGATGTCCTTCCTCGCCGCCAGTCCCTCCCCGTACCACGCGGTGGCCACCACCGCCGAGCGACTGCAGAAGGCCGGCTTCCACGAGGTCGCCGAGACCGACGCCTGGGACGGACAGGCCGGCGGGAAGTTCGTGCGGCGCGGCGGCGCGATCATCGCCTGGTACGTGCCGGAAGGCGCCACCCCCGCCTCCCCGTTCCGCATCGTCGGTGCGCACACCGACTCGCCGAACCTGCGCGTCAAGCCGCTGCCCGACACCGGTGCGCACGGCTGGCGGCAGGTGGCCGTGGAGCTCTACGGCGGCACCCTGCTCAACACCTGGCTCGACCGCGACCTCGGCCTGTCCGGACGGCTGACGCTGCGCGACGGCAGCCACCGGCTCGTGGTCGTCGACCGCCCGCTGCTGCGCGTGCCGCAGCTGGCCATCCACCTCGACCGGGGCGTCAACCAGGACGGCCTGAAGCTGGACAAGCAGCGCCACATGACGCCCATCTGGGGCCTCGGCGACGTCCACGAGGGCGACCTGATCCGCTTCGTCGCCGAGGAGGCCGGCGTCGCCGCCGACGAGGTGGCCGGCTGGGACCTGATGACGCACAGCGTCGAGGCGCCCGCCTACCTCGGCCGCGACCGCGAGCTGCTCGCCGGCCCGCGCATGGACAACCTGCTCTCCGTGCACGCCGGCGTCGCCGCCCTCACCGCCGCCGCCACCTCCGCCAGCCTGCCCTCCATCCCCGTCCTGGCCGCCTTCGACCACGAGGAGAACGGCAGCCAGTCCGACACCGGCGCCGAGGGCCCCCTGCTGGGCACCGTGCTGGAGCGCTCCGTCCTCGCCCGCGGCGGCACGTACGAGGACCGCGCCCGCGCCTTCGCCGGCACCGTGTGCCTGTCCTCCGACACCGGCCACGCCGTCCACCCCAACTACCCCGAGCGCCACGACCCCGGCCACCACCCCATGCCCAACCGCGGCCCGATCCTCAAGGTCAACGTCAACCAGCGCTACGCCACCGACGGCCACGGACGGGCCCTCTTCGCCGCCGCGTGCGAGCGCGCCGGCGTGCCGTGGCAGCACTTCGTCTCCAACAACTCCATGCCCTGCGGCACCACGATCGGTCCCATCACCGCAGCGCGGCACGGCATCACCACCGTCGACATCGGCGTGGCGATCCTGTCCATGCACTCCGCCCGCGAACTGTGCGGCTCCGACGACCCGCACCTCCTGGCTTCCGCACTGACCGCCTTCCTGGAAGGCTGACCCCACACACCCGCACCCGCCACCGCACCGTTCCCACTCCCCCGGGGGAAGCACCATGACCACCCGCACCCTGCGGATCGCCGTCGCCGCCCTCACGACCGCGGCCGCCCTCACCCTGACCGCCTGCGGCGGCGGCTCGGACTCCGGGAGCGGCCAGGCCGAGGACGAGCAGCAGGCCGCCGCCACCGGCAGCCCCTCCGCCGCCCCGGAGCCGCAGACCCTCGCCGGGGACGAGGGCGGCGAGGGCGGGGAGGACGACGGCGAGGCCGGCACCACGGTCGACGACAAGGCGGGGGAGAAGGGCGACGCCTGCGGCCCCGGGGCGGTCAAGATCGAGGTCAAGGCCGTGAGCTCGCCGGCCCACCACGTGGTGCTGGTGGCCACCAACACCTCCGACGCCGCCTGCGTCGCCTACGGCTTCCCCTTCCTGCGCTTCGACCAGGACCAGGCGACGGTGGGCGTCGAGGAGAAGAGCAGGACGCAGGGCAGGCTCACCCTCGCCCCCGGCAAGTCCGCCTACGCCGGGGTGCTGGCCTCCTCCGCGGACGGCTCCGGCGGCAGCGGCCACGACGCCGAACAGATCTCGGTGAGCTTCCAGACCCCGGCCGGCGAACCGCTCTCCAGCGAGCCCGCCCACCCCGACCTGCCCGGCGGCACCCTGCGCGTCGACGACACCGCCCGCACGACGTACTGGCAGCCGGACGAGGCCTCCGCCCTCAAGTGGTGAACCCCGGCATGGGCGCGAACAGGCCGGGTAGCCGCACTCATGCCCGGCCGGTCACCACCGGCGAGCCGATCGCATGGGAGGCTTCCGCATGGGCATGGGATGGTGCGTCGCCCTGATAGCCGTGGGCGGCATCCTCACGTTCGCCGTCGACTGGCACGTCGACGGGGTCAACCTGCCGCTCGTGGGCCTGATGCTGATGGCCGCGGGCATCCTGGGCCTCGCCGCCTACATCAGCATCTTCAAACGCCGCCGGACGCAGCCGCCGCCCCCGGCCGCGCCGGTCGTCGAGGAGGACCACCGCATCGTGCGGTGACGCTCCGCCGCGCCCGCGATCCGGCCTCGCCCGGGCCTCGGGGTGGCGCGTCGACTGCGGGCCGTCGGTGGCCGATCGCGCCCACGCGGCGGCAGCCGCAGATCGACACCGCCCCGCGCCCCTGACGGGCGTCCCGTAGGGGCGCGGGGAACTGCGCGACAAGCCACGACGCACCCGCAGGCGGGGTGCCGTGTTGCCGCCCCGTAGGGGCACTGCATGATCCGCCCGACGGGCTCAAGGCCCGCGCAGGCCGTCGCGTCAGTCGTCCAGGCCCGCCAGCACCAGCGGCAGCCGCTCGGCGCCGCCCGGCGCCACCCGCACCGGCACGCCCCAGTCCTGCTGGTGGACGTGGCACGCCGGGTACTCGTTCGCGGGGTCGTCGTCGCAGGACGCCGCCATCGCCGAGACGTGCAGCACCCCCTCGGCCACTCCGTCGGCCAGCACCAGTTCGCGGCGCAGATCGCTGCCCTGGCCGGCGCCCTCCGCCAGCAGCTCCGGCGGCGTCGAGCTCACCAGCAGCCGCGTGGACGGCCCGTAGCGCGTGTCCAGCTTCTGCCCGGCCGGGGCCTGGAAGACCACGTCCAGCAGCAGCTTCCCGCCGGCGACCGCCGTCGCCTCCCGCTGCGTGCGGTGCGCCACCGCCTCCACCCGTACGGCCTCCTCGGGCAGCCGCAGTCGCGTCAGCCGGTGCCGGGCGGACTCCACGACGACGATGTCGTCGTCGACGAGCACCGCGTCGGAGGGCTCGCGCAGGTCCGTGGCCAGCGTGGTGACCTCGTCCGCGACCGGGTCGTAGCGGCGCAGCGCATGGTTGTAGGTGTCGCAGACGGCCACCGAGCCGTCGGGCAGGGCGGTCACACCCAGCGGGTGCTGCAGCAGCGCCTGGCCGGCCGCGCCGTCGCGGTGCCCGAAGTCGAACAGGCCGGTGCCCACTGCGGTGCGTACCGCGTAGCCCTCGCCGTCCCGCTCGACGTAGCGCAGCGCCGAGGTCTCGGAGTCGGCGACCCACAGCCGCTCGCCGGCCGCCGCGAGCCCGGAGGGCTGGGCGAACCACGCCTGAGCGGCGGGCCCGTCGACCAGGCCCTCGTTGGTGGTGCCCGCGGCGACGGCGACGGTGCCGGCGGCCGGGTCGTACGTCCACAGCTGGTGGACGCCGGCCATGGCGATCCAGACGCGGCCGTCGAACCAGGCCACGTCCCACGGGGAGGACAGGTCCACCTCGCGGGCCGGGCCGTCGGTGGGCGATCCCTGCCACCACTGCCGTCCGGTGCCGGCGACGGTGGCGACGAGGCCGGTGGCCGGGTCGTACGTGCGCAGGGCGTGGTTGACGGTGTCGGCGACGACGACCGTGCCGTCGGGCAGCAGGGCGAGCCCCTGCGGCTCACTGAAGCGCGCCGCCTCGGCGGGCCCGTCGGCCAGGCCCCGCTCGCCGCTGCCGATGCGGCGCACCACGCTCTCCCCGTCGGGCGCGAGCTCGACGAGCGCGTGCCGCGTGGAGTCGGAGACGAGCAGGTTGCCGCCGGGCAGCACGAGGGCCTTGCCGGGGAACCGCAGGTCGCCCGCGACCGGCTCGGGCGCCACGTACGGCCCGTCGCCGCGCCGCAGCGTGCCCTTGGCCCCGTGCTCGGCCTCCAGCTCCTCGACCAGGCGCGCGATCGCGTGCGCGTGCCCCTCCCCGGCGTGCTGGGCGACCACGTACCCCTCGGGGTCGATCACCACGAGCGTGGGCCAGGCCCGCACGGCGTACTGCTTCCACGTCGCGAGCTCGGGGTCGTCGAGCACGGGGTGGTGCACCTGGTAGCGCTCCACGGCGTCGACGACCGACTGATGGTCGGCCTCGTGCACGAACTTCGGCGAGTGCACCCCGATGACGACGACGGTGTCCCGGTGCTTCTCCTCCAGCTCGCGCAGCTCGTCGAGGACGTGCAGGCAGTTGATGCAGCAGAAGGTCCAGAAGTCGAGGATCACGATCTTGCCGCGCAGCCCGGCGAGCGTCAGCTGCTCGCCTCCGGTGTTGAGCCAGCCGCCCTTTCCGGTCAGCTCGGGGGCACGGACGCGGGCACGACGCGGGGCGGGGGAGGCAGCGTTCATGTCACCAGGGTGCCATCCGTTGATGAACGCAGGATCACATCGGTTTGTCCACGGCGTCCACGGCCGGGAGCGTTCCACATGGCGGACAGGGACTCATCACGCATCTGTGTTGTATCTATGCTGTGCGCATGCCGAGCGCCTCCACCGTCCAGGTCAGACGTCCCGCCGCCGCCGAACGCGTCTACGCGCACGTCAAGGACGCCGTACTGCAGCGGCGTTACGAAGGGGGCACGCTCCTCACCGAAGGCGACCTGGCCGAGGAGGTCGGGGTCTCGCGCACGCCCGTGCGGGAGGCGTTGCTGCGGCTGGAGGGCGAGGGGCTGCTCAAGCTCTACCCCAAGAAGGGGGCGCTCGTGCTGGCCGTGTCGGCGCAGGAGATCGCGGACGTGGTGGAGACGCGGCTGCTGGTGGAGAAGCACGCGGTGGCCAGGTCCGTGCCGGCGCCGCCGGAGCTGCTGAGGCGGCTGGAGCGGCTGGTGGCGGACATGCGGCGGCAGGCCGCGGCCGGTGATCTGGCCGCCGTCTCGCACAGCGACCGCGCCTTCCACGCCGAGATCGTGCGCAACGCCGGCAACCGCATCCTGGCCGGTCTGTACGAGCAGTTGCGCGACCGCCAGCTGCGCATGGGCGTGGCCGTCATGCACGCCCACCCCGACCGGATCGCCAAGAACATCGCGGAGCACACCGAGATCCTCGAAGCGCTGCGCGCGGGGGACACCGACGCGGCGACCGCCGTCGTCGACCGGCACATCGGCTGGGTGCGCAACCTCGCGCGCGGGGACGAGCGGTGAGCCGGGCCGCCGACCCGCCCGGCGGCCGCCGGGCGGTCTTCGTGTGGGGCATCGGCGTCGCCGTCTACTTCGTCGCCATCATCTTCCGCACGAGCCTGGGCGTCGCGGGCATCGACGCGGCGGCGCGCTTCCACATCAACGCCTCGGCGCTGTCGACGTTCTCCATACTCCAGTTGCTGGTCTACGCGGGCATGCAGATACCCGTCGGCCTGATGGTGGACCGGCTGGGCACCAAGAAGGTGCTGGCGCTGGGCACCGTGCTGTTCACCGTGGGGCAGCTGGGGTTCGCGCTGTCCCATGCGTACGCCATGGCACTGGCCTGCCGGGCGCTGCTGGGCTGCGGGGACGCCATGACGTTCATCAGCGTGCTGCGGCTGGGGGCGCGCTGGTTCCCCGCCCGCACCGGGCCGCTGATCGCGCAGGTCGCCGCGCTGTTCGGGATGGCCGGCAACCTCGTCTCCACGCTCGTGCTGGCCCGGCTGCTGCACGACGAGGGCTGGACGGCGACGTTCACGGGCAGTGCGGCGGCGGGGCTGATCGTGCTCGTCCTGCTGCTGGTCTTCCTCAAGGACCACCCCGAGGGCCATGCCCCGGCCCCCGGCGCACGCCCCGGGCACGGCGGCGTCGGGCGGCAGATCGCCGGCGCCTGGCGGGAGCCGGGCACCCGGCTGGGCATGTGGGTGCACTTCACCACGCAGTTCCCGGCGATGGTCTTCCTGCTGCTGTGGGGCATGCCGTTCCTGGTCGAGGACCAGCACCTGACGCGCGGTACGGCCGGCTCGCTGCTGACGCTGGTGGTGCTGGCCAACATGGCCGTCGGCCTCGTCTACGGGCAGGTCATCGCCCGCCATCACGCGGCGCGGCTGCCGCTGGCCCTCGGCACGCTCGGTGCGACCGCCCTGCTGTGGACGGCGGTGCTGTGCTGGCCGGGCCGGGCGCCGATGGCGCTGCTGGTGGCGCTGTGCGTGGTGCTGGGGGCCTGCGGGCCGGCGTCGATGATCGGCTTCGACTTCGCGCGGCCCGCCAATCCCCCCGAGCGCCAGGGCACCGCCTCCGGCATCGTGAACATGGGCGGCTTCATCGCCTCGATCACCACCCTGCTGGCGGTGGGCCTGCTGCTGGACGCCACCGGCGAGGACTTCCGCACGGCGTTCGCCTCGGTCTTCGTGCTGCAGGCCCTGGGCCTGACGCAGATCCTCCGGTTGCGCGGGCGGGCGCGGCGGCGCGAGCGGGAGCGGATCGTGGCCTCGCGCGTGGAGACCGTGCACGTGCCCGTGCCGCACAGCGGCACCACCAACTGACGGCTGCCGGCGGGCCGTCAGGGAGTGACGGCGAAGGAGTGCAGGATCCGCTGCGCCAGCCCCTCGTCCCCCTCGATCTTGACGCTGTCGGCCACCGCCCCGGGACGCACCCGGCCGCAGGCCAGGCGGGCGTACGTCTCCCAGTCCAGGCCGAGCGTCAGGGTGGGCCCGAGCGAGACGCGGGTGTCGACGGTCGCCTTGCCCTGCGGGCCGACCCGTACGGTCCGCAGGAACTCCAGGGGGCCGTGCACGTCGAAGACGACGACCGAACCGGCGGGCGCGCCCGCGTCCCGGGCGACGACGGTGGGCAGGGCCTCCAGCAGGACGTCGCGGCTGATGGCGGCGGCGGGCGAGTCGAGGTTGCCGGGGACGCCCAGGGCGCGGCGCAGGTCCTGTTCGTGCGCCCACACGTCGAACGCCCGCATGGTCAGGGTGCGTTCGAGCGTGCGCTCGGTGCCGCTGCCCAGCGGCCAGCGCACGACGGCCTGCGGCGAGCGGTGCTCGCCCCGCAGCTGCCGCGAACGCCGGATGATCGTCAGCTCCAGCTCGGAGGTCATCTCCGGCGCGGTGTGGCAGCGCCGCACATCGACCTGCACCTCGATGTAGCGGGTGAACTCGTCGGTGACGTGGCGCAGATCGCGCGGCAGGGTGTGAATGGGCCGGGGTTCGCCCAGCATTTCGCACTCGACGCCGATGATGTGCGAGACGACGTCGCGCACCGACCAGCCGGGGCATTCGGTGGCCCGGTTCCAGTCGCTCTCGGCAAGGGGTTTGACCAACTCGTTGACGGATTCGACGCAGTGGGTCCAGGCGTCGATCGCGGGCTGCAGACTCGGGTGGACGGTCACGGGCGGTTCCCTCGGCGGTGCTGGTGCGTGCGTGGGCGCGTGCGTACGTACGTGGCAAGTGGCGGGGAGCAAGTGCTGCGTGGGTTCTCACCGGCTAAGTTACGCTGCGACAGGTCGCCCCGGCAGAGGTTTCGGGCGAGGGACGGGGAGAGTGGTGGTACTGTGCGCGCCTCATTGATCCAGCTGGGTGTCGGCACCGACGAGTCCGTCGCCGCGCGCCGCGAGCGCGCCGCGGACCTGGTGCGCGGCCTGGACGGCAGCGACCTCGTCGTCCTGCCGGAGTTGTGGACGGTCGGCGCGTTCGCGTACGAGGCGTACGCCGCGGAGGCCGAGACGCCGGACGGGCCGACGGCCGCGGTCATGGCACGGGCCGCGCGCGAGGCCGGGGTGTGGCTGCACGCCGGTTCCGTCGTCGAGCGGGACGCCGAGGGCCGGCTCTACAACACCTCCCTGGTCTTCTCCCCCGCCGGCGAACTCGCCGCGACCTACCGGAAGATCCACCGCTTCGGCTTCGACGAGGGCGAGGCCGTGCTGATGGCCGCGGGCACCGAGCCCACCACCGTCCGCCTGGCGGACACCACGGTCGGCCTGGCCACCTGCTACGACCTGCGCTTCCCCGAGTTGTTCCGCTCCCTGGTCGACGCCGGCGCCGAAGCCTTCGTCGTCCCGGCGGGCTGGCCGGCCCGGCGCCGCGAGCACTGGACGCTGCTGGCCCGCGCCCGCGCCGTGGAGAACCAGTCCTACGTCCTGGCCTGCGGCACCGCCGGCACCCACGCGGGCGTCCCCCAGGCCGGGCACAGCCTCGTCGTCGACCCGTGGGGCGAGGTGCTGGCGGAGGCCGGCGAGCAGGAGGAGATCCTCACCGTGGACCTCGACCCGGCCCGAGTGGCCAGGACCCGCGAGGACTTCCCGGCCCTGAAGGACCGCGTCCTGCGCTAGCGCCCCGTAGGGGCGCGGGGCAGTGCCCGATCTGCGGCTGCCGCCGCGTGGGCGCGATCGGCCGGCGACGGCCCGCAGAGGGGTGCCGTGTTGCGCCCGGGGCCCGGGGTGGTGTGTCAGCTGCGGCCCGTCGCCGGCCGATCGCGCAGTTCCCCGCGCCCCTACGGGGCACTGCATGATCCGCCGGGCAGGCCCTGGGGCAGTGCCCCGTCAGGGGCGCGGGGAACTGCGCGACAAGCCACGACGCGCCCGCAGACGAGGCGCCCCGGGGCCGCGCGACCGGCCCTACTCGGTCGGGCCGTCGGCCGGGGTGATGAAGACGAAGCGCAGGTCCATGCGCTGTATCGGCAGCAGGACGTGGCTGGTCACCCGCACCTCCGCGTGGTCGTGGTACGGCAGGCGCAATCGGAAGACGTGGCCGTCGCGGTGTTCGACGACGTCGAACTCCTCGGCCCAGATGCGCCGGCAGTCGGCGTCTGCCTCCAGGATCTCGCTCACGAGGGCGCGCAGCGCGGCGTCGGTGGGGTTGCTGTTGGCGGCAACGCGCAGCATCGCGAGGTAGACGCGGGCGCAGCTGTCCTCCCAGTCGAGCATCTGCTCGCGGGCCTCGGGGTGCAGCAGGGCCCAGCGCATGAGGTTGGGCCGGGGCCGCAGCACCCACGGGAACCACGCGCCCATCAGGGTGTTGGCGGCCACGATGTTCCAGGCGCCGTCGGAGAGGTAGGCCGGGTAGGTGACCTGTTGTTCGAGCAGGGCGCGCACGCCCCGGGGCAGGTCGCCGCAGGCTTCGGCGGGCCGGGGCGGGCGGCGGCCGGTGACGGCGAGGAAGAGGGTCAGGGTCTCGTCCTCGCTCAGCCGCAGGGCGGCGGCGACGCGCAGCAGGAAGCCTTCGGAGAAGTCCTGGCGCCGGCCGGCCTCCAGGGCGCGGTACCACCCCTCGCTGACGCCCGTCATCCGGGCGACATGCTGCTGCGAGAGCCGGCGCCCGGGGCGGGGGTGGACGTAGCGCAGTTCCGGGACGGTCCGGGCGTCGACGCGTGCGCGCCAGGCCCGCAGCAGGCGGCTGATGGATTCGCCGTCGTCGGCTCGACCAGCGGCGCCCTTCACGGCGGCCTCCCAATCCGACACTGCAAGTGTCGGTCAATCTTAAGTAAATTGCCCAGCACGGGCCATTCCACCCTCTGACAGGGTGGGGGCCCGAGGCCGCTCCGTACACGGAAACAGGGCCCGGACACGCGCTCTCTCCTCGCTGGAGGGGGGCGAGGAGAGATCGTCCGGGCCCTGTTTCCTTTGGTGCCCTCGCGGGCCCTTCCGCTGCGTCAGCCCCAGGTGATCAGGCGCCCCGGGTCCTCCAGGACGGCGGCGATGTCCGCGAGGAAGCGGGAGCCGAGCTCACCGTCGATGAGGCGGTGGTCGAAGGAGAGCGCCAGGGTGGTGACGTGGCGCGGCTTGACCTTGCCCTTGTGGACCCACGGCTGCAGCTTGATCGCCCCGAAGGCCAGGATCGCGGACTCGCCCGGGTTGATGATGGGCGTACCGGTGTCGACGCCGAAGACGCCGACGTTGGTGATCGTGACGGTGCCGCCCGCCATGTCCGCGGGGCTCGTCCTGCCCTCGCGCGCGGTCGCCACCAGCTCGCCCAGCGCCCGGGAGAGCTCCGGGAGCGTCCTGGCGTGGGCGTCCTTGATGTTCGGCACGATCAGGCCGCGCGGGGTCGCGGCGGCGATGCCCAGGTTCACGTAGTGCTTGAGGACGATCTCCTGGTTCTCCTCGTCCCAGGCGGCGTTGACCTCCGGGTTGCGCTTGATGGCGACGAGGAGTGCCTTGGCGACCAGCAGCAGCGGGTTGACCCGCAGGCCCGCCATGTCGGGGTCGGACTTCAGCTTCTCGACGAGCTTCATCGTGCGCGTGACGTCGACGGTCACGAACTCCGTGACGTGCGGCGCGGTGAAGGCGCTGGCCACCATCGCCTGCGCGGTGGCCTTGCGGACGCCCTTGACGGGGATCCGCGTCTCGCGGGCGCCGTACGCGGGGACCTCGGCGGCGGGGGCCGGGGCGGCGGGGGTCTCGACGGCCTGTGCCGGTGCCGGCTGCGTCGCCGCGGCGACGGCGGCGTGCACGTCGTCACGGGTGACGACCCCACCGGGGCCGGTCGGGGTGACGGAGGCCAGGTCGACGCCCAGGTCCTTGGCGAGCTTGCGCACGGGCGGCTTGGCGAGCGCCCGTCCCTGCGCCGGCACGGCACCGGGGGCCGCGGGGGCGACCGGCGCGGCCGGGGCGGCCGGTGCCGCCGCGCCGTGCCCGTTGAGCTCGGCCTGCACGGCCGCGGCCACCGAGGCCGTACCCGCCTCCGGGCGCGCCTTGCGCGGCCGGCGCTTGGTGGACGACGGCGCCGCGCCGTAGCCCACCAGCACGGCCTGCCGGCCCTGCGGCTCGGCCTCGGCCTCGTCCGGCAGCGCCGGGGCGGCCTCGGCGCGGCTCTCCGCGTGGGCAGCGGTGGCCGCCGGGGCCTCCTCCGCGGGCCCCGCGCCGGGCTGGGTGTCCACGGAGATGATCACCTGCCCGACGTCGACCGTCGTGCCCTCGGGGAAGCGCAGTTCGTGCACCACGCCGTCGAAGGGGATCGGCAGTTCGACGGCCGCCTTGGCGGTCTCGACCTCGCAGACCACCTGGCCGTCGGCGACGGTGTCGCCGACGTTCACGTACCACTTGAGGATCTCGGCCTCGGTGAGTCCCTCGCCGACGTCCGGCATCTTGAACTCGCGGAAGCGCTGGGTGCTTGCAGTCATGGTCACGAAACCCTCTCCCCTAGTACGCCAGCGCCCGGTCGACGGAGTCGAGCACCCGGTCCAGGCCGGGCAGGTACTCGTCCTCCAGCCGCGAGGGCGGGTAGGGGGCGTGGTAGCCGCCGACCCGCAGGACGGGGGCCTCCAGGTGGTAGAAGCAGCGCTCGGTGATGCGCGCGGCGATCTCCGCCCCCGAGCCGAAGAACACCGGTGCCTCGTGCACCACGACGAGCCGGCGGGTCTTCTCGACCGACCTCTGCACGGCGTCGAAGTCGATGGGGGAGACCGACCGCAGGTCGATGACCTCCAGGGACTTGCCCTCCTCGGCGGCCGCCGCGGCGGCCTCCAGACAGGTCTTGACCATGGGGCCGTAGGCCACGAGCGTCAGGTCCGTGCCCTCGCGCACCGTGCGGGCGGCGTGCAGGGGGCCGGGGATGGCGGTGGTGTCGACCTCGGCGCGGTCGTGGTAGCGGCGCTTGGGCTCGAAGTAGATCACCGGGTCGTCGCTCTGGATGGCCTGCTGCAGCATCCAGTACGCGTCCTGCGCGTTCGACGGCGAGACCACCTTCAGGCCCGCGACGTGCGCGAACAGCGCCTCGGGCGACTCGCTGTGGTGCTCGACGGCGCCGATGGCACCGCCGTAGGGGATGCGGATGACGACGGGCAGCTTGACCTTGCCGAGCGCACGGGCGTGCATCTTGGCGAGCTGGGTGACGATCTGGTCGTACGCCGGGAAGACGAAGCCGTCGAACTGGATCTCCACGACGGGCCGGTAGCCGCGCAGGGCCAGGCCGATGGCGGTGCCGACGATGCCGGACTCGGCGAGCGGGGTGTCGATCACCCGCTCCTCGCCGAAGTCCTTCTGCAGACCGTCGGTGACCCGGAAGACGCCGCCGAGCTTGCCGACGTCCTCGCCCATGACGAGGACCTTGGGGTCGCTCTCCAGTGCGGTGCGCAGGGAGGCGTTGATCGCCTTGGCGATCGTGAGCTTCTCGGTGCCCATGACTACTTGCTCTCCTCGTCCGCGAACGACGCCTGGTAGGCCAAGAACTGTGCACGCTCCTCGTCGACCAGCGCATGGCCGTCGGCGTAGGTGTGCTCGAACATCGCCATGTCGTCCGGGTCCGGCATGGTGCGCACGGTGTCGCGCACGCGCTTGGCGAGCGCGTCGCTCTCCGCCTGGAGCTCGGTGAAGAACGCCTCGTCGGCGTGGCCCTCGCGCTCCAGCAGGGCGCGCAGGCGCAGGATCGGGTCCTTGGCCTCCCACAGCTCCCGCTCCTCGTCGCGGCGGTAGCGCGTGGGGTCGTCGGAGGTGGTGTGGGCGCCCATGCGGTAGGTGAACGCCTCGATGAGCATGGGGCCCTCGCCGCTGCGGGCGCGGTCGAGCGCGGCACGGGTGACGGCGAGGACGGCGAGGACGTCGTTGCCGTCGACGCGCACGCCGGGGAAGCCGTAGCCCTGGGCGCGCTGGTAGAGCGGGACGCGGCTCTGGCGCTCGGTGGGCTCGGAGATGGCCCACTGGTTGTTCTGGCAGAAGAACACCACGGGCGCGTTGTAGACGGCGGCGAAGGTGAAGGCCTCGGCCACGTCGCCCTGGCTGGAGGCGCCGTCGCCGAAGTAGGCGATGACGGCGGAGTCGGCGCCGTCCTTGGCCACGCCCATGGCGTAGCCGGTGGCGTGCAGCGCCTGCGAGCCGATGACGATGGTGTAGAGGTGGAAGTTGTTCTCGTTGGGGTCCCAGCCGCCGTTGTTCACGCCGCGGAACATGCCCAGCAGGTTGGTGGGGTCGACGCCGCGGCACCAGGCGACGCCGTGCTCGCGGTAGGTGGGGAAGACGTAGTCGTCGTCACGAGTGGCCCGGCCCGAGCCGATCTGGGCGGCCTCCTGGCCCAGCAGCGAGGCCCACAGGCCCAGTTCGCCCTGCCGCTGCAGGGTGGTGGCCTCGCCGTCGAAGCGGCGGGTCAGCACCATGTCGCGGTACAGACCCCGCAGTTCCTCGGGCGACAGGTCGATGGAGTAGTCCGGGTGCTCGACCCGTTCGCCTTCCGGCGTCAGCAGCTGGACGAGTTCGCTCTCGCCGGCGGCCTTCTTGGCCCCGGCGCGCTTGCTGCTGCGTCGCGGCTTGCGCGCGGCAGTGCTGTCCACGGTCACGTGTGCTCCTCCGTCTGTCCGGCCCCCGGGGTCGCCGGCGGCCAGAGGGGGTCCCCCCGCCGTGGGGCGGGAAGAGGCTCGCTCGATCCCCGGCGGCACACGGGGTGGGTGTGCCGAGGCCGGAACCGGGCGTGACAGGCGCCCCGGCCAATGGCCTGCAATAAGCACGTTACCCAGTGGGGGGCATTCCTGCGAAACCCCGCTTGACCTGCGATTTTGCTTGGATTTCCAAGTAAATCGAGAAAGCCGGGCCAATGCGGGGACACTTCCACTGGTCAGCGCCTTGCGAGCGGCCGGAACGGGGGCACGTTATCCCGGAGGACTCGGGCGGGGGAAGAGTCGATGTGTGAGACTGGCAGCGTGCGCGAGCAACGAAAAATCACGGTATTTCTGCTTGACGACCATGAAGTCGTACGGCGCGGCGTGCATGAGCTCCTCTCCGGCGAGGAGGACATCGAGGTGGTCGGCGAGGCCGGGACGGCCGCCGACGCGCTCGTGCGCATTCCGGCCACCCGCCCCGACGTCGCCGTACTGGACGTTCGCCTTCCGGATGGCAGCGGGGTCGAAGTATGCCGTGAGATCCGCTCGCAGGACGAGGGCGTCAAGTGCCTGATGCTCACCTCCTACGCCGACGACGAGGCCCTCTTCGACGCGATCATGGCGGGGGCGGCGGGCTACGTCCTCAAGGCCATCCGCGGCACCGAGCTGCTCTCGGCCGTGCGGGACGTGGCGGCCGGCCGGTCCCTGCTGGACCCGGTGGCCACCGCCCGGGTGCTGGAGCGGCTGCGGGACGGCACGGGCGGCCGCGGCGACGACCGGCTCGCCTCCCTGACCGACCAGGAGCGCCGCATCCTCGACCTGATCGGCGAGGGGCTGACCAACCGCGCCATCGGCGAGCGGCTGCACCTGGCGGAGAAGACCATCAAGAACTACGTCTCCAGCCTGCTGTCCAAGCTCGGTATGGAGCGCCGCTCCCAGGCCGCCGCCTACGTCGCCCGTTTGCAGGCGGAAAAGCGCTGAGAATGTGCGCGGCATTGCGCCGACGGGCACACTGACGTGCGCTGACGAGCATTGATAAACGTGAAGTAAGGACTTACGTCCCATTACCCAGGGCCGGGAGCCCCTGGGGCATCCCTTCAGTTGCACGGCAAAGTGGTGCCCATGCCAACCGCATACCCCGACGAACGGCGCGCCCTCGACCTGCTCGCCCGCACCCCCTACGGCCGCGTCTCCGTGAGCATGCGCGCCCTGCCGTTCGTCACCGTCGCCCGGCACATCGTGACCGGCGACGCCCCCGCGCGGGTCCTGCTGCGGCTGCACGGCGGCTTCGGCTACGCGCGGGCCTGCGACGGCAGCGTGGTGGCGTACGGCGCGGACAACCTCGCCGACCGCGCGGAGGGGGACGAGGCGGTGTGGACCGTGCAGTTCGTCGGCACCGCGCGGGCGATCACCCCGCGGCCCGAGGAGCTCGCCCGCTTCGGCCGCGCCCCGCACACCGCGGACGGCGAGCCCTTCCGGGCCGAATACCTGTGCATAGAACCCCAGTTCATCAGCCTGCACCACCTCGAAGGCGTGCCCGCGCGACGCTCCGTGCACGCTGCGTGAACTAACATTTGGGACGTGCCGCGCTCACTTGTATCCCCTTCTGCCCCACCCGACGCCCCACCTCACAACGGCACCCTGCCCGACCACGGCACCCTGCGCACCCTGCTGCGCCGCTACGAACGTGCCGGCGAAGTCGTCTCCTGCGAAACGCTGACCGAGGGACTCCTCAACCGCGGCTACCGCCTCTCCACCACCAGGGGACGCTTCTTCCTCAAGCACCACCTCGACGGCGACCGCGACGCCATCTCCCACCAGCACGAGGCCACCCGCCGCCTGGGCGAGATCGGCCTGCCCGTGGCCCCGCCCGTGCCCGACGCCGACGGCAACACCGTCGCCGTCCTCGGCGGCCGCTGCTACGCCCTGCACCCCTGGGTCGAGGGCCGGCACCGCGACGGCGGCGAGCTCACCGCCGCCCAGTCCCGCCGCCTGGGCGCGCTGCTGGGAAAGGTCCACACCTCGCTGGAACAGGTCATGGCGGGCCGCGCGGGCGTCCCCGCCGCCGAGCGGGCCGCCGAGGGCGCCACGGGCGCCCCTGACGCCGCCGCGGACCCGGCGCGGACGTTCGCCCTCATCGAGGAGCTCCTGGAGCTCGTACGGCGCGGCAGGCGCGGCCGCCCCCGCGACTGCTTCGACGAGCTGGCCGAGCACCGCCTGATCGAGCGTCGCGCCCTGCTGGAGCGCTACGCCCACCTGAGGCCGCCCGCCGCGGTCATCCCGGCCCGCGGCTGGGTGCACGGCGACTTCCACCCGCTCAACCTGCTCTACCGCGACGGCGAGCCCGCCGCGATCGTCGACTGGGACCGGCTGGGCGTCAAACCGCGCGCCGAGGAGGCCGTCCGGGCCGCCGTGATCTTCTTCCTGCGGCCCGACGGCACCCTGGACCTGGTGAAGGTACGGCCGTACGCCCGCGCCTACCGCCGGGCCGCCGGCGCCGACGCGGCGGAGCTGGCGGCCGCCGTGCACCGCGTGTGGTGGGAGCGGCTCAACGACTTCTGGATGCTGCGCTGGCGCTACCAGCTCGGCGACCACCGCGCCGACCCCGGTTTCCCCGCGTCCGCGGCCCTGTCGGTGTGGTGGACGCGCGCGTACGACGCGGTGCGCGACGCCTTCACGGACTGAAACCCCGCCACGAACGCCCGCCACGAACGCCCGCTACAAACACTCGCCACAAACGAACCGAGCGGCCCCGTAGGGCCGCTCGACGCGTTTCTCAGCCTCCGGTGACCCCGCGGGTCGTGGTGCCGGGGTTCCCCGTGGTGCCCGGGTTGCCGGTCGTCCCGGTGTTGCCGGTGTTGCCACCCGTGTCGGTCGGCGTCGACGGCTGGCCCGAGGGCTTGTTGTCACCGCCGTCCGACGGCTTGCCCGGGTTCGACGGCTCGTTGCTCGGGCCGGTCGAGGGCTGCGTCGAGGGGTGCGTGCCCTTGGACGGAGCGGCGGTCTGGTCGTCCTCGTCCGGGCCCGTCCAGCTGCCCCGGTCGCCGGAGTCGCCGCCGGTGGTGCCGTTGTGGTCGGTGCCGCCGTTGCCGGGCTTGTGGGACTTCGACTTGCTCGGGCTTGGGGAGTCGGAGACGGAGGGCGAGGTGGTGACCTTGTCGTTCTTGTTGCCGGTGCTGGAGCCCTTGTTGGTCATCTGCACGGCCCACACCACGCCCGCCACGATCGCGATCAGCGCGACCGCCGCGAGCAGGACCGTACGGGCCCGGCCGCCACCGCCGTTGCCGCGGCCGCCGCCCCCGCGGGGGCCGTTGTAGCCGTCGAAGCCGCCCTCGTCGCCACCGTTGCGGCGGGGGATGAGCGGCGGCTGCGCGGGGCCGCCGTGCTGCGGGACCTGCGGCAGCGCGGTGGTGGCCGCCATGCCGGGGCCGGCGCCGCCGATGACCTGGGTGGCCGCGGTGGCCTGGTCGACCGGGCCGGTGTTCCACTGGCCGGTGTGGCTGCCGGCCTCGTGCAGCATCTGCAGCGCGTACTGGACCAGGCCGCGCATCTCCTCGGCGCTCTGGAACCGGTCGTCCGGGTCCTTGGCGAGGGCGCGCATGACGAGCCCGTCGAGCTCCGGCGGGACGGCGCCGAGCACCTGCGAGGGCGGCACGGGGGTGTCCTGGACGTGCTGGTAGACCACCGACAGCGGGGTCTCGCCGGTGAACGGCGGACGCAGCGCGAGCAGTTCGTACAGCAGGCAGCCGGTGGCGTACAGGTCCGAGCGGGCGTCGACGGTCTTGCCGAGGGCCTGCTCGGGCGAGAGGTACTGCGGCGTGCCCATGACCATGCCGGTCTGGGTCATGGTCGAGGCCGCGCCGTGCAGGGCACGGGCGATGCCGAAGTCCATGACCTTGACCGCGCCCGTGTTGGTGATGATCACGTTGGCGGGCTTGATGTCGCGGTGCACGATGCCGTGCTGGTGGCTGTAGGCCAGCGCGTCCAGCACGCCCGAGACGATGATCAGGGCCTGCTCGGGCGGCGGCGCCTCGGAGTTGAGGAGGAGGTCGCGAATGGTGCGACCTTCAACCAACTCCATGACGATGTACGGCACGACGTTGCGCCCGACGGTGTCCTCGCCGGAGTCGTAGACGGCGACGACGGCGTGGTGGTTCAGGCCGGCGACGGACTGTGCCTCGCGGGTGAAGCGGGCCTTGGAGACCGGGTCCTCGGCCAGGTCCGCGCGCAGCAGCTTGACGGCCACGGTGCGGCCGAGGCGCACGTCCTCGGCGGCGAACACCTCCGCCATGCCGCCGCGGCCGAGCCGGTGGGTGAGGCGGTAGCGGCCGTCGCCGACCAGCCCTCCATTGCCCCACATTTCAGGCACATCGGGCATTCCGGCCCCGTTGGCGTCAGGGTCGGACGGACCCTGGTCGCTCTGCGTCTGTGCCATCAGTCCTCGCCGTCGTGTCTGGCCGCTTCGCGTGGGAGGCGATTGCGCGGGGAAACTCGTAGGTTCTTCCGCTAGGGCACGGTACAGCCTTCGCGCCGCGCTCCGGTCCGGGATGGACCGGCTATCAAACCCGTACCGGTATGAGCAAGGCAAATCCCGTGACGGCTTGTCGCGCATCCGGTCACGGAACGGGCACGCGGCTTGACGTGCCCGCGCCCTGGGGCAGACTTGGCCGGGATAAACCGAAGAACAGCCGGATCCGAGCGCTTGCCGGACGGCTGTGAGCCCGACAAGGGATCACCAGGCGAGCGCCGAGGGGGAAGCAACACCATGAGCCAGGACGGCGCACAGGCCCGCTACGCCGGACGGTCCGTCGGCCGCGGTCGCTACCAGCTGCGCGACCTGCTCGGCGAAGGCGGCATGGCATCCGTCCATCTCGCCTACGACACGGTGCTCGACCGGCAGGTCGCGGTCAAGACCCTGCACACCGAACTGGGGCGCGAGTCCTCCTTCCGCGAGCGCTTCCGCCGCGAGGCGCAGGCCGTGGCCAAGCTCACGCACACCAACATCGTCTCGGTCTTCGACACCGGCGAGGACGAGCTGGACGGCACCACGATGCCGTACATCGTCATGGAGTACATCGAGGGCCGGCCGCTGCGCTCGGTGCTCGACGAGGACGTGGCCCGCTTCGGCGCGATGCCCGCCGAAAAAGCGCTCAAGATCACATCGGATGTGCTGGCCGCGCTCGAGGTCAGCCACGAGATGGGCCTGGTCCACCGGGACATCAAGCCCGGCAACGTGATGATGACCAAGCGCGGCGTGGTCAAGGTCATGGACTTCGGCATCGCCCGCGCCATGCAGTCCGGCGTGACCTCGATGACTCAGACCGGCATGGTCGTGGGCACCCCGCAGTACCTCTCCCCCGAGCAGGCGCTGGGCCGCGGCGTGGACGCCCGCTCCGACCTGTACTCGGTCGGCATCATGCTCTTCGAGCTGCTCACCGGCCGGCTGCCGTTCGACGCCGACTCGCCCCTGGCCATCGCGTACGCGCACGTCCAGGAGGAGCCGCCGGTCCCCTCCTCGATCAACCGCTCGATCCCGCCGGCCGTCGACGCCCTGGTCGCCCGCGCGCTGAAGAAGAACCCGAACGAGCGCTTCCCCAGCGCCGAGGCCATGCGCGACGAGTGCGCCCGGGTCGTGGGCACCGCCCAGGCCGCGCCCTCGCCCCTGATCGTGCCCGGCGCTGGCCCCACCAGCAGCGGTGCCGGCCTCGGCTCGGCCGTCTTCCCGCCCGTCGACGGCCAGGCGCCCGCTCCGGGCCCGCAGTCGCTCCAGACCCCCTACCAGCCCCAGCCGGCGCCCCAGGGGCCGTACAGCGGCCCGTACGGGCCCGCCACGCCCCCGCAGGGCCCGCCGGCGTACGCGACCCCGGCCGCCGGCTACCAGGCCGGTCCGGGCACCCCGCCGCCGTACGCCGCGCCCTCGGCACCCGCCCCCGTGAGCAGCAGCGGCGGCGGCAAGAGCAACAAGCCGGTCGTCATCGGCTCGGCGGTCGTCGCCGTGCTCGCCGTCATCGGCGTCATCGCGGCCATCGCCCTGACCAAGAACAAGGACGACGACAACCAGGCCGGTGGCGGCGGCAGCTCCCAGTCTGCCGCCCCCGCCCCGGGCGGCGGCAACACCACCACCGGCGGCACCGGCACGGGCGGCGGCTCCGGCGCCCGGGCGAAGGTCAAGGACGGCGACAAGTCCAAGACCATCGCGACGGAGAAGTGCACCAAGGCGTACGACAGCTACTCGGACAAGTCGAAGAAGACCACGCCGGACTTCAAGTACATCTACATCGACTCGGTCAAGGAGTGCCTGCAGGCGGCGGGCTGGAAGTACCGCGTGGACGTGATCAACGAGAACACCTGGGGCAAGGGCACCGTGATGACCCAGCAGCCGGAGGCCGGCGACCCGTTCGACCCCAAGAGCGGCACGGTCGTGCTGCAGGTCTCCACGGGCGAGTCGGGCTCGTAGGGCGCGTCGGGCGCATCGGGCCGGTACGTAAAGAGCGGGTGGTCGGCATCGACCACCCGCTCTTTTCCGTAGGTCTCCAGGGACCTGCAGGCGACTCAGAGGTACGGGCCCGAGCGGGCACCGCCGTGCTGGGGACCCTCGTGGTCGTCGTCGACCGTCAGACCGGGCGGCAGGGCGCGGCGCATCTGCTCCAGCTGGGCGCGGGCGGCCATCTGCTGGGCGAAGAGCGTCGTCTGGATGCCGTGGAAGAGCCCCTCCAGCCAGCCGACCAACTGGGCCTGCGCAATGCGCAGTTCCGCTTCGCTGGGGATCGTCCCGTCGGTGAAGGGCAGGGACAGCCGCTCCAGCTCCTCCACGAGCTCGGGTGCCAGACCGTCCTCCAGCTCCTTGATGGAGCCGCGGTGGATCTCCTTGAGCCGCACCCGGCTCGCCTCGTCGAGAGGTGCCGCCCGGACCTCCTCGAGCAGCTGCTTGATCATGCTGCCGATCCGCATGACCTTGGCGGGCTGTTCCACCATTTCCGTCACCGGGACCTCGCGCGGCTCGTCCTCGCCCTCCCCGCCGCCGGGGCTGGCGCTGCCGAGAGCCATGCCGTCCGGCCCTACGACCAGGATGTGCTGGCTCTCCTGCGACCGTTCATTCCTCGGCATATCCATGCCGCCATTCTCTCGCACAGGTGATTTCCCCCTGTTGATGCCCCCGTACACGCCTGATCCACCGCGGGGGCGCGCGGGGGCGTGAACTTCGTCCGGGCGCACGCCCTCCGTCCGCTAGCGGCGTCGCAGCCGCAGCGCGAGGAAGCCCAGGCCCAGACCTGTCAGTGTCATCCCCGTACCCAGAGGCAGCACGCGTATGACACGGTCACGTTCCCGCGTCGCCGTGCGCCGCGCCGCCGTGGTGGCGGGCGCCCGGGCCGCGTCGGGCACCGGCGAGGCCGCCGGCGGCGGCTCGGCCGGTGTGGCGGCCGGCGTGGCGGCCGGATCCTCCTCCTGCTCGCCGGTCACGTCGTCGGTGCCGTAGTCGGTGCCGTAGTCGGCGTCGCCGTCGCCGCCGGGGTCCCGGCGGGGCGCACCGTGCCGGGGCGCTCGGCCGGGGTGCCGGCGCCCCTCGCCCGCCAGGGTGCCCGCCAGGCGCCCGCTCGGGGAGGGGGACGGCGGGTCCGCGGCGGGCGCCGACGGGGCGGCCGTGGGCTCCCGGTCGGACGCCAGTGCCGGCGTCGCCGTCGCGGCCGGGGCCATGAGGGCCGCCGAGACCGTCAGCGAGACCGTCAGGGCGGACAGGAACCCTCGCGCTCCGGTGCTGCCGGCCATGTCGCCGCCTCCGAGAGCCCCCCTGCGGACATCTGCGGACGTTCCCCACCCTCACACGCCGCCGGCGGCGGGGCGGCGCGCTGGAGGGCCGGTCGGGTGACGGGCGCCCCGGGTCGGGCCGTTGTCAGGCCGTCGTCAGGAGCACCCGGGCGCCCCGGGTCAGGCCGTCGTCAGGCCGTCGTCAGGCCGTCGTCAGGAGCACCTTGCCGACGTGGCTGCTCTCCTCCAGCACACGGTGCGCGGCGGTCGCCTCCCGCAGCGGCAGGGTGCGGTCGATCACCGCCCGTACCCGGCCGCCGCCGATCAGCGGCCACACGTGCTCGCGCACGGCCGCCACGATGGCCGCCTTCTCGGCGAGCGGGCGGCCGCGCAGCGACGTACCGGCGACGGCCGCGCGCTTGGCGAGCAGCTTGCCAAGGTCCAGCTCGGCGCGGCGGCCGCCCTGCAGACCGATGATCGTCATCCGGCCGTTGACGGCGAGGGCGTCGAGGTTCCGGTCGAGGTACTTGGCGCCGATGATGTCGAGGATGACGTCGGCGCCGATGCCGCCGGTCACCTTGTGCAGTTCCTCGACGAAGTCCTGCTCGCGGTAGTCGATGAGGATGTCCGCGCCCAGCTCGCGGCACGCCTCCAGCTTCTGCGGGCCGCCCGCGGTGACGGCCACCCGCGCACCGACCGCCTTGCCCAGCTGCACGGCCATCGTGCCGATGCCGCTGCCGCCACCGTGCACCAGCAGCGTCTCGCCCGGCCGCAGGTGCGCGATCATGAACAGATTGGACCAGACGGTGGCGGTCACCTCCGGCAGCGCGGCCGCCGAGACCAGGTCCATGCCGTCCGGCACGGGCAGCAGCTGACCGGCCGGCACGCACACCTGCTCGGCGTACCCGCCGCCCGCCAGCAGCGCGCACACCTCGTCGCCCACCGCCCAGCCGCTCACGCCCGGGCCCAGCGCGGCAATGCGGCCGGAGACCTCCAGGCCCGGGTACGGGGAGGCGCCGGGCGGCGGGTCGTAGAAGCCCTGCCGCTGCACCACATCGGCGCGGTTGACGCCGCTGGCCACCACCTCGACGAGGACCTCGCCCTCGCCGGGTACGGGATCGGGGACCTCGGACCAGACCAGGGCCTCGGGGCCGCCGGGCACGGGAATCGTGATCGCATGCATGGCGCGAGGCTACTCGCCGACGAGCGCCGTACCGCGGCTATTCCGCGGCTACTCCGCGGCGGCGGGCGGCCGGGCGCGGACGATCGTGATGAGGCGGTCCGTCGCCTGCAGCGGGCCGACCTGCGGGTCGTCGTAGCCCAGCAGCCGGTGCCCGCGCAGCACGGAGACGACCAGGTCGTCCGTCTCGCGCACCCCTCGGCCCACCTCCGCCTTGACCACCGGGCGCTCGACGAGGTCGAGGCCGCTGCCCTGCTGGATGAGGTCCTCCATCACCGTGCCGGCGCTCGGACTGAGCACCGACAGGCCCAGCAACCGGCCCGCCGCGCTCGCACTCGTGATCACCGCGTCGGCGCCCGACTGGCGCAGCAGCGGCGCGTTCTCCTCCTCCCGCACGGCGGCCACGATCTTCAGACCGCGGTTGAGCTGCCGGGCGGTCAGCGTGACCAGGACGGCCGTGTCGTCCCGCTGCGTCGCCACGATCACCCGGCGGGCCTTGTGCACCTCGGCGCGCAGCAGGACGTCGCTGCGGGTCGCGTCACCGACCACCCCCGCGTAGCCCAGCGCCGTCGCCGACTCGACGACCTTGGGATTCGGGTCGACGACCACGATCCGCTCCTTCTCGCGCGGCTGCCCGGTGGCCACCAGGGTCTGCACGGCCGACCGGCCCTTGGTGCCGAAGCCGACGACGACGGTGTGCTCGCGCAAAGCGGACCTCCAGCGGGCCAGGCGCCACTGCTCACGGGTGCGCTCCGTGAGCACTTCGAGCGTGGTGCCGACCAGAATGATCAGGAACAGGACGCGCAGGGGCGTCACCAGCAGCACATTGCTCAACCGTGCGCTGCCGCTGTACGGGACGATGTCGCCGTACCCCGTCGTCGACAGGGTGACGGTCGAGTAGTAGACGGAGTCGAGGAAGTCGACCGTGCCGTCGGCGTTGTCGTGGTAACCCTGCCGGTCCGCGTAGACGATGGCGACCGTGGCCACCATCACCAGCAGCGCGATCAGCAGCCGGCGGCCCACCTGACGTATCGGGGCCACCGTGTAACGCGGCAGCACCACCCGGACGTCCGCCACCGGCGCCTCGCCCCGCGACGCGGCGTCCCGCTCCGGCAGGATCACGGTGCACCACCCGGGCACGGCAGCACCAGCACCTCCGCCGCGTCACCGGCGGCCAGCCCGCCCGGCGGTACGACGGCGAGCGCGTCCGCACCGGCCAGGCCGCGCAGCATCGCCGGACCGTGGAAGCGCAACGGCAGCAGCCACCCGTCCGGCCGGCGCACCACGGGCACCAGGCGCGTACTGCTCGCGTGCCCCGGCACCACCTCGGCCACCTGCGCCCACGACCGCTGCGCCGCCGGACGACCGGCGAGCGCCCGCAACAACGGCGCGGCCAGCGTGAACAGCCCGGCCACGGCGGCCAGCGGATTGCCCGGCAGGCCCACCAGGTGCCGGCCGTCGCCCAGGCGTGCGAGCAGCATCGGATGACCGGGACGCACGGCCACCCCGTCCACCAGCAACTCCGCGCCCAGCCGGCGCAGCGTGGGGTGCACATGGTCGACCGGACCGGCGGCCGTGCCGCCCGTCGTCAGCACCAGATCCGCGTCCGACGCCTCCAGCGCGCCGCCGAGCGCCGACGCCTCGTCGCCCAGCCGCCGTGTGGCCACCACCTCGGCACCCAGCGCCTCCAGCCACGGGCCCAGCATGGGCCCCAGCGCGTCCCGGATCCGGCCGTCGTGCGGCAACCCCTCGCGCAGCAGCTCGTCCCCGAGGACCAGCACCTCCACCCGCGGCCGCGGCACGACCCGCACCCGGTCGTACCCGCACGCCGCGGCCAGCCCCAGCACGGCGGGCGAGACGAACGTACCGGCCGGCAACAACTCGTCGCCCTTCTGGCACTCCTGCCCCCGCGGCCGCACATCCTGACCGTGCGTCACCCGCCGCTGCGCCTGCAACTCCCCGTGCGGCCCCACGACGCCGTGCTCACTGCGCAACACGGCCGTCGCCCCGGGCGGCACACGCGCCCCGGTGGCGATGCGCACGGCATGCCCGTCGGCCAACGGCGCAACGCTCCCCCGCCCGGCGAGAATCCCCTCGTCCCCACCGACCCGCCACGGCCCGGGCCCGGCAACGGCCCACCCGTCCATGGCGGAGGTATCGAACGACGGCAGATCGACCAGCGCCGTGAGCCCATCGGCGAGCGTCTGCCCCAACGCCTCCCCAACAGCCACCTCCCGCACCCCAAGGGCCCCAACAGCCCCACCGGCAACGTCCCGAGCGAGGGCCCAGGGGATGACGGAGGAGGCCCGAAGGCGCCCAGGGGAGGCATGGGAGGGGCGGGAGGAGGAGGGGCGGGAACGCCCGGGGGCGGTCGACCCGGCGTCGGCGGGGTCGGGGGCGGGAGACAGGTCGTCGGCGGGGTCGGGGGCGGTCGGCCCAGTGCCGTCGCGGCCGGAGGCGGCCGACGCGGCGGGGGCGGGGCCGGAGGCGGGAGGCACAGCGCCGTTCGACTCGGGACCGGTCGGCACGGCGCCGTCCGGCTCGGAGGCGGCCGACCCGGCACCGGCGGGATCGGGAGCGGTCGGCAGGGCGCCGTCGGGCTCGGAGGCGAACCATCGGGTCCCGTCCGGCTCGGAGGCGGGAGGCACCGCGCCGTCGCAGCCGGAGGCGACGGACCCGGCACCGTCGGGGCCGGAGACAGCCGACCCGACGCCGTCGCGGCCGGAGGCGGGAGACACGGCACCGACGCGGCCGGAGGCGGCGGCCCCCGTACCGGAGGCCGAGCCGGACCCCATGCCGGAGGCCGAGCCGGGCCCCGTACCGGAGGCCGGGCCGTCCGGGACGGCGGCAGCCGCATCGGCCTGCCCCAGTGCGGCGGCGTCCGCACCGCACCGCTCGCGGCTCGCGCCGACGCGCTCGTCAGCGCCGTCCGCGCCCACGATGCCGGCGTCACCGCCGCCGACGGCAGCCCCAGCCCCACTCAAGGGGGTCCGGGCCGCAGTCCCGGTTCCAGCCCGGGACCCCTGGGGCGCAGCCCCGATCCCGTCCAGGGACTCCTGGGCCGCAGCCCCCGTTCCAGCTCGGGCGTCCTGGGGCGCAGCCCCGGTCTCGTCCAGGGGGTCCTGGGGCGCAGCCCCGTTCCCGTCCAGCGGGCCCTGGGGCGCAGCTCCGGGTTCGGGATGGGGGTCCCCCCAGCGGTAGCTGGGGGAGGGCGGGGTGGGGGAAGAAACCGCCCCGAACGGATCCGCCGCAAAGTCGAAGTCGAACCGCCCCGCCGGCCGCACCCGATACCGCCGCGGCGGCCCAGGCGCCCCCCGCCGCTCCTCCGCCAGCAACGCCAACGCTTCCGCCGTCGCCCGGTCCAGCCCCGCCTCGTCGTCGTCCGCGGAAGCGGCCCGCGCGGCCCGCGCGGCCCGCGCGTCGCCGTCCCCGCGCTCCCGACCGTCGCCGTTGATCATGCCTGCTCCCCGGCGGCCTCCGCCGCCCACCGCCGCGCCAGTTCTCCCGCCGCACGGGCCGCTTCGGCGACCGCTTCGGGCCCGCCGCCCCGCTGGGCGGCGGCGTAGCCGATGAGGAAGGTCGTCAGGGGCGCGGCGGGCCGGGCCACGCCGTGGGCGGCGTCGCGTGCGAGGTCGAGGAGGCCGGTTACGTCGACGTCGAGGTCGATGCCGAGTTCGGCCTTGACGGCGGAGATCCATTCTTCGAGCACGGTCCCATCGTCCCTGATGTGTGCGCGGGCCCGGCTGATGTCCTCCCAGGTGTCGCAGTCGAGGGCTGCGGCGGCGGCCCCGTGGCCGCCCTCGGTGACCGGCACGCGCTGTGTGGTCAGTTCGCCGGCGAGCAGCCGTACGGGCAGCCCGCTGAGCGTGCCGTGTTCGGCTGCGAGGAGGCCGATCTCGCGCCGCAGTGCCTCGGTGCGGTACGCGGCGACGAGTGGCTGGTCGCGGCCTTCGCCGTCGACGAGCAGCGCGGCTTCGGCGGGGTCGAGGGCGCCGAGGAGGCCGTGCACGGTGCCGGGGGCGAGGAAGGGCAGGTCGGCGGAGAGCACGAGCACCCGCTCGGCCTCGGCCCGTACGCAGCGCAGGCCGGCGGCGAGGCCGGCGAGGGGGCCGCCGCCGGGTGGTTCCTCGCGGGTCCAGGTCACGGGCCGGACGGTGGGGCGCCGTGGTCCGACGACCACCGTCCGCCCGGCGTCGGGGCAGGCGGCGAGGACCCGGTCGAGGAGCCGGCGCCCGCCGACCCGGACGGCGGGCTTGTCGGCTCCGCCCAGGCGCCGGGCGGCTCCCCCGGCCAGTACCACCGCGTCGTATTCGGTCACCTTCCGAGTATCGGCCTCAGACGGTGCGCAGCAGCACCGCCGGCTGTTCGACGCAGTCGGCGACGTACCGCAGGAAGCCGCCTGCCGTGCCTCCGTCGCACACGCGGTGGTCGAAGGTGAAGGACAGCTGGACCACTTGGCGTACGGCCAACTCGCCTTCGTGGACCCAGGGCTTGGGCGCTATTCGGCCGACTCCGAGCATGGCCGCTTCGGGGTGGTTGATGATGGGCGTGGAGCCGTCGACGCCGAACACCCCGTAGTTGTTGAGGGTGAATGTGCCGCCGGTGAGCTCGGCGGGGCTGATCTTCCCGGCCCGCGCGGCCTCGGTCAGGCGTGCCATTTCGACGGAGAGTTCGACGGCGTTGCGCGCGTGGGCGTCGCGGACGACGGGGACGACCAGGCCCCGGTCGGTCTGGGCGGCGAAGCCGAGGTGGACGTCGGGGAGCCGCACGATCTCGTGGGCCTCGGAGTCGACGGTGGCATTCAGCTCGGGGTACTTGGCGAGTGCTGCCGTGCAGATGCGGGCGAGCAGGGCGAGGAGGGAGACCTTGGCGCCGCCGGAGGCGTTCATGGCGTGGCGGGCGGCCAGCAGCTCGGTGGCGTCCGCGTCGACCCAGCAGGTGGCGTCGGGGATTTCCCGTCGGCTGCGGCTGAGCTTCTCGGCGACGACGCCCCGTGCGCCGCGCAGGGGTACGCGCAGGCCGTCGTTGTTCTTGCGGCCGGCGGTGGTGCGGCGGCCGCTGCGGGCGGCGGGCCGGGCGGCCGGGGGGCCGGCTGCGGCGGGGACGGCGCGGACGACGTGCCCGCCGGGCTCGGTGTGCTGCGGGTGCTCGCCGTGTCCGGCCGCGGCGGCCTGTTCGACGTCCGAGCGCAGGATGAGCCCGTCGGGTCCGGAGCCGTGGAGCCGGCCGAGGTCCACGCCGCGTTCGCGGGCGAGCCGGCGCACGAGCGGGGAGATGACCGCCACGGCCCGGCCCTCGCCGGCGGTCTCCGGCTCGGGATCGGGGGCAGGAGCAGGGGCGGGGGCGGGGGCCGAGGCGGCCGGCCGGGCCTGCGGCCGTACCCGGCGCCGCCGGCCGGCGGCCGGGGCCTGGGTGCCGTAGCCGACCAGGACGTTGCCGGAGCCCTCCTCGGCGGCGCCGGCGCCCGGCGCGGTGGCCGTCTCGCCGACGGCGACGGTCAGCAGCGGTGCGCCGACGGGCAGTTCGGTGCCCTCGTCGCCGAAGCGGGCGGTGACCACGCCTCCGTAGGGGCAGGGCACCTCCACCATGGCCTTCGCCGTCTCGACCTCGACCACGGGCTGGTCGACGGCGACCACGTCGCCGACGGCGACGAGCCAGCGGACGACCTGTGCCTCGGTGAGTCCTTCACCCAGGTCGGGCAGCGTGAATTCGCGCACGACCGCCATCAGCGCGCACCACTCTCATAGTCGTCGGAGGTCCATTCGGATTCCCACTGCAGCCGTGCCACGGCGTCCAGCACCCGGTCCACGTCCGGCAGGTGGTGCTTTTCGAGCATGGGCGGCGGGTACGGCACGTCGAAGCCCGTCACGCGCAGCACCGGTGCCTCCAGGTGGTGGAAGCAGCGCTCGGTGATCCTTGCCGCTATTTCCGCGCCGGGGCCGCCGAATCCCGCGGCCTCGTGGACGATCAGCGCGCGCCCGGTGCGGCGCACGGAGGCGCACACGGTCTCCTCGTCGAAGGGGACGAGCGAGCGGAGGTCGACGACCTCCAGGTCCCAGCCCTCCGCGGCGGCCGCGCGGGCGGCCTCCATGCACACGGGCAGGGAGGGGCCGTAGGTGACGAGGGTGGCGGAGGTGCCGGGGCGGCGCACGACCGCGCGTCCGATGCCGGGCACCGGCTCGGGGTGCTCGGGGTCCCAGTCGTCCTTGCCCCAGTACAACCGCTTGGGCTCCAGGAAGACGACGGGGTCGTCGGAGGCGATCGCGGCGCGCAGCAGCCCGTAGGCGTCGGCGACGGTGCCGGGGGTGACGACGTGCAGGCCGGGTGTGGCCAGGTAGTAGGCCTCGGAGGAGTCGCTGTGGTGCTCGACGCCGCCGATGCCGCCGCCGTAGGGCACGCGCACGGTGATGGGCATGGGCAGGGCGCCGCGGGTGCGGTTGCGCATGCGGGAGACGTGGCTGACGAGCTGCTCGAAGGCGGGGTAGGCGAAGGCGTCGAACTGCATCTCGACCACCGGCCGCAGCCCGTACATCGCCATGCCGACGGCCGTGCCGAGGATGCCGGCCTCGGCCAGGGGCGTGTCGGTGCAGCGGTCCTCGCCGAACTCCTTGGCCAGGCCGTCGGTGATCCTAAAGACGCCGCCGAGGGTGCCCACGTCCTCGCCGAGGACGTGGACGGTGGGGTCGTCGGCCATGGCGTCGTGCAGCGCGCGGCCCAGGGCCTGGGCCATGGTGGCCGGCTTGCGGCCGGTTGCGGCGGGCGCGGTGGTCATCGCGGCCTTCCTTCCTGGGGGGCCTCACCGGGCCCCGGCAGCTCCCCCGCGGCGGTCAGCTCAGCACGCAATTGTGCTGCCTGCTCGCGCAGTTGGGCAGTCTGCTCGGCGTAAACGTGCGTGAACATCTCCATCGGGTCCAGGGCGGGGTCCTGGTTCATCCGCTCGCGCAGGTCGGCGGCGAGCCGCTCGGCGGCCTCCGCCTCGGCGCGTATGCCGGCGTCGTCGAGCAGCCCGCGGGCGGTCAGCTCGCGTTCGAGCAGGGCGAGGGGGTCGTGGGCGCGCCACGTCTCGACCTCGGTGTCACCGCGGTAGCGGGTGGCGTCGTCGGCGTTGGTGTGCGCCTCGATGCGGTAGGTGACGGCCTCGACGAGGGTGGGGCCGCCGCCGGCGCGGGCCCGGCGCACGGCTTCGGTGAGGACCTGGTGGACGGCGGGGGCGTCGTTGCCGTCGACGAGCCTGCCGGGCATGCCGTAGCCGACGGCCTTGTGGGCGAGGGAGGGCGCGGCGGTCTGCTTGGCGAGCGGCACGGAGATGGCGAAGCCGTTGTTCTGCACGAGGAAGACGACGGGTGCCTGCCAGACGGCCGCGAAGTTGAGCGCCTCGTGGAAGTCGCCCTCGCTGGTGCCGCCGTCGCCGACCAGGGCGAGGGCGACGACGTCGTCCCCCTTGAGGCGGGCGGCGTGGGCGAGGCCGACGGCGTGCGGGAGCTGGGTGGCCAGCGGGGTGCTCAGGGGGGCGACGCGGTGCTCGCGGGGGTCGTAGCCGGTGTGCCAGTCGCCGCGCAGGAGGGTCAGGACCTGCACCGGGTCCATGCCGCGGGCGACGGCGGCGAGGGTGTCGCGGTAGCTGGGGAAGAGCCAGTCGCGCTCTTCGAGGGCGAGCGCGGCGGCGACCTGGCAGGCCTCCTGGCCGGTGGAGGAGGGGTAGACGGCGAGCCGCCCCTGCCGGGTGAGCGCGGTGGCCTGGGTGTTGTACCGCCGGCCGCGCACCAGCTGCCCGTACAGCCGGCGCATCAGGGCCGGGTCGAGCCCGTCGGCCGCGGGGGTGCCCAGCACCCGGAACGGCTCCGCGTCGGGCAGCAGCGGCGCCGGGTCGGTACGGGGTTGCCAGGCGGGGGGCGGCGTGGGCCGGTAGGGACCCGGCTGCTCCAGAACCGTCATGGCGAGCACCTCCTCTTGGGACGAGCCTGACCGGAAAGCGTCGTGCGCTCTCCCTACCGATTGTTCGGTCGTCGACACTTTTTGGCTACAGGCGGCCCGAGCCTGTGGACAAACGGTTCTCCACAGCCTGAGATATGGACAGCGCGTCCATGAAGGGGAGGCATGGCGGTATGCGGGACGAACAGATGGCCACGTCGGGGGGCAGACCACCGGCCCGTCCGCTCGACGAGATCGACCGGTCGATCCTGCGCATGCTCCAGGCCGACGGCCGGGCCTCGATACGCTCGGTGGCCGAGCGGGTGCACGTCTCGCGGGCCAACGCCTACGCGCGCATCAACCGGCTCATCGACGACGGCGTCATCCGGGGCTTCGGGGCGCGAATAGACCAGGAGCGGGCGGGGCACGGCGCGTCCGCGTACATCACGCTGAAGATCGTCCAGAACTCCTGGCGCACGGTGCGCGACAAGCTGCGCGAGCTGCCCGGTGCCGCGCACATCGCCCTGGTCAGCGGGGACTTCGATGTCCTGCTGCTGGTGCACACGCGCGACAACCGGGCCCTGCGGGAGCTGGTCCTGACCCGGATCCAGGCGATCGAGGAAGTGCTGAGCACCCGGACGCTGCTGGTGTTCGAGGAGACGGACATGGACGACGTCCACCCCTCGCAGGACGCGCACTGAAACGGGCCGGCCCGGGGGCCGGGCCCGTGCGGGGCGGCCGAGCGCCTCAGCGGTCCGTGCGCAGGCCGTCGAAGGCCGTGTGGATCACGGCGGCGGTGACCTCGTCGGCCGTGGCGGCGCCGCCGCGCTCCGGCCGGTACCACTCGACGACCGAGTTGATCATTCCGAAGAGCAGCCGGGTCGCCAGCCGCGCGTCCACGTCCTGGCGCAGGTCGCCCTCGGCGGCGGCCTCCTTCACCAGAGCGGCCACCCGGTGGTCGAACTCGCGGCGGCGCTCCATGGCCCAGCGCTCGGTGCCGGTGTTGCCGCGCACCCGCAGCAGCAGCGTCACGTACGGCAGCTCGGTGATGAGCACCTCGACCGTGCGCCGGGTGACGTGCTCCAGCTGGTCCACGGCCCGCCCGGTGCTCGCCCCGGGCTCGTCCAGCACGGCGAACAGCCCGTCCAGCGCCCGGCTTATCGCCAGGCGCAGGAGCTCTTCCTTGCTCTTGACGTGGTGGTAGATCGAGGACTTGGAGATCCCGGCCGCCTTGGAGAGGTGCTCCATGGACGTGCCGTCGTAGCCCCGCTCGTTGAACACCTTGACGGCGACCGCGAGCAGCGATTCGGGCGTGTAGGTGTCGCGCTTGGCCATGGTCATGATTACAGCAGGCTCTCTTCGACGGCCGCACGGCGGCGCAGGGACTGGCAGGCGCTGTAGCGTCCGCCGGGGTACTCGTGGTCCATGTTCAGCAAGAACTGCCGCAGCCAGGCGGTGTCGAGCGACCGCCCCCACTCCAGCGGGCCGGCGGGGTAGTTCACGCCCAGGCGCATGGCGGTGTCGATGTCCTCGGCGCTCGCCACGCCCCGGCCGGCGGCGTCCTCGGCGAAATCGGCGAGGAGGGCGACCGTACGGGCGACGATCATTCCGGGGAGGTCGCCGATCACGCTGACCTTCTTGCCGAGGGCCTGGAAGAGGCCGACGGCCGCCCGGACGTCGGCCTCCGGGGCGGTTCGGGAGGGCGCCAGGGCCACGCGGGTGCAGGTGCGGTAGTCCAGGGCCAGGTCGAAGTCGATGCGGGGACCGAGGTGCGCGGCGTTGGTGGGCCCCCGGCCGTCCGTGAGGCACAGCTCGGTTCCGCCGGGCAGGACGATGCCGCCGTCGTGGGTGTCCTGTCCGCCGTCACGGGTGATCTTGATGCCCGCTTCCTCGATCATCTGCGGCAGGACCGCGGCGGGTCCGGTGAGGCGGTGGCGGTACCCCACCTCGGCGGGGGCCGCGCACGGCTCGGCCGTGCCGGGCTCGGGCTTCTCGGCCCCTTCGCCGTACGTGAACCACCCGCGGCCGGTCTTCCGGCCCAGCAGCCCCGCCTGCACCAGCCGGCCCTGCGCCAGCGACGGCGTGAACTTCGGACTGTGGAAGAACGCCTCGTACACCGAATGAGTGACCGAGTTGTTCACATCCTGGCCGATGAGGTCGGTGAGCTCGAAGGGACCCATGCGGAAGCCACCGCTCTCCCGCAGGACGGCGTCGATCGTCGCGGGGTCGGCCGCCCCTTCCTCGTACACCCGCAGCGCCTCCGCGTAGAAGGGCCGGGCGAGGCGGTTGACGATGAAGCCGGGGGTGTCCGCGCAGGCCACCGGCGTCTTCCCCCAGGCCGTCATGGTCGCCCGCGCCCGCTCGGCGGCCGCCGCGTCGGTGGCGAAGCCGCGGACCACCTCCACCAGCGGCATCAGCGGCGCGGGGTTGAAGAAGTGCAGGCCGAGGAAGCGCCCGGGGTGGCGCAGGGCCGCGGCGACGGCGGTGACGGCCAGGGAGGAGGTGTTGGTGGCCAGCAGGCAGTCCGGCGCAACGACCTGTTCCAGCTCCTCGAACAGCTTTTGCTTGACGCCGAGTTGCTCCACAATCGCCTCGATGACCAGCGCGGAGCCGGCGAGTTCGGCGAGCTGCGCGGCGGGCCGCAGCCGGGCGAGGGCCGCGTCGCGTACGGCGGTGTCGAGCCTGCCCTTGTCCACCAGGCGGCCGAGCCGGGCGGCGATCGCCCCCGCCGCCTCCTCCGCGCGGCCGGGCGCGGCGTCGTACAGCCGTACGGGGTGCCCCGCGGTCAGGGCGACCTGGGCGATGCCCTGGCCCATGGTGCCGGTGCCGACGACGGCGACGGCACGGGCCGGGTCGATTGCGGTCATGGCAGTGATCCTCCCCGATGCGTTGTCCACAGGTTCGCCGGGCCCCCTTGTCCCGACCGATCGTTCGGTTACTGTATCCACCGGGGGTGCATCTGGTCCCCCGTATCGGAGCCCCGCTCGACGAGGAGTTGGTCAGACGTGACCGCCGGACTCACCACCGCTCAGCTGATCGAGAAGCACCGCCCGACGCTCGACCAGGCGCTGGAGGCCATCCGCACGCGCGCCTACTGGTCCCCCTTCCCCGAGCACCCCAAGGCCTACGGCCCCGAGGGCGTGCCCGGCAGCCTCGACGCCGCCGCCGGTCAGGCGGCCTTCGACGCGCTGCGCGGCCGGCGCTTCGAGCTCGACCAGCCCGGCACCGACGGCTGGGCCGGCTCCGAGGTCTCGCCGTACGGCATCGACCTCTCCATCGAGTACCCGCACGTGGACACCGACGTCCTGCTGCCCGCCATGCGCGCGGCCATGCCGGCCTGGCGCGAGGCCGGGCCGCTGGCCCGGGCGGCGGTGAGCGCCGAGATCCTGGCCCGCATCAACGCCCGTACGCACGAGTTCGCGCACGCCGTGATGCACACCAGCGGCCAGGCGTTCATGATGGCGTTCCAGGCCGGCGGCCCGCACGCCCAGGACCGCGGCTTGGAGGCCGTGGTCTATGCCCTGGCCGAGCAGACCGCGGCCGCGCCCGAGAGCGCGGAGTGGGTCAAGCCGCAGGGCAAGCGCGACCCCCTGAAGCTGGACAAGCGCTTCACCCCCGTGCCCCGGGGCATCGCGCTGGTCATCGGCTGCAACACCTTCCCCACGTGGAACGGCTTCCCGGGCCTGTTCGCGTCCCTCGCCACCGGCAACGCCGTGCTGGTCAAGCCGCACCCGCGGGCCGTGCTGCCGCTCGCGCTGACCGTGGGCATCGCGCGCGAGGTGCTGCGCGAGGCCGGCTTCTCCCCCGACCTCGTCGCGCTGGCCGCCGAGCGGGACGGCGAGGGCATCGCCAAGTCCCTGGCGGTGCGGCCCGAGATCCGCATCATCGACTACACCGGCTCGACCGCCTTCGGCGACTGGCTGGAGACCAACGCCCGCCAGGCGCAGGTCTTCACCGAGAAGGCCGGCGTGAACACGATCGTCGTCCACTCCACCGACGACTACAAGGGCATGCTCTCCAACCTGGCCTTCTCCCTGTCCCTGTACAGCGGCCAGATGTGCACCACCCCGCAGAACCTGCTCGTCCCGCGCGAGGGCATCGCCACCGATGCCGGCCACAAGTCGTACGACGAGGTGGTCGCCGACCTCGCCATGGCCGTGGAGAAGCTGCTGGGCGACGACGCCCGGGCCAACGCCCTGCTCGGCGCGATCGTCAACGACCAGGTCAAGGCCCGCATCGACGCGGCCGCGCAGCTGGGCGAGGTCGCCCTGGCCTCGCGCACGCTGACCAACCCCGACTTCCCCGGGGCCACCGTGCGCACCCCGGTCGTGGTCAAGCTGGACGGCGCCAAGCCGGATGCCGAAGCGGCGTACTTCTCCGAGTGCTTCGGCCCCGTGTCCTTCGCGGTGGCGGTCGACTCCGCGGAGGCCGCCGTCGAGCTGCTGCGCCGCACGGTGCGGGAGAAGGGCGCCATGACCGTCGGCGCGTACACCACGTCGCCGGAGGTCGAGCGTCTGGTGGAGGAGGCCTGCCTGGAGGAGTGCGCCCAGCTCTCCTTGAACCTCACGGGCGGTGTGTACGTGAACCAGACCGCGGCCTTCTCCGACTTCCACGGCTCCGGCGGCAACCCGGCGGCCAACGCGGTGCTGTGCGACAGCGCGTTCGTGGCCCCCCGCTTCCGCGTGGTGGAGGTCCGCCGCCAGGCCTAGCGCCTCGTAAGGGGCGCGGGGAACTGCGCGATCGGCCGGACAGGCCCTAGGAAGCCCGTCCCCCCGAACCCCAGTGGAACAAGGCCATCGCCACACTCGTGGCGAGGTTGTAGCTCGACACCTGCGGCCGCATCGGCAGGGCGACCAGGCGGTCCGCCCTGCCCCGCAGCTCCGCCGAGACCCCGTGCCGTTCCGAGCCGAAGACGAGCAGCGCGTCGTCGGGCACGGCGACGGCACGGATGTCCTCGCCCTCCGGGTCCAGGACGTACAGCGGACCGTCCGGCAGCTCCTGCGCCGGCAGCCGCTCGACGGCCGTCGCGTAGTGCAGCCCGGCCCCGGAGCGCACCGCGTTGGGGTGCCAGGGGTCGATGGTGCCGGTGGTGATGACGCCGGTGGCCCCGAACCCGGCCGCGAGGCGCACCACCGCGCCGACGTTGCCGAGGTTGCGGGGGTTGTCGAGGACGACGACGGGCGCCTTTCGGGGCCGCCGGGCCAGCGCCTGCAGGTGGGCGTCGCGGTCGGGGCGGCCGGCCAGGGCGGCCACTCCCGTCGGGTGGACCCTGGGCAGCAGGCTGCGCAGGGTCTGCGCGGGCACCTCCACCAGGAGGTCCGCGAGCCGGTCCGTCAGGTCGTCGGCCAGGTCCTCGGCCAGTTCCAGTGCGGCCGCCCGGTCGCTGGTCAGGGCCATGCTCACCGGCGCTCCGAAGCGCAGGGCGTGCTTGAGGGCGTGGAAGCCGTCGAGGAGCACGGCGTCGGGCGCCAGGGCGGCCCACCGCTCCGGCGCCGCCGTGGTTTCGGAGTCGTCGTGCCTGGTCATGGGCTCAGCCTAGGGTCCGCCGACGGGAGTCGACGCCTTGGGACGGTCCCCGGCGGCCTCGCCGGGGCCCTCGGGGCCGCCGGTGGTGCCGGCCGACGGGACCGCCCGGCCGGGCAGCCGCGCCGTCAGCCGTCCTGCCAGCCGTCCGGTTGCCGTCCCGATCCGACGCAGGAAGGACGTCGGCAGGAACACCGCGTCGGTGACGATCATCGCCAGGGAGAAGAACGGCAGTCCCATGAGCACGGCGATGCCCACGTGCTCGGCCATCATCACCGGCAGCAGCACGTTCTTCACCCGCCGGTTCAGCAGGGTGAAGGGGAAGGCCGCCTGGGCGAACACCGTGCCGTAGCTGAGCAGCATCACCATCGTGCCGTCGGACGCCAGGGCGTGCGAGAGCGCGGGCCAGGGGGAGAAGTAGTCGATGTGCATCGGGTAGTACAGCGCGGTGCCGTCCTGCCAGCGCGAGCCCTGGATCTTGTACCAGCCGGCCGTGGCGTAGATCAGGCACACCTCGGCCATGATCACCAGCAGGGCGGCGTTGTGCGCCAGATGACACAGCACGTCCATCACGGTCCGCGGCTCGCCGGGCGCGTGGCGGCAGACCACCCACCACAGGCCGTGCGCGCACCACAGGCCCCACAGGGCCGCGGCCCAGCCGATGCCCGGGAGGGGGCCGTGCTGCGTCCACGACAGTGCGGGGTCGGCGAGGACCTGGGCGGCGGCGAGGGCCGTTCCGCACACGCCCCACAGCACGACGCCCGTCGTGTCCCGCCCGGGGCCGGCGCCCTCGCGGGCCCGGCGCGCCGCGCGGCGGGCGTCGAGCGACCAGACCCGGCCGCAGCAGGTGAAGACCATGTACATGGACATCAGGTGGACGACGTTGTCGCCGCCGTCGCCGACGAAGACGCTGCGGTTCTGCAGGGCGAGCACCCCGAGCATGAACAGCACGGACATCGTGCGCGTGCGCCAGCCCAGCAGGAGCAGCACGCCCGAGACGACGGCCAGCGCGTAGACGGCCTCGAACCACCAGCGGCCGTCGGACCACATGAGCACGGTGAAGGCGTGGTTGTCGGCGGTCAGCTCGCGGGCCAGCGACCAGCCCCAGGGGGCGTTCGGGCCGTACAGCTCGTGGCGGTGGGGCCATTCGCGCAGCAGGTAGCCGACCCACACGAAGGACAGGCCGATCCGCAGGAGGGCGCTCTGGTACGGCCCGAGGGAGGAGCCGGTGACGCGGTCGATGCCGCGCCGGAGGGCGGTGGTGGTCGAGGCGTTCATCGGGTCCGGGCCTCCGCGAGGTCGTCGCCGGTCACCGGCCACCAGGCGAGCACCCGCTGGACGGGTGCGGTGTCGGCCTTCTCCTGGCTCCAGGGCGGCGGGTCGATGGGCGTGGTGACGGTCCTGACCTGGACGCGGTCGACGGGACGGCCCTCGCGCCGCGCGCCGAGGCGGGAGACGACGATGCGCCGGAGGTAGCTCTCGGAGAGCCGTCCGCGCAGGCCCTGGGGGCGTTCCTGGACGTCGTGGGTGGCGGCGTAGAAGTCCCAGGCGCGGCGCAGTTCGTTCTGGCGCGTGTGGCTGGGCAGGGGGTTGTGCAGGATGCCGGCGCCGTCGAGGGCCGACAGGTTCGTCCAGGGGGTGACGGTGGTGCGGCCGTCGGGGCCGCGCAGTTCGGCCCGGGCCTGGACGGCGATGTTCTGCTGCAGGGGGTTGGGGGCGAAGAACTTCCAGTTCTGCTCGAACTCGGGAAGGACGTAGTCGTCTATTGCCTGCGCGTGCTGCCTGCTGACGGTGTTCTGCGGCGCGACGTGCAGGAACACCATCAGCAGGTGCATGGTCGCGGCCAGCGCGATCAGGGCGGCGCCGGCCGTGACGACCAGGCAGGCGGGCAGGGACAGGCTCCTCACGCCGGCGGCGGGCGGGTGGGGTCCCGCCCGTCCGGCCGCCCCGCCGGCTCGCGCGCCCGCCTCGTGCGTCTCCATGCCCGCCCCGATTCCCTCTGTTCTCGTACTGCTCTCGTACTGCTTCCGTGCGGTGTACGACCCGAACCGTACCGACGCGGGCCCGGCAGGCCCAGCGCCCGGAGGGCCCGGGAAGGCCGCGCGCATCCCCGCCCGCGGACCGTCCGCCGGGTTATCCACAGGGTTGACAGGCCCCGGGGCCGGGCCCACCATTGAACCGAACGATCGGTCGGTAGGGAGAGTTCGCGAGGCGAGGGGGCACGGGCATGACCACGACGGCGCCGGAGGCACAGACCCTGGAGGCGGTGTTCGACGCCGCGGTCGCCGCGGACGAGCGCATCGAGCCGCGCGACTGGATGCCCGACGCCTACCGCGCGACGCTCGTCCGGCAGATCGCCCAGCACGCCCACTCAGAGATCATCGGCATGCAGCCGGAGGCCAACTGGATCACGCGGGCGCCCTCCCTGCGGCGCAAGGCGATCCTCATGGCCAAGGTCCAGGACGAGGCGGGCCACGGGCTGTATCTGTACAGCGCGGCCGAGACGCTGGGCACCAGCCGCGAGGAGCTGCTCGACAAGCTGCACGCCGGCCGCCAGCGCTACTCCTCGATCTTCAACTACCCCACCCTGACCTGGGCCGACGTCGGCGCGATCGGCTGGCTGGTGGACGGCGCGGCCATCACCAACCAGGTGCCGCTGTGCCGCTGTTCCTACGGGCCGTACGCCCGCGCCATGGTCCGCATCTGCAAGGAGGAGTCCTTCCACCAGCGCCAGGGGTACGAGCTGCTGCTCACCCTCAGCCGCGGCACGCCGGCCCAGCACGAGATGGCCCAGGACGCCGTGAACCGCTGGTGGTGGCCCTCCCTGATGATGTTCGGCCCGCCCGACGACGCCTCGGCGCACTCCGCGCAGTCCATGGCGTGGAAGATCAAGCGGCACTCCAACGACGAGCTGCGCCAGCGCTTCGTGGACATCTGCGTCCCCCAGGCCGAGTCCCTCGGGCTCACCCTGCCCGATCCCGACCTGCGGTGGAACGAGGAGCGCGGCCACTACGACTTCGGGCCCATCGACTGGACCGAGTTCCAGGAAGTGCTCCGGGGCAACGGCCCCTGCAACGACCAGCGCATCACCCAGCGCCGCACAGCACACGAGAACGGCGCCTGGGTGCGCGAGGCAGCCGCGGCGTACGCGGCCAAGCACGGGAAGGCGACGGCATGACCGGCACCGACTGGCCCCTGTGGGAAGTGTTCGTGCGCAGCAGGAGGGGCCTGTCCCATACGCACGCCGGCAGCCTGCACGCGCCGGACGCGGAAATGGCCCTGCGCAACGCCCGCGACCTGTACACGCGGCGCTCCGAGGGCGTCTCGATCTGGGTGGTGCCCTCCGCCGCGATCACCGCCTCGTCGCCGGACGAGAAGGATCCCTTCTTCGAGCCCGCCGCCGACAAGCCCTACCGCCACCCGACCTTCTACGAGATCCCCGAGGGGGTGCGGCACCTGTGACCGTGGCACCCGCCCTTCCCGCGGCGCTCGCCCTCGGCGACGACGCCTTGGTCCTCTCCCACCGGCTCGGCGAGTGGGCCGGGCACGCCCCCGTGCTGGAGGAGGAGGTCGCCCTCGCCAACATCGCCCTCGACCTGCTCGGCCAGGCCCGCACCCTGCTCTCCCTCGTCGGCGACGAGGACGAGCTGGCCTTCCGCCGCGAGGAGCGCGCCTTCCGCAACGTCCAGCTCGTCGAGCAGCCCAACGGCGACTTCGCCCGCACGATGGCCCGGCAGCTGTTCTTCTCCGTCCACCAGCACCTGTTGTTCGGGCAACTGGCCGCCGGGGACGGGCCGCTGGCCGGCCTGGCCGCCAAGGCGGTCAAGGAGGTCGCCTACCACCGCGACCACGCCGAGCACTGGACGCTGCGGCTCGGCGACGGCACCGAGGAGAGCCACACCCGGATGCAGGACGCCCTGGACGGCCTGTGGCGCTACACCGGCGAGCTGTTCGAGCCCGTCGAGGGCCTGGAGGTGGACGGGACGGAGCTGCGCGAGGGCTGGACGAAGGCCGTCGCCGACGTGGTCGAGCGGGCCACGCTCACCGTCCCCGCGGGCCCGCAGACCGGCAGCTGGACGGCCGGCGGCGGCCGGCAGGGCATCCACACCGAGCCGTTCGGGCGGATGCTCGCCGAGATGCAGCACCTGCACCGCAGCCACCCGGGGGCATCATGGTGAGCCCGCGCACCCCCCTGGAGCCCACGCCGCTGGAAGAGGAGCTGCGCGCCCTGGCCGGGGCCGTCCCCGACCCCGAGCTGCCCGTGCTCAGCCTGGCCGAGCTGGGCGTGCTGCGGGAGGTGCACGTCACCGGCCCGGGCCGGGTCGAGGTGGAGCTGACCCCCACCTACACCGGCTGTCCCGCCATCGAGGCCATGTCCGAGGACGTCCGGCAGGTGCTGCGCGCCCACGGCCAGCAGGAGGTGACGGTCCGCACCGTCCTCTCGCCGGCCTGGTCGACCGACGACATCACGCCCGAAGGGCGGCGCAAGCTCGCCGAGTTCGGCATAGCCCCGCCCCGGCCCACGGCGGCGGGCGGGCCGGTCATGGTCGACCTGGCCATCCGCTGCCCCCACTGCGGCTCCACCGACACCACGCTGCTCAGCCGGTTCTCGTCCACCGCCTGCAAGGCCCTGCGCCGCTGCGAGTCCTGCCGCGAACCGTTCGACCACTTCAAGGAGTTGTGATGGCAGCGGCCCACCACGGCGCGTTCCACTCCCTGCGGGTCACGGCCGTCGAACCGCTCACCGACGACTCGGTCGCCGTCACCCTTGCGGTGCCGGCCGCCCTGCGCGAGATCTTCCGGTACACGCCCGGCCAGCACCTGGCGCTGCGCCGGACGGCCGACGGCGCCGAGATACGCCGCACCTACTCCCTGTGCGGCCGGGCGCCGGGCCCCGAGGGGCCGCGGTCGCTGCGGATCGGGGTGCGGCTGGTGGAGGGGGGCGCCTTCTCCACGTACGCCCTCAAGGAGCTCGCTCCCGGGGACACCGTCGAGGTGATGGTGCCTGCCGGCCGCTTCGTGCTCGCCCCGCGCCCGGGCCACTTCGCGGCGATCGTCGGCGGCAGCGGCATCACCCCGGTGCTCTCCATCGTCTCCACACTGCTGGAGAGCGAGCCGGCCGCCCGGTTCTGCCTGATACGCAGCGACCGGACGACGGCCTCGACGATGTTCCTGGACGAGGTGGCCGACCTCAAGGACCGCTTCCCCGACCGCTTCCAGCTCGTGCAGACCCTCTCCCGCGAGGAGCAGCAGGCCGGCCCCGCCTCCGGCCGGCTGGACGAGGAGCGGCTGACCCGGCTGCTGCCGGCCCTGCTGCCCGTGCCGGACGTCGACGGCTGGTTCCTGTGCGGCCCGCACGGGCTGGTGCAGGGCGCCCGCGGCGCGCTGAAGGCCCTGGGCGTTCCCCGCGAGCGCGTCCACCAGGAGATCTTCCACGTCGAGGAGGTCTCCGCCGCCCCCGCGCCGACCGGCGCACCGGCGGGGACGCCGGCGCACAGCACGGTGACCGCCAAGCTCGACGGCCGCAGCGGCAGGTGGCCGGTGCGCGAGGGGGAGTCGCTGCTGGAGACCGTGCTGCGCAACCGCGCCGACGCCCCCTACGCCTGCAAGGGTGGCGTGTGCGGCACGTGCCGGGCGTTCCTGGTCTCCGGCGAGGTGCGGATGGACCGCAATTTCGCCTTGGAGCAGGACGAGTTGGACGCCGGGTACGTCCTGGCCTGCCAGTCCCACCCGGCCACGGAGGAGGTCGAGCTGGACTTCGACCGCTGAAGCCGATCGGCACGTGCTCGTGCGCCGGCAGCCGCGCCTTGCCGTTCCGTCCCCGCTCCGTACCCGTTCCCAATTGCGGGAGCAGCGCCTATCTTGACGGACCGTCAGATGACGTGGACGGCTGACGAAGGGGCGGCACAGTGGACTTCACCTTCACCGAGGAACAGCAGGCGGCCGCCGAGGCCGCACGGGCCGTCTTCTCGGGCGTCGCCCCCGACGCCGTGCCCAGCCCGGCTCTGACCCCCGGCGCGGTCGCCGAGGACTTCGACCGCCCGCTGTGGCAGCGCCTGGCCCGCGCCGACCTGCTGGGCCTCGTCGTGCCGCAGGAGCACGGCGGCTCCGGCCTCGGCCCCCTCGCCCTGTGCCTGGTGCTGCGCGAGGCCGGCCGGGTGCTGGCCCGCGTACCGCTGCTGGAGACCGCCGCGGCGGCCCTGGTGCTGCGGGCGTGCGCCGCACCGCAGACCCGGCAGCTGCTCGCGCCCCTCGCCCGGGGCGAGCTCGTCGTCACCGTGGGCGCCAACGGCCGCACCGGCCACGACGCCCCCGCACTGTCCGCCACGGCCACCCCGCATACCGGCCACTGGCTCCTGGACGGCGCCCACACCGCCGTACCGTGGGCCGCCACCGCCGACCGCGTCCTGCTGCCGGCCCACACACCCGACGGGCGGACCGTCCTGGCGCTGCTCCCGCCCGGCCGCAGCGGCATCACCCTCGCCGAGCAGGTCTCCACGAACGGCGAGCGCCACGCCCAGCTCACGCTGGACTCCGTCCGCGCCGAGCACACCGAGCTGATCACCGCCGATGGCGCCTGGGAGCTGCTGCGCACCACGCTGACCTGCGGCACCTGCGCCCTGGCCCTCGGCCTCGGCGAGGCGGCCGCCCGGATGACGAGCGACTACACGAGCAAGCGCGAGCAGTTCGGCCACCCGCTGGCCACCTTCCAGGCCGTGGCCGTCCAGTGCGCCGACCGCTACATCGACCTGCGCGCCATGGAGGCCACGCTCTGGCAGGCCGCCTGGCGCCTGGAATCCGGCGCCCCCGGCCCGCTGCCGGCCGCGGCCGACGTGGCCGTCGCCAAGATCTGGGCGGCGGAGGGCGTGCGCCGCGTGGTGCAGACCGCCCAGCACCTGCACGGCGGCTTCGGCGCGGACACCGACTACGCCCTGCACCGCTACCACGCCTGGGCCAAGCAGCTCGAACTCGCGCTGGGCCCGGCCGCCGCCCACGAGGAGGCCCTGGGCGACCTCCTGGCCGCCCACCCACCGAACTAGGACCTTTGCGGCTGCCGCCGCGTGAGCGCGACGGCACCTTGCCTGCGGGCACGTGGTGGCTTGTCGCGCAGTTCCCCGCGCCCCTGACGGGCGCCCCGTAGGGGCGCGGGGAACTGCGCGATCAGCCACCGACAGCCCGCAGTCGAACGCGCCACCCCCAGGCACGCCCCCGCGGCGGCAGCCGGAGCGGCGCCCCCGTCAGATCACCACGCCGGGCGCACCGCCGGTGGCCACCACCGGGCGGCCGGCGGCCTCCCACACCTGCATGCCGCCCTCGACGTTCGCCGCGTCCATTCCCTGCTGCACCAGGTAGGCGGTGACCTGCGCGGAGCGACCGCCCGAGCGGCAGATGACGTTGATGCGGCCGCCCTCGGGCGCCTTCTCGGTCAGCTCGCCGAAGCGCGCCACGAAGTCGCTCATGGGGATGTGCAGCGCCCCCTCGGCGTGCCCTGCCTGCCACTCGTCGATCTCGCGCACGTCCAGCAGGAAAGCGTCGGACGTCAGGGCGTCGACGGCGACCGTGGGAACTCCGGAACCGAAAACCATGCCTCCGACGCTACCGGACGCTAGGCGACGAGCGAGGCCAGGTGGGCTTCGCGTTCGGCGATCTGCGCCACCAGCCCGTCGGCGATCTGCACCAGCAGCCCGTCCGGGTCGTCGGGGGCCATCCGCAGCATCGAGCCGATGGCGGATTCCTCCAGTTCCGCGGCCAGGGCGGAGAGCATCTCCTTGCGGTCGGCCAGCCACTCCAGCCGCGCGTACAGCTCCTCGCTGCGGTTCGGCCGGCGCTGCGCCGGCAGTGGGCCGGCCGCCCATTCCTCGGCCAGCTGCAGCAGCTGCGCCTCGTCGCCGCCGGCGTAGGCGGCGTTCACCCGGACCATGAATTCCTCGCGGCGCCGGCGTTCGCCGTCCTCGCGGGCGAGGTCGGGGTGCGCCTTGCGGACGAGGTCACGGAAGATCTTGCGCGCCTCCTCGCTCGGTCGCACCCGCTGCGGCGGCCTGACCTGCTGGCCGGTGAGCATGGCCTGGGCCTCGGGCGAGAGCCCCTCGCCGTCCATCCAGCCGCCGAACAGCTCCTCGACCCCGGGCATCGGCTGCACCATGGCGCGTGCCTCGCGCGCCCGCCGCACGTCCTCGGGCGCGCCGGTACGCGCCGCGACGGCCTCGGCAATGCGTGCCTCCAGCTCGTCCAGGCGGGCGTACATCGGGCCGAGCCGCTGGTGGTGCAGGCGGGAGAAGTTCTCCACCTCGACCCGGAAGGTCTCCACCGCGATCTCGAACTCGATCAGTGCCTGCTCGGCCGTCTCCACCGCCCGGGCGAGACGCTCGACGCCGGGCTCCTCGGAAATATCGGCTTCCGGATTCGTCACCCGCCCAGGGTACGAGGTCCGGGGGGTGTCAGATCCCGGTCTCGGCCGCCACCCGCCCGCTGCGCACCGCGGCCGCCAGCTCTGCGTGATCCGCTTCCGTGCGGTCGGCGTAGGTCACGGCGAAGTCCGCCATCGCCTCGTCGATCTCCTCACCCTTGCCGCAGTAGCCGGCCACGACCAGTGGATCGAGGCTGTGCGCGTGCGCCCGGGCGAGCAGGGCCCCGGTCATCCGCGCGTAGTCGTCGAGCTCGTCGGCGGCCAGGAGCACGGGGTCCACGCTGCCTTTGCGGTTGCGGAACTGCCGTACCTGGTACGGCCGTCCGGCCACCGTCGTCCAGCCCAGCAGCACGTCGCTGACCACCTGCATCGACTTCTGCCCCAGCACCACGCGCCGTCCCTCGTGCGCGACCGGCGCAGGCGCGAAGCCCGCCTTCTCCACGTGCGGCAGCAGCGCGGAGGGCCGGGCCTCCTTCACCTGCAGCACCAGCGGTTCGCCCCGGTGGTCGAGCAGCAGTACGACGTACGAGCGCAGGCCCACGCTGCCGGTGCCCACGATCCGGAACGCCACGTCCTGCACCTCGTAGCGGGCCAGCAGCGGCAGCATCTCGGCGGGCAGGGTGCCCAGGTACGGGGCGAGCGCCGCGGCGACCTCGGCCGCCTCCCCGTCCGGCACCCGGCGCAGCACCGGCGGCGCGTCCACGAACCGCCGCCCGCCCGAGCCGTCCTTCTCCGTCGCCTTCGCGGCGAAGCGGGCGCTGTTGTTGCGCCGCGCCTTCTCCGCGACCCGCTCCAGCGTCCCGGTCAGCTGGTGGGCGTCGGCGTGCGAGACGAGCTCCTCGTCGGCGATGGCGTTCCACGCCTCGCTGGCGGGCATCCGGGCCAGCAGCCGCATGGTGCGCCGGTAGGCGCCCATCGCGTCCCGCGCGGACTCCCGGCACTTCTCCTCCCCGGCCCCGGCCTCGCGCCCGGCCAGCACCAGCGAGGCCGCCAGCCGCTTGACGTCCCACTCCCAGGGCCCGTACAGCGTCTCGTCGAAGTCGTTGAGGTCGATGACCAGCCCGCCGCGCGCGTCCCCGTACAGCCCGAAGTTGGCGGCATGGGCGTCCCCGCACACCTGGGCGCCCAGCCCCGTGACCGGGGTGTCCACCAGGTCGTACCCCATCAGCCCGGCCGAACCGCGCAGGAAGGCGAACGGCGAGGCCACCATGCGCCCCACCCTGATCGGCACGAGCTCCGCCAGCCGCCCGGCGTTGGCCGCCTCCACGCTCTCCACGGCCCCCGGCCGCCCGGCCCCCACCCGGAACTCGGCGTGCGCGGCGCGCGGCACCTTCGCCCGCAGCGCCTTCCCCACCGCCTTGCCCCCGGCCCGAGCGGCGCCCCGCCCCACCGGCTCCGCGAACCCCGGCACAAACGGCAGTCGCGCCATCACGGCGCCTCCTCCCCCGTCGACGACAGTGCCCCGAAGGTACCGCCCGTCCGGCGCGGGCCCGCCGGGCTCGGTGACATCGCGGACAGGGCCGGAAGAGGCGGTCATCAGGGCTGTACCGGGGCAGAATGAGCCAGACATGATCTTGCAGCAATGACCGGAAGCAGCGCGTGTCGGCCTTCGCCGGCGCATCACGCCTGTTCAGACGCGGCACGCCCGCACCCGTCCGGCATCCGACCGGCCGATTCCAGTGGCGAAAAGCTCCCCGTGGTGACGCGTGGTTTCGGCCATGCATCAGATGCATGTTGCAATCGGATGAACATTCCCTGAAAGATGTGGAACGAACACAGCTTTGGGGGGAATAACGGGGACGCCGGAATCCGGCCGTTGTGATCAGGGGTGGCTGCGTCGCAGCACCCAGCGCGCATCCTTTTTCGAGCGATCGACTCGGCATGACCGGCCGAGCTCCGCAGCGCGCCGACGTGCCGGATTCCGAGGTGCAAAAGAAAGCAGGGGGACACGGGGGATGGATTCGCGGTACGAGGCGTTCATGCTCGCCGACCCGCTCTGGTACGAACCATTGGAGCGGTGTCAGGACGAGGATTCACTGCTCGGGCTGGTGACACGCGACCTGCCGGGCGGATGGCACAGGCGCCGGCAGAACGTATGGATCGGGTTGCACCCGGATGATGCCGGAAAACTTCCGGACCAGGGCTGGAAAATTCATGTGACGGCCGCACCGGAAACTCTCGAAGAAACGGTCGAGGCCGTCTGGGCGGTGTGCCGAAGCTTACGCCTTCCGTGGAAATTCCTGCGCAGCCGCGCGGTGACGCTCAAGCTGAACACCAAGTATGCGAGCCGTGCGTCCAGCGGCAAGGCCGTGACCGTGTATCCGCGCAGCGAGCAGGAGCTTCGCACCGCGCTCGATGCGCTGGACCAGGCCCTGTCCGGAAAAGCCGGCCCGTACGTCCTTTCCGATCTGCGGTGGCGAAAGGGTCCGGCTTCCGTCCGCTACGGCGCGTTCACCGCACTGTGGTGCGAGCTGAAGAACGGGACACGGGTGCCCGCACTGCGGAACCCGGACGGCGCACTCGTCCCGGACATGCGGCGACCGGTGTTCACCGTCCCTGAGTGGGTCGAGGTGCCGGATTTTCTGCGCGATCAGCAGACGGACACCACCGACGGCCTCCTGGGCGGCTATCGCGTGACCAAGGCCCTGCACTTCTCCAACGCGGGGGGTGTGTACGTCGCCGAGGGTCCGGACGGGCGGCAGGTGGTGCTGAAGGAGGCCCGTCCCGGAGCCGGCCTCGACAAGCACGGAGTCGATGCCGTCGAGCGGCTCCACCGGGAACACGAGGTCCTCACCCGGCTCGCGCACCTGCCGTTCGTCCCCGAGGTGTTCGGTCTCTTCACCGAATGGGAGCACCACTACCTGGCGATGGAATACGTCCAGGGCGAGACGTTCAGCGCCTGGGTGGGCAAGAACGCGCCGGCGATTCGTCACCGGCCCGACGAGGCCTCCCGTCGCGCATTCGCCGACGAGGTCCTGCGCGTCACCCGGCTCCTCGCCGCCCATGTGTCGGATCTCCACGCGGAGGGCATCGCCTTCGGCGACCTGCACCCCCACAACGTGATGATCCGGCCGGACGGTGCGGTCGCCCTGATCGACTTCGAGCTGGCCGGCCCGGTGGACACCCCCCGCACGGCAGCACTCGGCGCTCCGGGTTTCATGCACACGTCCATCACGAGCCCCCGGGACGCGGACCTGTTCGCCCTCGGTTGCTGTCAGCTGGCCCCGCTCACCTCGATGACCGGGCTGATCAGCCGGACCCCGGAGATCGTGGCGCACCTTCTCGCCATGGCCCGGCAGACCTACCCGTCCCTGCCCTCCGCCTACTTCGACGAGATCGTCGAACGCCTGGCGCTGGCGCCCGCCCTGCCACCCGGTTTCCACGCCCCGCGCCCCCTCGCGCCGCTCGAGCCCGACACCTTGGTGCGCGGGATCACCGAGGCCGCGACGCCCGAGCGCGACGACCGCCTCTACCCCGGTGACATCTCGCTGTACGCCCCGGGTGGGCCGCTCGGTCTGGCCAACGGCGCACCCGGCGTCCTGCTGGCCCTGCAAGCGGTGGGCGCACCGATTCCGCAGGTCCACGTCGACTGGCTGGTGCAGGCCGTCCGCCGGGCCCCGAAGGACGTCCCCCTCGGCCTGTACGACGGGCTCGCGGGTGCGGCCTGGGTGCTGCACCTCCTGGGCCATCCCGAGGCCGCCGACGTGGTCGACCGCATCCTGGACGCCTCCCCGCCGGACTCGCCCGGCCTGCTGAGCGGCCGGACCGGCATCGCCCACCTGTTCCTGTCGGCGGGGCTGAAGGACGAGGCCCTGCAGCTCGCCCGGACCGTGGCCGAGCGCGTGGGCGAACCCGGCCTCCTCGACCTCCCCGGCCTCATGCGCGGCTGGTCCGGCCCGGCCGTGCTCCTCTCCCGCTGTGCCGGCCTCACGGGAGACCCCGCATGGCAGGAGGCCGCCGAGCGGTGCATCCGGCAGGACCTGCGGCACGGCCGCATGGCCGACGGCATGCTGCAGATGCACTCCTCGAACCGCCTGCTGCCGTACCTGGCCGAAGGGACCGCCGGGGTGGCGCTCGCCGCCCTCAGCCTTCCCGGGGCACCGGGCGGAAGCGCGGAGCTCCAACGGGTTCTCGACGGGGCGGCACGCGCCGCGGCGGTGCAGGCCGTCGCCCAGGGCGGCCTGTTCCACGGGCGCGCCGGGCTGCTCTACCTCCTGAGCCACCTCAGTGACCGCGAGCCCGGCCGGCGCCCCGACGTCGACGCACACGTGCGCGCTCTTGCGCTGTACGCAACGCCCGTCGGCGACGCGCAGGTGATGAGCGGCGATCAACTGATGCGGCTCTCCACGGACTTGGCCACCGGATCCGCCGGCGTACTGCTGGCCCTGGCGGCCGCAACAGGACCCGAACGACGGCTCTTGCCGGGTGCGCACGCGGACATCCCGTGATCACCGGCCGGACATCCCGGCCGTTCGGCGACAACTCTCCTGCAAAGGAGGTGACCCGCATGTCCAACGTCCTGGCGCTCCAGGAGCTCGACGAGGAAGTGATCGTCGATGCCCCCTTCAGCAGCTTCAGCATCGGCAACTGCTGAACCGGCCATGACCCCGAGAGGGAGGCAAAGGAGGTGATTCACATGTCCAACGTCCTGGCCCTGCAGGAGCTCGACGAAGAGATCGTCGTCGACGCCCCGGTCAGCACCATGAGCATCTGGGACTGCTGACCAACCCCACCCGCACAAGCGACCGGAAGGAGGTGACTCGCATGTCCAACGTTCTCGCCCTGCAGGAGCTCGACGAAGAGATCGTCGTCGACGCCCCCGTCAGCACCATGAGCATCTGGGACTGCTGACCAACCCCACCCGCACAAGCGACCGGAAGGAGGTGACTCGCATGTCCAACGTTCTCGCTCTCCAAGAGCTCGACGAAGAGACCATCGTGGACGCCCCCATCAGCACCTACAGCATCTGGGACTGCTGATGTCCGGCTCTTGAGACGGAGGGTGTGTGGGCGGCGGCGGAAGCCGCCCACACACCCTCCGGGTCCACACTATGCCGACACGTCTGGGTGTACGTATCCGTGAAATCACGCCGCTTGTTCTTCGCCGAAGTCCGGGTCCGGCCCGCCAGGGTGCTGGGCGCGGCTCTCGCCTGTACGGTCACGGCCGCCGTGGCGGGCGCGTGCGGACTGCTGCTCATGGCGGTCGAGCGGTCGCCCACCGCCGCCTGGGCATCGGGCGGGCAGAGCCGGCAGGACGTGGAGAGCCTGCTGAGCCTGCTGGTTTCGCTGGTGACGATCTCCGCCGTGATGGTCCTCGGCACCACCGTCTCCTTGTGGACCGGCCAACGACTGCACCAGTTCGCCGTCCTGCGTGCTCTCGGCACCACGGTGGGCCGAGTCAGGATGCTGGTGACCACGGACGTGCTGTGGCTGGCGGCCGCATCCGGACTGCTGGGGTCCGTGGCCGGTGCGGTGCCCCTGGCCTGGGGGGCACGCCGGTTCCTCGCCGATCGCGACCTGATGCCGGCCACGGTGCCGCTGCCGGACGCGGCGACGACACTGCTCACGCTCGCCACCGTGTGCGCGGCGCTGTGCTGCGTGGCGGTGGTCGCGGGCCTCGGCAGCATTCACGCGGCAGGCCGGGTGAGCCCCACGGCCGCCCTGCGCAGCCGTGGCGCATCCGGCGCGCTGCGCCGCAGCCGCGTCCGGCTCGTGCTCGGTCTCGCCATGGTGCTCACGACGTGCCTGCCGCTGCTCATCATGATCCTGGTGGGTGGTGGACCGCCCATGCAGCGGGCCGCCATGACCACCGGGCTGACGCTCCTGCTGATCCCGTCCCTCGCCGTTCTCGCCCCGTGGACCGTCCCCGTCCTGAGCCTGCCCTTCACCGCGCTGCTCCGGCTGGCCGACCGGCGGCTCGGCAAAGTGGCGGCCTCCGGGCTGCGCAGCGCTCCCGCCCGCACCACCGCCATCGCCGTCCCGGTCCTGCTGGCCGTCGGTTTCTCGACCTGCCTCCTCGGCACGGACGCGAACATCGCCGCGGCGGTCTCGGACCAGGCTTCCCACGCCCTGCGCGCCACCGCCGTCGTCTCGGCGAAGGAGGGGACGCGCCTGCCGGCCACTCCCGCCTCCGCACCCGGTGTGCACGCCACCGCCGTGCTCGGCACGCAGGTCACCGTGGCACGGCCGGGCAAGGCCGCCAAGTCGCAGCGGGCCTGGGGGGTCGACGGCGCCGCCCTGGGCGAGGCCCTGGACCTCGGGGTCGGCAGGGGTTCGCTCGACTCGCTCTCGGAGGGGACGTTCGCCGCCGGCATCACCCTCGCGGACTCCCGCGGCTGGCACCTCGGTGACCGGGTCGAGCTCACCCTGGCGGACGGACGCAGCCGGAGCCTGCGGCTGACCGCCGTCTACGAACGCGACCTCGCCTTCCCCGCGCTGCTGCTCCCGCGTTCCAGCGTGCCGGCGCAGGCCCGCGACACGGCAGCCGACCGCTACCTGCTCACCGGGCGCAGTGACGCCTGGCCGGCAGCTCCCGGCCAACAGGTGCGTTCCCGCTCGGAGTACCTCGCCGGGCTCGCACCGCGCAGTGCCGCCGACTCGCTCGCCACCTACCTGATGGTTGCCGTCGTCACCGGATACGCACTGATGTCGGCGGCCAACACCTGTGCGCTGGCCCAGCGCGACCGCGTGGCGGAGCGCGCCCACCTGCGCGCCATCGGCCTGAGCCGCTTCCAACTGACCCGTCTGGTCGCGCTGGAGACCCTCACCGCGGCCGCCGTGGGCGCGGTGCTCGCGACCGTGGTCGTCCTGGTGTGCCTGGCCCCCCTGTCCAGCCGCCTGGGGCAGGGCGTGCTGCCGGCGGTCAACTGGCCGTGGGCCGCCGGAGTCGGATGCGCGACGGTCCTGCTCACGGCCGTTCCCGCGCTCGTGGCCGCGCACCCGCTGCGCCGAGCGGACCGGCAGTTCGCCGGGGCGGCTTCGTGAGACCCCCCCTGGGGCGCTCCTTCTGGCTGGTGTTCGCCGGCGAAGCCGCGTCATCGGCCGGGACGGCCGCCTCCGTGATCGCCCTTCCCGTCGTTGCGCTGAACACCACGCATGACGTGCGCCAAGCGGGCCTGACCGGCACCGCCTTGTCGCTGGGAATCCTCGTCGCCCGGCTGCCCGCCGGGCTGATCGCCGACTGGTGCGACCGGCGCCGCGTCATGCTCCTCGGCGACCTGCTCGGTGCGGCCGTGCTGACCTCCCTGGCCGTGCTCACCTGGTACCACCGGACGCCGCTGCCGGCCCTCCTGACCGTCGCCGCGCTCCTCGGAGCCGTCGGCAGCACCCTGGCCCCGGCCGAGAACGCCGCCGTCCGCGATCTGGTGCCGAGCGAACGCCTGCCCCACGCCCTCGCCCTGACGCAGTCGCGTGCCTTCGTGGCCCTGGTCGCGGGACCGCTGGCCGGCGGGCTCATGCTGGCAGTCGACGCCTTCTGGGTCTTCGCCGCGGATGCCGCCACCTACCTGGTGGCCGCGGCATGCCTCGCGGCCGTACGGACGGACCTGCGCACCCATCCGCCGGCCAGGCCGGGGCTGCGCGCGGCAGTGGACGGCCTGCGCTTCCTGTGGCACAGCCCTTTCCTGCGCTATGCAGCCGTCAACTCGACGATCGTCAACCTGGTGTTCAACGGACTGCTCGTGGTGGTCGTCGCCGCCGCGGACGAGGACGGCGGCGGCACCCTCGGCATCGGCGCGCAGACCGCGGCCCTGGGCGTGGGCGGCCTCGTGGGGTCCGTCGCCGCCGTACCGGCCGCGAAACGACTCTCCCCGTCCTCGGGAACCGCTGTCTCCACCGCCGTCATCGCCCTCGCGCTGCTGCTGTTCGCCACCTTCCGCAGCAGCTGGTTCGCGGGGGCGTTCCTGGCCCTGGCCTCGGCCACCGGTCCTGTCGTGGCCGTGGTCGTCTCCTCCGCGCAGATGCGCATCACACCGCGGGAACTGCAGGGGCGGGTGCACAGCGCCGTCGGCTTCCTCGCCCAGACGATGGCGCCGCTGGGACCCGCGCTGGCGGGGCTGAGCGCCCACGCCTGGGGAGTGACCCCGACGGTCGTCGGTGCCGCGGTCGTCGTGTTCCTCCTGGCCCTGGCCGCACCCGTCATGGGCCGGAGCATCGGCGTACCACCGCACCCGGTACCCGAACGATCAGCACCCACCGTGGAGACCCCGCATGTCCCCTGAGACCGTTCCGCCACCCGATCCGTACCGATGGCTCGAAGAGCCCGGCGCCCACGCGACACGGCGCTGGCTGGAGCGGCAACGGCAGATGCTGGAGCACCACCTTCCGGCCGGACCGGGCGACTGCGCATGGGAAGCCCTCCTCGACGAGGTCGACCGGGCTGCGGACGGTCGGCTCGCCGGCCCGCCCGTCGAGGCGGCAGGAACGGTCTTCCGGCACCGCAAACGAGCCGACGGGGACGTCATCACCGCGCAGAGGCCCGACGCAGCTCCCGCCGAGCTGCTCGCCCTGCGGGACTTCGGCAGCAGCACCCGCATCTCGTCCTGGCTGCCCACCCCCGATGCCGACCGGCTCGTCGTGCAGCTGCACCACGGGGGCAGGGAACACCGCGGACTGACCCTGATCCGTACCCGGGGGACGGGCGAACCCGAGCAGGTGACCGACGCCGCGCCCTACCCGGGCATCGGCTTCCTCGACGACTGGCTCCTCTACACGGCCGGCAGCCGCACCACCCACACCCTCCTGGCGCGGCATCTCCCCAGCGGCGCGACGCACTCCGTGCGCCTGCCCGTCACCGCACCGGCGCGGCTCGTCCTGCGCACCGGTCCCGGCGGCGCCCTGGCTCTGCGCACGCGGACAAGGGCGAACGCGACGCAGTGGTGGGTGACCCGCTGGCACGGGGAAGCCGAACCCGACTGGTCGGCCCTGCCCGTGGGCGACGGCGCATCCGCCGTCGAACTCGCAGACGACAGCCTCTACGTGGCAGCAGGCGGTGTCGAACGGCTCGACCTCGCCGACCTCGCCCGCAACGGCACCTCCGCAGAGGCCCGCAGCCTCGTCCCGGCACCGGCCGGAGCGGGGAGCACGGGGGTGCGGACCCTGCGCGTCCTGTCCGCGGCCGGCGGCACCCGCCTGGCCGTCCTGTGGCGCACCGGGACCACGCGCCGACTCGAAGTCCGCCCGGTCGACGACCCGGGGTCCGTCGAGACCGCCCTCGACTGGCCCGCGCGGATCCAACTCGGGCCGGCGGCGCAGGAGGCGTGCTGGCTGCTCGCCGACGATCCGCACCACGGCCCCTGGCCCCTGCGCATCGCACCGGGCCGTCCGGCCGCAGCCCCCGGCGAGGAGCGTGCGGCCCTGCGCACGACGACCGCCCGCGGCGAGGACGGCAGTGACGTGCCCGTCACCATCTGCGACCCCGCCCCCGGAGCGCGGGGGCCGGCCCCCGCGCTCGTCACCGTCTACGGCGGGTTCGGCATCCCCCTCGAACCCACATGGGACCCGCTGACCGCGACCTGGCTACGGGCGGGAGGACGGGTCGTGTGGGTGCACGCCCGGGGCGGCGGTGAACTCGGCCCGCACTGGGCCGCGGCGGGACGTGGCCGGGGCAAGCGGATGACCGTCGCCGACCTCTGTGCCGCAGCCGGGCACCTCCTGGCCGAGGAGGAGACCGCTCCCGGCCGGATGGCGGTCGTCGGCGCCAGCAACGGCGGCCTGGTGGTCGCGGCCGCCCTCACGCGCCGTCCGGACCTGTTCACGGCCGCGGTGTGCGCCGCCCCGCTCACCGACCTGGCGCGCTACACCACAGGGGGCCTCGGGGAGCAGTGGCTGCAGGAGTACGGCGATCCCCGGGACCCCGCGGCGCTGGCCGATCTCCTCGCGTACTCCCCGTACCACCAAGTGCGCGCGGGAAGCCGGTATCCGGCCGTTCTGATGATCAGCGGGGGCAATGACGAACGGGTGCCTCCGTGGCACGCCTGGAAGCTCTGTGCGGCCCTCCAGCAGGCCACCGGCGCCGACGCTCCCGTGCTGCTCGACCACCACGAGGGAAGCGGTCATCACGGCCGTACCCGCGGCGAGGCCCGGGAGCTGGTCCTGCGGACGCTGAGGCTCCTGGCGTCCCGGACCGGTCTGGAACCGCCCGCCGCGGTGGGTGGCCGCGGGCCGGCCGCCGAGTGAGTTCAAGATCACTGGGCGCCCGCGAGACGCCTTTGGCATGCCCACTTCCCGGACATAGGGATCGGACATGCGGACCGGACATGCGGAGAGGCCCCCTCCGAGTGACCATCGTCACTCGGAGGGGGCCTCTCCGACTGGTGCGCGAGGGGGGAGTTGAACCCCCACGCCCTTTCGGGCACTGGAACCTGAATCCAGCGCGTCTGCCTATTCCGCCACCCGCGCATTGGGTGTGTCCTCAGACTATCAGGTCGAGATCCTGGGCTTTTCGGCCCGGGCTTTCGTCCGTTCGCCTTCCGACATCGAGAACATTAGCACGGTTCCGAGGGCGCCTTCACACCCGTTGCCCCCGGCCGCCCCCGTGCGGGACCACGGGGAGGGCTCCGGTTGCGCGACACTGGGCTCGGGCCGCCTCTACGATCCGCGTAGCGGATCCGCGTGGGCGCGCAGCGCGGGGGCGGCCGGGGCGACACTCGTCACTCCTGGCGCCGAAGGGGAACCACCTGTTTTCCCGGCGCGTGGATACGATCAGTAAGCAGTACAGGAACGACACCGAGCATCACAGACGTCACTGAGGGAAGGAGGTGCCCCGTGGGAGTACTGAAGCGCTTCGAGCAGCGACTCGAGGGTCTCGTCAACGGCACCTTCGCCAAGGTGTTCAAGTCCGAGGTGCAGCCGGTCGAGATCGCGGGGGCACTCCAGCGGGAGTGCGACAACAACGCCACCATCTGGAACCGTGACCGCACCGTCGTCCCGAACGACTTCATCGTGGAGCTGAGCGCCCCCGACTTCGAGCGGCTCAGCCCGTACTCGGGGCAGCTCGGCGACGAGCTGTCCGGCATGGTCCACGACTACGCCAAGCAGCAGCGGTACACCTTCATGGGACCGATCAAGGTCCACCTGGAGAAGGCCGACGACCTCGACACCGGGCTGTACCGGGTGCGCAGCCGCACGCTGGCCGCCAGCGAGTCGCAGGAGCCGCACGGCAGGCCGCCGGCGGGCCGGGCCGCGGGCGGCGGCTACCCGCCGCAGCCGGCCGGGGCGCCGCCCATGCCCGCCTCGCCGCCGCCGGGCGTGCGTCCGCTGCCGCGCACCGGGCCGGGCCCGAGCACCGGGGCGGGCGGTCAGACGCGCCGCTGGATCGAGATCAACGGCACCCGCCACCAGATCTCGCGGCCCACCCTCGTGCTGGGGCGCAGCACGGAAGCGGACGTACGCATCGACGACCCCGGCGTCTCCCGCCGGCACTGCGAAATCCGGGTCGGCACCCCCGCGACGATCCAGGACCTGGGGTCGACGAACGGCATCGTGGTGGACGGACAGCACACCACGCGCGCTACGCTCCGCGACGGCTCACGGATCGTCGTGGGCAGTACCACCATCGTTTACCGGCAAGCCGAAGGGTGAAGCGGGGGCAATGTCAGAGCTGACCCTCACGGTCATGCGGTTGGGTTTCCTCGCCGTACTGTGGCTGTTCGTCATCGTGGCCGTCCAGGTCATTCGCAGCGACCTGTTCGGCACCCGCGTGACCCAGCGCGGGTCCCGCCGCGGTGACGGCGCCCGCGCCGCGCGTGCGGCGCAGACCGCGCCGCCGCAGCAGCGCCAGCAGCAGTCCGGCGGCGGTGGCCGCCGGGCGGACCGCTCGCGGCGCGGGGCGCCCACCAAGCTGGTCGTCTCGGAAGGCTCCCTGACCGGCACCACCGTGGCCCTGCAGGGCCAGACGATCTCCCTCGGCCGTGCCCACGACTCCACGATCGTGCTGGACGACGACTACGCCTCCAGCCGGCACGCCCGGATCTACCCCGACCGCGACGGCCAGTGGATCGTCGAGGACCTGGGGTCGACCAACGGCACCTACCTCGACCGGACCCGGCTGACCACTCCGACCCCGATTCCGCTCGGCGCGCCGATCCGTATCGGCAAGACCGTCATCGAGCTGCGGAAGTAGTAGGACCATGACGACCGGAGGGTGGGCAGCGTGGCTGGGAAGGGGCTGTACCCGGAGCCGACGGGCGAGGTGCGCATGAGTCTGTCACTGCGTTTCGCCGCCGGATCGCACAAGGGCATGATCCGGGAGGGCAACGAGGACTCCGGTTACGCCGGCCCCCGGCTGCTCGCCATCGCCGACGGCATGGGCGGCCAGGCGGCCGGCGAGGTCGCCTCCTCCGAGGTGATCTCCACCCTGGTCACCCTCGACGACGACGTCCCCGGTTCCGACATCCTCACCTCGCTCGGCACCGCCGTGCAGCGCGCCAACGACCAGCTGCGCGTCATGGTCGAGGAGGACCCGCAGCTGGAGGGCATGGGCACCACCCTGACCGCGCTGCTGTGGACCGGTCAGCGCCTGGGCCTGGTGCACGTCGGCGACTCCCGGGCGTACCTCCTGCGCGACGGGGTCCTCACCCAGATCACCCAGGACCACACCTGGGTGCAGCGTCTGGTGGACGAGGGCCGCATCACGGAGGAGGAGGCCACCACCCACCCGCAGCGCTCCCTGCTGATGCGCGCGCTGGGCAGCGGCGACCACGTCGAGCCGGACCTGTCGATCCGCGAGGTGCGCGCCGGCGACCGCTACCTGATCTGCTCGGACGGCCTGTCCGGCGTCGTCAGCCACCAGACGATGGAGGAGACGCTCGCCAGCTACCAGGGCCCGCACGAGACGGTCCAGGAGCTGATCCAGCTCGCCCTGCGCGGCGGCGGCCCCGACAACATCACCTGCATCGTCGCCGACGTCCTCGACGTCGACGGCGGGGACTCCCTGGCCGGCCAGTACAGCGACACCCCGGTGATCGTCGGCGCGGTCGCCGAGCACCAGGTGCAGCTGGGCGGCGACGCCATGGGCACCCCGGCCGGCCGTGCCGCCGAGCACGCCCGCGCGCACCGTCCCGTGCCGCCGCAGGACGGCGGCGGCGCGCCCGGCGGCTTCGGGCCGCCCGGCAGCGGCGACATGTACGCGATGGGGGCCACCGACGGTCCGGAGGGCTTCGGCCCGTTCACGGACGAGGACTTCGTCAAGCCCCGCCGCAAGGGCCGGTGGCTGAAGCGCTCGCTGATCCTCGCCCTGGCCCTGGGCGTGGTGGGCGGCGGTCTGTACGGGGGCTACACCTGGACGCAGACGCAGTACTACGTGGGCGCCAAGGACAACGACCACGTGGCCGTCTACCGGGGCATCAACCAGGACCTGGCCTGGCTCAGCCTGAGCCGCCTGTACGAGGACCACCCCGAGATCGAACTCAAGTACCTCCCGGTCGACCAGCGCAGCCGCGTGGTGGACACGATCGCGGTCGGCAGCCGCGACCAGGCCCTGCAGAAGGCCAAGGAGCTCGGCACGCTCGCCGGCGCCTGCAAGAAGGAGGGCGAGCGCCGCAAGGCCGAGCAACAGCAGCAGCGCGAGAGCGAGAAGCAGAACGCCGATCGCACCGGTGGGGCCGCGAAGGATCCCGCCAAGGAGAAGGAAGCCGCACAGGCCACCCCGGCCCCCAGCCCGGGCCCCACCCTGAGCGAGGAAGAGCAGAAGTTGGTCCCGCAGTGCAGCAGCGCCCAGCAGTGAAGCCGTAGGGGGCCACACGCATGTCAGCGATTTCACCGATGCCGAACACCACCAACACGACGACGATCAGCACCGCGGGCCCGCCCAGCAGGCGCAACACCGAGCTCGCGCTGCTGGCCTTCGCCGTGCTCATCCCGTGCTTCGCCTACGCCAACGTGGGCCTCGCCATGGACGGCGAGATGCCCACCGGCATGCTCGGCTACGGCATCGGCCTCGGTCTGCTGGCCGGTGTGGGCCACCTGGTGGTGCGCCGGTTCGCCAAGTACGCGGACCCGATCCTGCTGCCGATGGCCACGTTCCTCAACGGCATCGGCCTGGTGATCATCTGGCGCCTGGACCAGTCGCCGCGGCTGCAGGCCCGCAAGTTCTTCCACGCCAGCGCCACCAACCAGCTGCTGTTCTCGGCGCTGGGCATCGCGCTGTTCGTGGTCGTCCTGATGGTCCTGAAGGACCACCGCATCCTGCAGCGCTACACCTACATCTCGATGGTGGCGGCGCTGATCCTCTTGATCGCCCCGGTGTTCTTCCCGGCGAAGTTCGGCGCGCGCATCTGGATCACCATCCCGGGTCTGGGCTCGATCCAGCCGGGTGAGTTCGCCAAGATCGTGCTGGCGGTCTTCTTCGCCGGCTACCTGATGGTCAAGCGGGACGCGCTGGCCCTGGCCAGCCGCCGCTTCATGGGGCTGTACCTGCCGCGCGGCCGTGACCTCGGCCCGATCCTGGCGGTGTGGGCGTTCTCGATCCTGATCCTGGTCTTCGAGACGGACCTCGGCACCTCGCTGCTGTTCTTCGGCATGTTCGTCGTGATGCTCTACGTCGCGACCGAGCGCACCAGCTGGATCGTCTTCGGTCTGCTGATGTCGGCCGTCGGCGCGGTCGCGGTCTCCACCTTCGAGCACCACGTGCAGCAGCGTGTGGACGCCTGGCTGCACCCCTTCGACGCGTTCAAGGACGGCAGCTCCGACCAGATCGCGCAGGCGCTGATGGCCTTCGGTTCCGGCGGCGTCTTCGGTACGGGCTGGGGCCAGGGCCACTCGGACCTGATCGGCTTCGCGGCCAACTCCGACTTCATCCTCGCCACCGTCGGCGAGGAGCTCGGTCTGGCCGGTGTGATGGCCATACTGCTGGTCTACGGGCTGATCGTGGAGCGCGGCGTGCGCACCGCGCTGGCCGCCCGCGACCCCTTCGGCAAGCTGCTCGCCACCGGCCTGTCCGGCGCCTTCGCCATCCAGGTCTTCGTGGTCGCGGGCGGCGTCATGGGCCTGATCCCGCTGACCGGTATGACGATGCCGTTCATGGCCCAGGGCGGTTCCTCGGTGATCGCCAACTGGGCGCTGATCGCCGTCCTGATCAAGATCAGTGACACGGCCCGCCGGCCCGCGCCGGCCCCCGCCCCGTCCCCCGACGCCGAGATGACCCAGGTGGTCCGCCCGTGAACAAGCCCGTGCGCCGGATCGCCATCTTCTGCGGTCTCCTCGTCCTCGCCCTGATGATCCGGGACAACTGGATCCAGTTCGTCCAGGCGGACGAGCTCAAGACCAACAAGCACAACCGGCGGGTGACCATCGCCCGCTACAGCCAGCCGCGCGGCAACATCATCGTCGACGGCAACGCCATCACCGGCTCCGAGCAGACCGGCGGCATCGACTTCAAGTACAAGCGTACCTACCAGAACGGCGAGATGTGGGCCCCGGTCACGGGCTTCAGCTCCCAGGTCTTCGGTGCCAACCAGATCGAGAAGCTCGAGGACCCGGTTCTGACGGGCGACGACGACCGGCTGTTCTTCAACCGCACGGTCGACATGATCACCGGAAAGGGCAAGAAGGGCGGTGACGTGATCACCACCCTCAACGGCAAGGCCCAGGAGGCCGCCTTCAAGGGCCTGGGCAACAAGAAGGGCGCGGTCGCCGCCCTCGACCCGCGCACCGGCAAGATCCTCGCGCTGGCCTCCACGCCGTCGTACGACCCGTCGAAGATCGCCGGCGCGCAGGACTCCAAGGCATGGCAGGCCCTGCAGGACGACAAGAACCAGCCCATGCTGAACCGGGCGCTGCGCCAGACCTACCCGCCGGGCTCGACGTTCAAGGTCGTCACGGCCGCCGCGGCGCTGGAGAACGGCCTGTACACGGACGTGGACGCCAAGACGGACTCGCCGCTGCCGTGGACGCTGCCGGACACCCGGATCGACCTGAAGAACGAGGGCAACATCCCCTGCAAGGACGCCTCGCTGCGCGTGGCCCTGCAGTGGTCCTGCAACAGCGTCTTCGGCAAGGTCAGCGCCGACCTGGGCAACAAGAAGATGATCGACCAGGCGAACAAGTTCGGCTTCAACAAGCCGGTGGACACCCCCGTCCGCGCCGTGCCGAGCGTCTACCCCAAGGACAACCGCCCGCAGAACGCCATGGCCGGCATCGGTCAGGCGTCCAACCGCGCCACCCCGCTGCAGATGGCCATGATCGCCGCCGCGGTCGCCAACAACGGCAAGCTCATGGAGCCGTACATGGTCGACAAGCTGCGCGCCCCGAACCTCAACGTCATCGAGCACCACCAGCCCAAGGAGATGAGTCAGCCCATCTCCGCGGACACCGCGCGCAAGCTGCAGAGCATCATGGAGACCGTGGTCGAGCAGGGCACCGGCAAGTCCGCCCAGATCGGCGGCGTGAAGGTCGGCGGCAAGACCGGTACGGCCCAGCACGGCGTGGACAACAGCGGCAACCCGTACGCGTGGTTCATCTCGTACGCCAAGACGGACAACGGTTCGCCGGTGGCGGTCGCCGTGGTCATCGAGGGCGACGAGGAGACCGCGCGCGACGACATCGCCGGTGGCGCGCTCGCGGCGCCCATCGCCAAGAGCGTGATGCAGGCGGTGCTCGCGACGGAGAAGTGATCCGGCTCACTCCCTCGCGGCCGCTTCCCCCCTCCGTCTGTACCGGTCCTATATCAGGTGACGGTGGCGCCCGGGAGGCGCCCCGGACGCCGGGTACGGTAGGCCGGACAGCACACAGCCGGACGTAACGAAGGTGCGGTCAGGAGAACGGAAGGGCTGGAGCTATGGAAGAGCCGCGTCGCCTCGGCGGCCGGTACGAGCTGGGCTCGGTGCTCGGCCGCGGTGGCATGGCCGAGGTCTACCTCGCCCACGACACCCGGCTCGGTCGCACCGTCGCCGTGAAGACGCTGCGGGCGGACCTCGCCCGCGACCCGTCCTTCCAGGCCCGGTTCCGTCGCGAGGCGCAGTCGGCGGCCTCGCTCAACCACCCGTCGATCGTCGCCGTCTACGACACCGGCGAGGACTACGTCGACGGCGTCTCCATCCCGTACATCGTCATGGAGTACGTCGACGGGTCGACGCTGCGCGAGCTGCTGCACTCGGGCCGCAAGCTGCTGCCCGAGCGGTCGCTGGAGATGACCATCGGCGTCCTGCAGGCCCTGGAGTACTCGCACCGGGCCGGCATCGTGCACCGCGACATCAAGCCCGCGAACGTCATGCTGACGCGCACGGGCCAGGTCAAGGTCATGGACTTCGGCATCGCCCGCGCGATGGGCGACGCCGGCATGACGATGACGCAGACCGCGGCCGTGATCGGCACCGCGCAGTACCTCTCGCCGGAGCAGGCCAAGGGCGAGCAGGTCGACGCGCGCTCCGACCTGTACTCCACCGGCTGCCTGCTCTACGAGCTGCTCACGGTGCGCCCGCCGTTCGTCGGCGACTCCCCGGTGGCCGTCGCCTACCAGCACGTGCGCGAGGAGCCGAACCCGCCGAGCACGCACGACCCCGAGATCGCGCCCGAGATCGACGCCATCGTCCTCAAGGCGCTGACCAAGGACCCCGACTACCGCTACCAGTCGGCCGACGAGATGCGCGCCGACATCGAGGCGGCCCTGGACGGCCGGCCCGTGGCCGCCGCGGCCGGGCTGGGCGCCATGGGCCCCGGCGGCTACGGCGAGGACCAGCCGACCACCATGCTGCGCTCCCACGAGCAGGGCATGGGCCAGACGTCGATGATGCCGCCCGTCCCCGAGGGCGGTGGCTACGGCGGCGGGTACGGCGGCTACGACGAGGGCTCGCGCAGCGGGCGCCGCGGCAACGGCGGCGGCCGGAAGAACAACCTGTCGACGATCCTGCTGGTCGTCGCGGGCGTCCTGGTGCTGGTCGGTGCGATCTTCATCGGCAAGTCGCTCTTCAGCGGCAGCGGCAACAACGACCGGGTCACCGTGCCGAGCCTGACCGGGCAGACGCTGGCCGAGGCGCAGCGCTCCGGCGAGAACGGCGGCTTCAAGGTCGTCGAGGGCGAGCAGAAGAACTGCGACCAGGACAAGGGCAAGATCTGCGACCAGGACCCCAAGGGCGGCACCAAGGTCGCGCGGGACAGCGAGGTCAAGGTCGTCGTCTCCAAGGGGAAGGCGAAGGTCCAGGTCCCGGACGTCCTCGGCTCGCAGTTCGACGCGGCCAAGGCGGAGCTGGAGGCCAAGGGCTTCACGGTCACGCAGAAGCAGGAGGAGTCCGACCGCACTCCCGGCATCGTGATCAAGCAGGACCCCAAGGGCGGCACGCCGGCCGACAAGGGCTCCGAGATCGTCCTGACGGTCGCCACCAAGGCGTCGAGCAAGACGGTGCCCTCGGTGGTCGGCCAGCCCTTCGACCAGGCCCAGAAGCAGCTGACGGACCTCGGCTTCCAGGTGCAGCGCACCGACGAGGACTCCGACAAGCCGGCGGGCACGGTCACCCGGCAGAGCCCGGACGGCAACACCTCGGCCCAGCCGGGCTCGACGGTGAACCTGTTCGTCTCCAAGGGCGGCAAGGCCAATGTCCCCGTCCCCAACCTGGCGGGTCAAAAGCTCAAGGACGCCAAGAAGGCGCTGACCGACGCCGGTCTGAAGGTCGGCCCGATCGCGGGCCCGCAGGACGACAACGCGATCGTCCTGGGCACGAACCCGCCGATCGGCCAGCAGGTGCCCAAGGACACGCCGGTCGCCCTGACGACCCAGCAGGGCGTCCCGGACGGCACCGGGGGCAGTACCCAGGGCCAGACGGGCGGCAACCAGGACATCGGCGGTCTGTTCGGCGGCTGGGGCCGCAAGCACTGACCCATGCGAAAGCCCCGGCATCCCGTGAGGGATGCCGGGGCTTTCGCATGCGCGGCGGGATCAGCCCGCCAGCTCCTTCGGCGGGGTGCGCTTGGCGTCGACCTTCTGCGTGCGCTCCAGCTCGGCCCAGACGATGTAGCGGTAGTCGGAGGTGTACACCGGCGTGCAGGTCGTCAGGGTCAGGTAGCGGCCCGGCTGCGTGCGGCCCGACTCCTTGGGGACGGGGTCGAGGACGGCGACGTTGTAGCGGGAGGTCTCCTTCAGCTCCGCGTAGACCTTGTAGACGTACCAGACGTCGCGGGTCTCGAAGACGACCGGGTCACCGGTTTTGATCTTGTCGATGTTGTGGAACTTCGCGCCGTGGCCGTCGCGGTGGGCGGCGAGGGTGAAGTTGCCCTGCTTGTCCCAGGGCATGGCCGCCTTCACCGGGTCGCGGTAGTAGCCGGCGACGCCCTCGTTGAGGACGCCGCTGCCGGTGCCGGGCTTGACCAGCACCTCGCCGTTGCGCATGGCCGGCACGTGCAGGAAGCCGATGCCGTCCTTGGTGTCGAGCGCGCCGGGGCCGGTGGCGGCCGGGGCCTTGGCCCAGTTGTCGCGCACGTGGTCGCCCTGGCGCCGGGCCTCGCGGTCGGCGAGGACGTTGGTCCACCACAGGGAGTAGACGACGAACAGTGCCATGATCACACCGGCGGTGATCAGAGCCTCGCCCAGGACGCTGACGACGGCGGCGATCCGCCTCCTGGTGCGGTCGGTGCCTGCCACGGACGTTCGTACCCCGTTCTGCGTGTCTCAGTTGACGAGCGCGTCCGGCTTGCCCTTGCTCCGCGGCCGCTCCTCGACCATCTTGCCCCACACGATCAAGCGGTACGTACTGGTGAACTCCGGGGTGCAGGTGGTCAGCGTGATGTAGCGGCCGGGGCCGGTGAAGCCGGAGCCGGCCGGGACGGGGGCGATGACCCGCGTGTTCGCCGGGGACGTCTGGTCCAGTCGGCTGGTCATCTCGTAGGTGTAGAAGGTGTCCCGCGTCTCCACAACGATCTTGTCACCGGGCTGCAGCCGGTTGACGTAGCGGAACGGCTCGCCGTGCGTGTTGCGGTGCCCGGCCAGCGCGAAGTTGCCGTCCTTGTCCCAGGGCATGGCCGTCTTCAGGGCGCCCTCGGCGTAGTGGCCGACCATGCCGCGGTCCAGCACCTGGTGCTTGCCGACGCCCTGGGCGATGGGCGCCTTCACGTCGAGCTTGGGGATGTAGATGATCGCGAATCCCTGCCCGGGGGAGAACTCCCCGGCGGCCCGGTTCCCCCCGCCCTGCTCCCAGCTGTGCCGCAGGTCCCTGGCGGCGCCGCCGGCCTGCTGCTGGGCCCTGACGTTCGTCCACCACAGCTGGTAGGCGACGAACAGCAGCATCACCACGCCGACGGTGATGAACAGCTCGCCCATCAGACGGCTCACGATCACGCCCACGCTGTCGCGGCGGGCGCGCACGGCGCGCCGGGCGGCCTTGCGCCGCGCCGCACGCCCCCCGGTCGCGACGGGCGGCGCCGGCTCGACGCGGCGCAGCGTCATGGTGGGGGCGTCCTCGGGCGGCAGCGGCTGCGAGACGCTGCCGGGGGTGTACCCGCTCCCGGTGCCGGCCCCGGAGCCGTACGACGCGGTTCCGGTCCCGTACGTGGTGCGCCGCGGCAGCAGCAGGGGGTCCTGCTCGGGCCGCGTGGCCGTCACGCCCCGGCCTTGCCCACCACCGGGGCCAGACCGGCGGAACGTTCCACCGCCCCCGTGTCGCCGCAGGCGGCGAGCCAGTTGGCCAGCATCCGGTGGCCCCACTCGGTGAGCACCGACTCGGGGTGGAACTGCACGCCCTCGACCGGCAGGTCGCGGTGGCGCAGGCCCATCGCGATGCCCCCCGGGGCCGCGTCGGAGGGGGCGGTCCAGGCGGTGATCTCCAGCTCGTCCGGCCACTGCTGCCGGTCGACGGCCAGGGAGTGGTAGCGGGTGGCCGTGAAGGGCGAGGGAAGGCCCTGGAAGACGCCCTTGCCCTCGTGCGTGACGAGCGAGGTCTTGCCGTGCAGCAGCTCGGGGGCGCGGTCGACGACGCCGCCGTAGGCGACCGCCATCGACTGCATGCCCAGGCAGACGCCGAAGACGGGCACGCCGGTGTTCGCGCAGTGGCGCACCATGTCGATGCACACGCCGGCCTGTTCGGGGGCGCCGGGGCCGGGCGAGAGCAGGACGCCGTCGAAGCCGTCCTGGGCGTGGGCGGGCTCCACCTCGTCGTTGCGCCGCACCTCGCACTCGGCGCCGAGCTGGTAGAGGTACTGCACGAGGTTGAAGACGAAGCTGTCGTAGTTGTCCACGACGAGGATGCGTGCGCTCACCGGGTCACCGCCATTCCGTGGCCGGCGGTCACGGGGGCACCGGCCGGCATGCCGTTGTCGACCGTCACATCGTTGAACGGCAGGAGCGGTTCCGCCCAGGGGAAGACGTACTGGAAGAGGGCGTAGACGATCCCCAGCACGAGCAGCAGGGAGATCAGCGCCTTCACCCATGCGTTGCCCGGCAGATGACGCCAGATCCAGCCGTACATGCTCTACCCACTCGCCGAAGGTTGTCGGTCGTTTGCAGCCACCAGGGTACGGGGCGGCCCACGTGCGGCGGGGTCAGCCGGGCAAAGCTTTGGGCTCGGCTTGCGCCGGCGGCGAAAGGCCCTCCGTGCTCTCCAAATGGCCCCAGACGACCAGCCGGTGGCTGTGCCCCCATTCGGGGTCGCAGGTGGTCAGCGTCAGGTAGCGCCCGCTCTCGCGGTAGCCGGCCGCCGCGGGCACGGGGTCGATCACTGCGGTGTCGGTGGGCAGCGTCCGATAGGGGCGGGTGTCGACGCGGTAGGTGTGGCGGACGGCCCCCACGGTCAGCACGACCGCGTCCCCCGGGCGCAGGGCGGGCAGGTCCTTGAACGGATCGCCGTACGTGCGCCGGTGGCCGGCGACCGCGAAGTTGCCCGCGCCGCCCGGGCCGGCGGTGCCCGCGTAGTGTCCCAGGCCCCGTTTGAGCAGGTCGGTGCCGGTGCCCTCCAGGACGGGCTTGGCCCAGCCGGCACCGAAGCGGGGGATGGTCATCACGGCGAACGGCGCACCGGGGCGCGGGCCCGTACCGCCCGTACCTCCCTGCGCCGGGGCGGCCCGGTGCTGTGCGCCGGAGCCGGGAGCGGGCGGTGCGGCTCCCGGGTCCGGGCCGGCGCCGGGGGTCGGCGCCACGGGCGCCTGCGGATCGCCGCCCGCCGGTGGTGCGCCGCCGGGCGCCTGCCCGGCCGGGGCACCGGCGGTGCGGTCCGCGGCCCATTGCTGCTGCAGGCGGCCGATCTCACGCTCCATGGCGTCGTCGGCCCGCACCCCCGTCCAGTACAGGACGTAGACCACGAACAGCACGATCAGCGCCCCGGCGGTCAGGCACAGTTCGCTGAGCGTCCGCACGAGCAGTCGTAAGCCCACCGGTCGGCCCCCTTCCCGCGGGGCGTCATCCCACGGGCTTGGCGTAGTGGAGGTCCACTGTGCCGGAGTACCCCGGAAGAGTCACCGCGTCGTGCTGGTCGACTTTCCAGCCGAGGCCGTAGGCCGCCACGTACTGCAGGTAGTTCTGGATCGCGGGGGAGGAGTCCAGCGCCTTGCGCAGGGCGCCGCGGTCGCCGACGGCGGTGACCTTGTAGGGCGGGGAGTAGACGCGGCCCTGCAGGATGAGGGTGTTGCCCACGCAGCGCACGGCGCTGGTGGAGATCAGCCGCTGGTCCATGACCTCGATGCCCTGCGCGCCGCCCCGCCACAGGGCGTTGACGACGGCCTGCAGGTCCTGCTGGTGGATGACGAGGTCGTTGGGCTGCGGCTGGGGGACGCCGGGGATGCGGGCGGTGGCGTTGGGCGGGGCGTCGGTGAGGGTGACGGTCAGGCCGGATCCGCTGATCTTCTGCGTGCCGGCGGCCTTCTCCAGGGCGTCGAGCCGCTTGTCCTCGGCGGCGGTGTTGCCGTTGTCGCGCCGGGCGAGGGCGTCGACCTGCGCCCGGGCGGCCGCGGCGCTGTCCTCCAACTCGCCGTTCTTGCGGCTGCGCTCCTGGATGAGGTCGGACAGACGCAGCATGGAGGCGTCGGTGCGGATGTTGGTGCCCTGTGCGGTGTTGAAGCTCATCCAGAAGATGAGGCCGGCGAGGGCGAAGACGCCACCGGTCAGCAGCCGGACCGGCCGGAAGCGCCGAGCAGGCCGGCTGGTGGAGTCCGCAGAATTACTCACCGTACCCTTATCCTCTCCGACGCCGCGGAAGCACTACGCTAACGGACGCCCGGGGAAGGAAGCGCTCCCCGTCGCTCCCGCCCCGGCGGTCGTCCCCCGTAAGCCCGGCCCCATGCAAGCCCAGCGCGGTCACGCAGCGCATCGACAGGAGAGTTCCCTCGTGCCGAAGTCACGGATCCGCAAGAAAGACGACTTCACGCCGCCGCCGGTGAAGCAGCAGCAGAGCATCAAGCTGAACACCGGGCGCCGTTGGGTGGCGCCGTTGATGCTGGCGATGTTCCTGATCGGGCTGGCGTGGATCGTCGTCTTCTACGTGACGAGCGGCGACATGCCGATCGAGTCGCTGCACAACTGGAACATCGTCGTGGGCTTCGGTTTCATCGCCGCGGGGTTCGTCGTCTCCACCCAGTGGAAGTAGCGCGGTGGTAGCTCTGCCCTGAGCCTGGCAGCGAGTTATCCACACCCTCGTCCACAGTGGGGAAAACTCTGAAGATCTGTGGATAACCACCTGCGGGTTGACGCCGGTGTGACTGGTCGCAAGCACTGCGTATCCATGGTCCACACCGGCGTCTTCCAGCAGAAACGCAGATCGGAGCGGGTGTGCGCCGGGTGCGGGGCGAGGGAACGGCCGTTCCTTCACCCCGTGCACAAGATTCTGCGCGCGCTGTGGACAACCCGTTGGGCCACACGTGTGAGTGAGGGCCGCAGGCAGCCGCCCCGGCCCCCGTGCACTGCGCCGGTCAGGTGAGCTGCAGCGTCCGCACGACCACCAGGGCGACGATCACGGCGAGCACCGCCGCGCACGCCAGGCGCTGCACCAGCACCCGTCTGCCGCGCGGCGCGTGCACCATCGCGTACGCCACGACCGTGCCCACCACCAGGCCGCCGACGTGGGCCTGCCAGGCGATGTCGGCCCAGGTGAAGGTGAAGATCAGGTTGAGCACGAGCAGCGCCATCACCGGGCGCATGTCGTACTTCAGCCGGCGCAGCAGCACGGCCGTGGCGCCCAGCAGGCCGAAGATCGCCCCGGAGGCACCCAGCGAGGGCTGGTTGGGCGCGGCCAGCAGGTAGGTCAGCGCGCTGCCCCCGAGGCCGGAGAGCAGGTACAGCGCGAGGTAGCGCACCCGGCCCAGGGCGGCCTCCAGCGGCGGCCCGAGGAACCACAGCGAGATCATGTTGAAGAGGATGTGGGTGGGCGCGGGCGTGTCGTGCATGAACATCGCCGTCAGCAGCCGGTACCACTGCCCCTCGGCGACGCCCTCCGGCGTCACGCCGTCGTAGGAGGCCTTGCCGATCAGATCCAGCGAGCGGCCGAGCTGCTCCCCCGTGGCCATGACGGCGATCCACAGGGCGACGTTGATCCCGATCAGCGTCTTGGTCACCAGGCGCGGATCGGCCACCTGCACGCTGCCGGCGATCGTGCGCGGCGCGCTCGCGCCGGCGTGCGGCCCGGCCCCGGTGCCCTCGCCGCCGCTCACGCACGGCGGGCACTGGAAGCCCACCGAGGCGCTGACCATGCACTCCGGGCAGATCGGGCGCTCGCAGCGCACGCAGTGGACGCCGGTCTCCCGGTCCGGGTGCCGGTAGCAGCGGACGGCCTGGTCGTTCATCTTCTTCCCCTCGCCCCTCACAACGCGCGGCCCCGCCCGTCATACGGACGGGCGGGGCGCCAGGTTCCCACGAAGCGCGCGGTCGCTCAGCGGGACTCGATGACGACGGACTCGATGGTCACGTCGTTGACCGGACGGTCGGTGCGCGGGTTGGTCTGCGTCGCGGCGATGGCGTCCACGACCTTCTTGCTGGCGTCGTTGGCGACCTCGCCGAAGATGGTGTGCTTGCCGGTCAGCCAGGTGGTCGGCGAGACGGTGATGAAGAACTGCGAGCCGTTGGTGCCCGGACCGGCGTTGGCCATGGCCAGCAGGTAGGGCTTGGTGAAGGCGAGGTCCGGGTGGAACTCGTCCGCGAACTTGTAGCCCGGGCCGCCGGTGCCGTTGCCCAGCGGGTCACCGCCCTGGATCATGAAGCCCTCGATGACACGGTGGAAGATCGTGCCGTCGTACAGCTTGTCCGTGGTCTTCTCGCCCGTCTCGGGGTTCACCCACTCGCGCTCGCCCTTGGCGAGCTCGACGAAGTTCCGGACGGTCTTGGGGGCGTGATTCGGCAGCAGCCGGATCTCGATGTCGCCCTGGTTGGTCTTCAAGGTGGCGTAGAGCTGCTCGGCCACGATCTACCTTCCATAGTGGTCACTGACGGCTACCGATCCTCGCACGGTGCGTGCCCCACGGACGGACCGTGACCCGGATGCGCGCCCCGCACTGCCGGACCGCCGGCCGGCAGGCATGATTTTTCCACTGGGTGGAAAGGCGACAAACCATACGCCACCGAGGAGGAGGTTCCCGTGACCCGCAAGGACAGCGTGCGCGCCGCAACGAATTCCGCGAAGGACAGCGTGCGCCACGCCGCGGAGGTGGTGGCTCCCTACGCCGGCACGGCCAAGGACACGGCCGTGCACTACGCGCACGAGGCCAAGACGCGCCTCGCACCGAAGGTCGCCGAGGCCGCACACCAGGCCCGGGCGCAGTACGACACCCATCTCCAACCCCGCATCGAACACGCCCGGGGCGCCCTGCCCCCCGCGATCGACCAGGCCGCGGTCAAGGCCCGCGCCCTCGCCGAGCCCGTCCGCGACGAGGCGCTCTCCCGCGGCACCGCCGCCCTCGCCGCACTGCGCGGCCAGGTCTCCGCATCCGACGTCCGGAAGATCACCCGCCGCAACTCCCGCCGCTGCCGCACCGGCCGCGCCGCCAAGCGACTGCTGGTCCTCGGCCTCCTGGTCGGCGGCGCCGTGGCCGCGTGGAAGTGGTGGGACCGCCAGTCCAACCCCGACTGGCTCCTGGAGCCCCCGGAGGCCACCGAACCGGCCGACCGCGCCACCCTCACCTCGGTCGACGGCAGCTCCCCGGCCACTCTCGACCCGGAGGTCCAGGCCAAACAGGACCGCGCCGACACCGACGCCGCCCCGCACGGCGACGACGACCGGCCCTGACGGCGAAAACCGCCCCGGCGCCGGGTGACAAAAGACCCCTCTGACTGCGTTTACGCAGGTCAGAGGGGTCTGATCATGTGGAGCCTAGGGGAGTCGAACCCCTGACATCTGCCATGCAAAGACAGCGCTCTACCAACTGAGCTAAGGCCCCGTCGGGGACAGACTACCCGGTGCCGGCAGTGTTTCCCGACCGGGTATCGCCGCGACCCACCGCTCTCCGTAGGATGCACCGCAAGATTCGCTGCAGCGAAGCGAAGGGGAGAGCGAGATGGACGCAGCACAGCAGGAAGCCACCGCCCGCGCACGAGAGCTGCAGAGGAGCTGGTACGGGGAGCCGTTGGGGGCGCTCTTTCGCCGGCTCATCGACGATCTGGGGCTCAACCAGGCACGTCTCGCGTCCGTTCTGGGGCTTTCGGCGCCCATGCTCTCCCAGCTGATGAGCGGTCAGCGGGCGAAGATCGGCAACCCGGCCGTGGTGCAGCGGGTACAGGCGCTGCAGGAGCTCTCCGGCCAGGTCGCGGACGGCACCGTGAGCGCCGCGGAGGCCGCCGAGCGGATGGAGGAGGTCAAGCGCAGCTCGGGCGGCTCGGTCCTCAACTCCACGCAGACGACGGCCAGCAGCGGTGCGCCGACCGTGCGCCGGGTCGTGCGGGAGATCCAGTCGCTGCTGCGCTCGGTGGCGGGTGCGGGGGACATCATCGACGCCGCCGAGGCCCTCGCCCCCACCCATCCGGAACTGGCCGAGTTCCTGCGCGTCTACGGCGCCGGGCGGACCGCCGAGGCGGTCGCGCACTACGAGGCGCACCAGAGCTGACCGCGCCGGACGGGGGGCGACGCGAACGACATGGGTGAGGTCTTCGCTGGTCGGTACGTGCTGGTGGACCCCATCGGACGGGGCGGCGCGGGAGCCGTGTGGCGGGCCTGGGACCGCCGGCGACGGCGCTACGTGGCCGCGAAGGTGCTGCAGCACAGCGATGCGCACACCCTGCTGAGGTTCGTCCGGGAGCAGGCGCTGCGCATCGACCATCCCCATGTGCTGGCACCGATGAGCTGGGCCGCCGACGACGACAAGGTGCTGTTCACCATGGAGCTGGTGGGCGGCGGTTCGCTCGCCCATCTCATCGGCGACTACGGGCCCTTGCCGCCGCATTACGTCTGCGTGCTGCTGGACCAGCTGCTGTCCGGTCTGACCGCCGTGCACACCGAGGGCGTGGTGCACCGCGACATCAAGCCCGCCAATCTCCTTTTGGAGGTGACGGGAACGGGCCGGCCGCATTTACGGCTCTCGGATTTCGGCATCGCCATGCGCAAGGGCGAGCCGCGACTGACGGAGACCAACTTCGTCATGGGAACACCGGGTTACTTCGCGCCGGAGCAAATGCTCGGCGAGGAACCGGACTTCCCCGCCGACCTCTTCGCGGTCGGCCTGGTGGCCCTGTATCTCCTCACGGGCCGCAAACCCGATGCCGAGGCGCTCGTGGAGCGCTTCTCGGAGCAGGGCGTCCCCGGCGCACCGCGGGAGGTCCCCGAGCCGCTGTGGGACGTCGTCGCGGGGCTGCTGCACCCGGATCCGTACGCCCGCTTCCGTACGGCCACGGGGGCGCGCAAAGCGCTGGCGGCGGCCGTGGAGCTGCTGGGGGATCCGCCGGCGGACGAGGAGCCCATCGAGATCTTCGACCAGCTGGGGCCGCTGCCGCCGGGCTTCGGCCCGAGCGGGCCCGAGGCCGCACCGGAGCAGCGCCCCGGGCCCGTACCGCCCCGGCCGAACTACCCGCCCACCGGCGCCTGGACGCCCCCGGCGCCGGTCACCCTCCCGCTGCCGCCGCCCGCACCTGCGGCAGCCGGTGACGGGCCGTCGCGGGGCCGTACGGGGCCGCCGGCGAAGGTGGCCGTACCCCTGCTGGTCCTGGCGCTGTTGTGCCTTGCCGCGGGCGTGTGGGCGCTCTACCTCAGCTGAGGGCGGGGGCGGTCCGCGGACCGCCCGGGAGCGCCTTCACCATCGCAATCATTTTATTTGCGGATGCAAAAAACCGGGCCCCGACCGCTGCTGCGGCCAGGGCCCGGTTCCACACGTGTCGTGGATCACACATTCGAGCCGGCGGGCACGGAGTCGGTGGCCTCCGTCCACAGGTCCTGCTCGGCACGATCCGCCTGGATCTGCCGGTACACGAGGAGCCCGCCGATGGCGGCCAGTGCGACCAGGAGCAGCTTCTTCACCGCGCGACCTCGTCTTTCGTCGACGTAAGGGGACCTCTGGGGGCCGATGATACACACCGGCCGATACCGATCGGTGACCTGCGTCCCCTCCCCCGAGGGTGGCGACCGCGGCCGAACTCCCAAAGACGATCGGCCCGGACGGAAATTCCGTCCGGGCCGATCGATCCTGTGGGGCTAACAGGACTTGAACCTGTGGCCTCTTCCTTATCAGGGAAGCGCTCTAACCGTCTGAGCTATAGCCCCGCGCCTTGCGACACCGAAAGATTAGCGCACTTGGGGCCCAGTCCCAAAATCGCCCGGGCCCCGTCGTGTGCAGTGCCTATTCGTCCTCGGCCAGCGTCAGCTCCACACCGCCCACGAAACCCGCGGCGAGGTTGTAGACGAAGGCGCCCAGCGTGGCCAGCGCCGTCGCCAGGACGACGTCGATGATCGCGATGACGGTGGTGAAGAGCAGCACGTGCGGCAGCGACAGGAACGACTCCAGATCGAAGCCGCCGCCCTCGCCCGAGCCGGAGGCCGTGGCGTCGCTGACCGTGCCGCCGACGGCCGAGAAGACGCCCATGCCGTCCATGACGCCCCACAGCACCGCCGCCGCCACGATCGTGCACACGCCGACCGCGACCGAGAGCAGGAAGCTGACCTTCATCACCGACCAGGGGTCGACCCTGGCCACCCGCAGCCGCGCCTTGCGGGTGCGCGGAGCCGGGCGGGCCGCCGTGGCCGCGGACTGCTGCCGGGGGATGGCGCCCGCGGTGGCGCCCTCCTCGGCCGCCTCGGCAGCCTGCACGGCCTTCTTGACGGCGTTCAGGGCCTTGCGGGCCTCCTGCGCCTTCTCGTTCTTCGCCGCCTTGCCGGGCTTGCGGCCCTTGGCGCCCTCGCCGGGCCCGTCGGCCGCAGCCGCCCCGGCCGCCTCGGCCGGAGGCTCGTACGCCTTCGGCGGGTGGTAGGGCTGTGGGCCCCGGGTGTCCGTCATGGTCCTCCCCCTGCCTGCGGGCCTGGCGTCGTCCTCCCGGGAGCCCTCGCCGGACGCGGCGGCCTTCGCCGCCCCGGAGGACTTGGTGAGCTTGGTCGCCCGGGTCGCCTCCGCGGCCTCGTCGGCCTCGTCGGCCCCCTCGGACGCCCCGGCGGCGCCCTTGCCGGGCACCTTCGTGCCGGCAGCCTTCCCCGCCGCGCCGGCCGCATCCGCACCGGCGTCCGCGGAACCGGCCTTCTTCGCGGCGTCCGCCGCGGATCCCGCCGCCCCGGCGGCCTCGTTGTCACCGCCCTGCGCGGTGGCGCCGTCGTCGGCCGGGCCACGGGCTTCCGCCTGCTCGGGGACGGACCGGGCGGAACTCCGCCGCTCGGTACCCGCGCCGCTGGTGGCGGCGCCCGTGGCTCGACTCACGACTTACTCCTCGGTGTCCTCGACCGGGGGCGCGGCGCCCTCGGCCACCTCGGCCTCGTCGATCTCGGCCGCTCCGGCCGCATCGTCGACCACTTCAGCCTCACGACCGGCCTCGGCGTTCCGGGCGATGCCCACGACGGCATCGCGCTTGCCCAGGTTGATCAGTTGGACGCCCATGGTGTCACGGCCGGTTTCACGGACTTCGCTGACCCGCGTCCTGATCACGCCGCCCCCGAGGGTGATGGCGAGGATCTCGTCGTTCTCCTCGACGACCAGGGCTCCGACCAGCGAACCACGGTCCTCGACGATCTTGGCGGCCTTGATGCCGAGGCCGCCGCGACCCTGCACGCGGTACTCGTCGACGCTGGAGCGCTTGGCGTAACCGCCGTCGGTCGCGGTGAAGACGAACGTGCCCGGGCGCACCACGCTCATCGAGAGCAGCTCGTCGCCCTCGCGGAAGCTCATGCCCTTGACGCCGGAGGTGGCGCGGCCCATGGGCCGCAGGGCGTCATCCGAAGCGGTGAACCGGATGGACTGCGCCTTCTTGCTGATCAGCAGCAGGTCGTCGTCCGAGGAGACCAGCTCGGCGCCGATCAGCTCGTCCTCCGCACCGCTGTCCGTCTCGCGCAGGTTGATGGCGATGACACCGCCGGAACGGGGCGAGTCGTAGTCCTTGAGCGAGGTCTTCTTCACCAGGCCGGACTTCGTGGCGAGCACCAGGTACGGCGCGGCGTCGTAGTCGCGGATGGCCAGGATCTGGGCGATGCGCTCGTCCGGCTGGAAGGCCAGCAGGTTCGCCACGTGCTGGCCGCGGGCGTCCCGGCCGGCGTCCGGCAGCTCGTAGGCCTTGGCGCGGTAGACGCGGCCCTTGTTGGTGAAGAACAGCAGCCAGTGGTGCGTGGTGGAGACGAAGAAGTGGTCGACGATGTCGTCTTCCTTCAGCTTCGTGCCGCGCACGCCCTTGCCGCCGCGCTTCTGCGAGCGGTAGTCGTCGGTCTTCGTCCGCTTGACGTAGCCGCCGCGGGTGATGGTGACGACGATGTCCTCCTCGGCGATCAGGTCCTCGATGGACATGTCGCCTTCGAAGGGCACGAGCTTGCTGCGCCGGTCGTCGCCGAACTTCTCGACGATGGCCGTCAGTTCGTCGCTGATGATGCCGCGCTGGCGCTCGGGGGAGGCCAGGATCTCGTTGTACTCGTTGATCTTCGCCTGGAGCTCGTCGTGCTCGGCGGTGATCTTCTGGCGCTCCAGGGCGGCCAGGCGGCGCAGCTGCATCTCGAGGATGGCGTTGGCCTGGATCTCGTCGATCCGCAGCAGGTCCATCAGGCCCGTGCGGGCGACGTCGACGGTGTCGCTGCGCCGGATGAGCGCGATGACCTCGTCGATGGCGTCCAGGGCCTTGAGCAGGCCGCGCAGGATGTGGGCGCGCTCCTCGGCCTTGCGCAGCCGGAAGCGGGTGCGCCGGACGATGACCTCGATCTGGTGGGTGACCCAGTTGCGGATGAACGCGTCCAGCGACAGGGTCCGCGGCACGCCGTCGACCAGGGCCAGCATGTTGGCGCCGAAGTTGGTCTGCAGGTCGGTGTGCTTGTAGAGGTTGTTGAGGACGACCTTGGCGACCGCGTCCCGCTTGAGGACGATCACCAGGCGCTGGCCGGTGCGCGAGGAGGTCTCGTCGCGGACGTCGGCGATGCCGCCGATCCGGCCGTCCTTCACCAGGTCGGCGATCTTCTGCGCGAGGTTGTCCGGGTTGACCTGGTAGGGCAGCTCGGTGACCACCAGGCACTGGCGGTTGTGGATCTCCTCGACCGCGACGACCGCGCGCATGGTGATCGAGCCGCGGCCGGTGCGGTAGGCCTCCTCGATGCCCTTGCGGCCGACCACCAGGGCGCCGGTCGGGAAGTCGGGGCCCTTGATCCGCTCGATGAGCGCGTCCAGCAGCTCCTCGGAGGAGGCCTCGGGGTTGGCGAGGAACCACTGGGCACCCTCGGCGACCTCGCGCAGGTTGTGCGGCGGGATGTTGGTGGCCATGCCGACCGCGATACCGGCGGAACCGTTCACCAGGAGGTTGGGGATGCGCGACGGCAGGACCGTCGGCTCCTGGTTGCGGCCGTCGTAGTTGTCCTGGAAGTCGACGGTGTCCTCGTCGATGTCCCGGACCATCTCCATCGACAGCGGCGCCATCTTGCACTCGGTGTAGCGCATGGCGGCGGCCGGGTCGTTGCCGGGCGAGCCGAAGTTGCCGTTGGAGTCCACCAGCGGCATCCGCATCGCCCACGGCTGAGCGAGGCGGACGAGGGCGTCGTAGATGGAGGCGTCGCCGTGCGGGTGGTAGGTACCCATCACGTCACCGACGACGCGGGCGCACTTGTAGAAGCCCTTCTCGGGGCGGTAGCCGCCGTCGTACATCGCGTAGAGCACGCGGCGGTGCACCGGCTTGAGGCCGTCCCGCACGTCGGGCAGCGCGCGCGAGACGATGACGCTCATCGCGTAGTCGAGGTACGAGCGCTGCATCTCCGTCTCGAGCCCGACGGGCTCGACGCGCATCCCCACGCCCTCCAGGGGCGCGGGCGCGCCCTCCGGAGTGACCTCGGGGACGGGAGCGGCGGTCGGGGTCTCGGGAGTCTCGTCGGCCATGGTTGTTCAAAGTCCTTTCGCGCTGCGGCAGTTAGTCGTGGGCCGACAGGCTCAGATGTCGAGGAAGCGGACGTCCTTGGCGTTGCGCTGGATGAAGGAGCGCCGTGCCTCGACGTCCTCGCCCATGAGCACCGAGAACAGGTCGTCCGCCTGCGCGGCGTCGTCCAGGGTGACCTGGCCGAGCACGCGGTGGTCGACGTCCATGGTGGTGACGCGCAGCTCCTCGGCGTTCATCTCACCGAGACCCTTGAAGCGCTGGACGGAGTCGTCCTTGATCCGCTTGCCGTTCTCCCGGCCGAGCTGGATCAGGGCGTCGCGCTCGCGGTCGGAGTAGGCGTACTCGACGTCGTCCTTGCCCCACTTGATCTTGTAGAGCGGGGGACGCGAGAGGTAGACGTGCCCGGCCTCGACCAGCGGCCGCATGAAGCGGAAGAGGAAGGTCAGCAGCAGGGTGTTGATGTGCTGGCCGTCGACGTCGGCGTCCGCCATCAGGATGATCTTGTGATAGCGGAGCTTCTCGATGTCGAAGTCCTCATGCACACCCGTGCCGAAGGCCGAGATCAGCGCCTGGATCTCCTGGTTCTGCAGGATCTTGTCGATCCGGGCCTTCTCGACGTTGAGGATCTTGCCTCGGATCGGGAGGATCGCCTGGTACTCGGGGTTGCGGCCGGACTTGGCCGAGCCGCCGGCGGAGTCGCCCTCGACGATGAAGATCTCGCACTTGGCCGGGTCGTTCGACTGGCAGTCCGACAGCTTGCCGGGCAGCGAGGCCGTCTCCAGCAGGCCCTTGCGGCGGGTCAGGTCGCGCGCCTTGCGGGCCGCGACCCGGGCCGTGGCGGCCTGGATGGACTTGCGGATGATGTCCGCGGCCTCGTTGGGGTTGCGGTCCAGCCAGTCCGTGAGCTCCTCGTGGACGACCTTCTGCACAAAGGTCTTGGCCTCGGTGTTGCCCAGCTTGGTCTTGGTCTGGCCCTCGAACTGCGGCTCGCCCAGCTTGACGGAGATGATCGCCGTCAGGCCCTCGCGGATGTCGTCACCCGTGAGGTTGTCGTCCTTCTCCCGCAGCAGCTTCTTGTCGCGCGCGTAGCGGTTGATCAGACCGGTCAGCGCCGCGCGGAAGCCCTCCTCATGGGTGCCGCCCTCGTGGGTGTGGATGGTGTTCGCGAAGCTGTAGACACCCTCGGTGTACTGGGTGTTCCACTGCATCGAGACCTCGAGGGAGAGCATCCGCTCCTTGTCCTCGGCCTCGAAGGCGATCACCGTCGGGTGGACGACCTCGCCCTTGCGCGAGTTGAGGTAGCGCACGAAGTCGGAGATGCCGCCCTCGTAGTGGTAGCGGACGGCAAGCGGCTTGCCCTCCTCGTCCACGTGGGCCGGGCGCTCGTCGGTCAGCGAGATGGTCAGGCCCTTGTTGAGGAAGGCCATCTCCTGGAAGCGCCGCGAGAGCGTCTCGAAGGAGTACTCGGTGGTCTCGAAGATGTCGCCGTCGGCCCAGAAGGTGACGGAGGTGCCGGTCTCGTCGGTCGGCTCGTTCTTCTGCAGCGGGGCGGTCGGGACGCCGAGCTTGTAGTCCTGGGTCCAGCGGAAGCCGTCGGTCTTGACCTCGACCGCGACGCGCGTGGACAGGGCGTTGACGACGGAGACGCCGACGCCGTGCAGACCGCCGGAGACGGCGTAGCCGCCGCCGCCGAACTTGCCGCCCGCGTGCAGGACGGTCAGGACGACCTCGACGGCGGGCTTGCCCTCGGAGGGCACGATGCCGACCGGGATGCCACGGCCGTTGTCGACGACGCGGACGCCGCCGTCGGACAGGATCGTCACGTCGATGGTGTCCGCGTGACCGGCCAGGGCCTCGTCGACGGAGTTGTCGACGACCTCGTACACCAGGTGGTGCAGGCCGCGCTCACCGGTCGAGCCGATGTACATGCCGGGCCGCTTGCGGACCGCGTCCAGGCCCTCCAGGACGGTGATCGCACTGGCGTCGTACGACTTCTCACCGCCGGCGGCGCCGGTGGCGCCCACTGCCTCGGAGGGGGTGGTGTTCTCGTTGGAGTTGCCGGAATCGGCCACGAAGCGCCCTTTCTGGCACAGCACAGGCCATCCCTGCTGCATGGGCACTTCCGGGGCAGACAGGAGAGGCTGCGTCGTTCGGTGTTGTCGGTGTGTGTCGGCGACCCCCCGCGATCCGGCGGGATTACTTACCAGTGTACCGGGGGCGCTGACATGAATGGGGGTTTGGCGGTGCCTGAGTCCCCATGTGCCGCCCTGAACCGGCATCAGCCGACTCCCTATATGGGACCCCGGGCTCCGAGAGGCTCACAGAGGCACTCAGCGCTTCGGGCTGTCAACCGCGCGCTACCGTGGGCGCAGTCCCACGACACTTCGGGCGCCACGCCCTTCACCGACGGCCCGCCACCGCACCCGAACCGGGCCCCCGTACGCCCCGGTGATCAGCCGTAGGTGTCGCCCGGACCGGTGCTGCCGGGGGCGCGCAGCGGGCCGAAACGGCGACCGGGACCGCCCGGCCCCACGACCTTGATCAGCTTCACGGTGCCCTGCCCCAGATCGGCGTTCAGCCGGGCCACCAGGGTCGGCGCCAGCAGCCGCAGCTGCGTCGCCCAGGCCGTGGAGTCGCAGCCGACGGTCAGCACCCGGGCGTCCTCGTCGTACTTCAGCGGCTCGCAGTGCAGCGCCACCTCCGGGCCCACCATCTGCGGCCACCGGCCCATCACCCCGCCCACCGCGGCCGGCGTCTCCCAGCCGCGCTCGGTGATCAGCCGGTTGATGGCGGCACCCAGCGGCAGCGGGTCACGCCCGTCGGCACGCGCGCCGGAGCGCAGGCCGCCGCGGCGCGCCTGCTTCTTCTGCTGCACGGCGTTGCCCCGCGCCCGCGCCTGCTCCTTCGCCGCGCGCAACGCCACGCGCGCCAGATCCACGCCGGAAGGCTGCGGCACACCGGCGGGCTGCGGCACCGTGCCCCTGCGGGGCTGTTCGGCCGGAGTGGTCATGCGCGCTCGACCCTGCCTTCCGAGACCGCGTACCGGGCACCGGTCAGCACGCCCGGCACGTCGTCGTCCACCGCCGCGGTCACCAGCACCTGCTCGCCGGGCGCGACCATCTGCGCCAGCCGCTCCCGGCGGCGGGCGTCCAGCTCGGCGAAGACGTCGTCCAGCACCAGCACCGGCTCGTTGCCCTCCGAGCGCAGCAGCTCGTACGAGGCCAGGCGCAGCGCCAGCGCGTACGACCAGGACTCGCCGTGGCTCGCGTACCCCTTCGCCGGCAGCCGGCCCAGGCGCAGCACCAGCTCGTCGCGGTGCGGGCCGACCAGCGTCACCCCGCGCTCGATCTCCTGCTTGCGGACCTCGCCGAGCGCGGCGAGCAGCACCTCGTACAGCGCGTCGCGGTCGTGGGCGTCCGCGAGGCCCTCGGGGCCGCGGTAGTCGAAGGAGACCGGGCCGCCGCCGGGCGCCAGCTGCTCGTAGGCCGCGTCGGCCAGCGGGCGCAGCGCGGATATCAGGTCCAGGCGGCGGGCCAGCAGCTCGGCGCCGGCCCGGGCCAGGTGCTGGTCCCACACGTCCAGGGTGGACAGGTCCATGGAGCGGCCGCCGTGCCGGCGGGCCATGGCGGCCGACTTCAGCAGGGTGTTGCGCTGCTTGAGCACCCGGTCGTAGTCGGCGCGCACGCCGGCCATGCGTGGCGAGCGCGCGGTGATCAGCTCGTCGAGGAACCGGCGCCGCTCGCCGGGGTCGCCCTTGACCAGGGCCAGGTCCTCCGGGGCGAAGAGCACCGTGCGCACGATGCCCAGCACGTCGCGCGGCCGGACCTGGGAGGAACGGTTGATCCGGGCGCGGTTGGCGCGGCCCGGGTTGAGCTCCAGCTCGATCAGCTGCTGGCGCTCGTCCTGCACGACGGCGGCCCGGATCACCGCCCGGTCCGCGCCCATGCGCACCAGCGGGGCGTCGGAGGAGACCCGGTGGCTGCCGAGGGTGGCCAGATAGCCGACGGCCTCGACGAGGTTGGTCTTGCCCTGCCCGTTGGGGCCCACGAAGGCGGTGACGCCCGGGTCGAGCGGGACCTCGGCCCGGGCGTACGAGCGGAAGTCGGCCAGCGACAGATGCGTGACGTGCATGGGTGCGCGCCGACCTCCCCCGGCTGCTGGGTGTTGCTGTAGTGCTCGGTGTTACTTCGACTCGACCGCGTGGCCGCCGAACTGGTTGCGCAGCGCCGCGATCATCTTCATCTGCGGCGAGTCGTCCTGGCGGGAGGCGAACCGCGCGAACAGCGACGCGGTGATCGCCGGCAGCGGGACCGCGTTGTCGATCGCGGCCTCGACCGTCCAGCGACCCTCGCCGGAGTCGGCCGCGAAGCCGCGCAGCTTCTCCAGGTGCTCGTCGTCGTCCAGGGCCCGCACGGCCAGGTCGAGCAGCCAGGAACGGATGACCGTGCCCTCCTGCCAGGAGCGGAAGACCTCGCGGACGTCGGTCACCGAGTCCACGGCCTCCAGCAGCTCCCAGCCCTCGGCGAAGGCCTGCATCATCGCGTACTCGATGCCGTTGTGGACCATCTTCGCGAAGTGGCCCGCACCGACCTTGCCGGCGTGGACGGAACCGAAGTCGCCCTCGGGCTTGAGCGCGTCGAAGACCGGCTGCACCTTGGCCACGTGCTCGGCGTCGCCGCCGTACATCAGCGCATAGCCGTTCTCCAGGCCCCACACGCCGCCGGAGACACCGCAGTCGACGAAGCCGATGCCCTTGGCCGCCAGCTCCTCGGCGTGCTTCTCGTCGTCGGTCCAGCGGGAGTTGCCGCCGTCGACCACGACGTCGCCGGGGGACAGCAGCTCGGCGAGCTCGTCGATCGTGGACTGCGTCGCGGCACCGGCCGGCACCATGACCCACACCACGCGCGGACCCTGGAGGGAATCCACAAGCTCACGCAGGCTGTGGACATCCGCGAGGTCCGGGTTGCGGTCGTATCCGATGACGGTGTGGCCTGCGCGACGGATGCGCTCGCGCATGTTGCCGCCCATCTTGCCGAGACCGACGAGACCGAGCTCCATGGGTGATCCTCTTTGCCGTAGTCGTGCGATACGTACCAGGGGTACGGTCCGAGCCTACGCCCGGGCCCGCACGCACACCTGTGGGGTCGCACCGCTCAAACGGGTCACGCCCCAGGGGGCGCCCCGCAGGGGCGCGGGGAACTGCGCGATCGGCCACGACGGGCCCGCAGTGTCCCCGCTCCCGGCGGAAGCCGGCGTCAGCCGGACAGGCGCACCGGCATGATCAGGTACTTGTACGCGTCGTCCGCCTCCGCGTCGATCGCCGGCTTGCCGCTGAGCAGCGCCGGCTTCGTCGACGTGGTGAAGGACAGCTGGGCGACCGGGGAGTCGATGGCGGACAGGCCCTCCAGCAGGAAGCCGGGGTTGAACGCGATCGAGATGTCGTCGCCGTCGAGCTGGGCGTCGACCCTTTCCACAGCCTGTGCGTCGTCGCTGGAGCCGGCCTCCAGGATCAGCACGCCCTGCTCGAAGCTCAGCCGCACGGGGGTGTTGCGCTCGGCCACGAGGGAGACACGCTTGACGGCCTCCACGAAGGGCGCGGTCTCGATCACGGCGACGGAGTTGAACTCGGTCGGGAAGAGCGTGCGGTACTTCGGCAGGTCGCCCTCGAGCAGACGGGTGGTCGTACGGCGGCCGGCGCCCTCGAAGCCGATCAGGCCCTCGCCCTTGCCCTCGCCGGACAGCGCCAGCGACACCGTCTCGCCGCCGCTGAGCGACTTGGCGGTGTCCAGCAGCGTCTTGGCGGGCACCAGGGCGACCGCGGAGATGTCGGGGGTCTCCGGCTTCCACAGGAACTCGCGCACCGCGAAGCGGTAGCGGTCGGTGGAGGCCAGGGTGACGGTCTCGCCCTCGATCTCGATGCGCACACCGGTGAGCACCGGCAGGGTGTCGTCACGGCCGGCGGCGATGGCCACCTGGGCGACGGCGGAGGCGAAGACCTCGCCGGGGACGGTGCCGGTGGCGGTCGGCATCTGGGGCAGGGCGGGGTATTCCTCCACAGGCAGGGTGTGGAGTGTGAATCGCGAGGAGCCGCAGACCACGGTGACGCGCACACCGTCGGTGGAGATCTCCACAGGCCTGTTGGGAAGTGCGCGGCAGATGTCGGCGAGCAGGCGGCCGGAGACGAGGACGGTGCCGTCCTCCTCCACATCCGCTTCCACGGAGACGCGGGCCGAGACCTCGTAGTCGAAGCCGGACAGGCTCAGGGAGCCGTCCTCGGCCTTCAGCAGCAGGCCCGCGAGCACCGGTACCGGCGGACGGGCCGGGAGGCTGCGGGCCGCCCAGGCCACTGCCTCCGCGAGTACATCGCGCTCCACCCGGATCTTCACCGGAACCGCCTCCTGCTAGTCGCTGGCTCGCCCTGCTGGCTTCTTCGTCGGCACGAGTTGCCGGAGACCAGTCTGACGCACGCCGCCGACAGTCGGTGCGGCTGGCGGTCAAGTCGAGGCCCGGGGCGTGGCGCGGCCCGAGGCGAAGTTGTGCACAGGACCCACTTCGAAACGAGTTCCCCGCTAGATCTCTGTGGTCGTAGTAGTAGGCCCTGTGGAAACCGTGGAAAACCTTCTTTGCCCAGCTCAGGCCGGATTTTTTGTCCACCGGGCCTGTGGGTGGGGGCGGTGGAAAACCGGGGGGTGCTGTGGACCGGGGAAAGTTCTGCACACCCGGTGCACAGGCAGGGCGCACTTCTCCCCAGCACTGTCCCCAGCTTTACCCATGTTGCCCACAGCCCAACCCGCCTCGTTGGTGTGATGCCTTTCACTCGGGGCGGTGACCTCGGGCGTTTCGTTGCCGAACAGTGGACAGCCGTGTGGAAAGGCTGTGTATAACATCGCGCCTCCTGTGGGCGGGCGGTGGACAACGTTCCGGCGTGTCGCGGCGCCCTTCGTCGTCCACAGGCTGTGGAGCGGGCTTTGCCACAAATCCACACGCCGCTGACCTGCTGCTGATGGCATATCAACAGCCCGGTCTGTGGACAGGGTCTGGATAACTTCGCCCTCCCCAGGGTGTGGACGGCCGCCGGAGGGCCGATCTGTGGAGAACCCGCAGATCAGGGCCACTATTCGAACAGGTTGGGGATCACTTGGGGACGACGGGGCCCCGTGGACGGCCCGTCCCGGGTGCCGGCAGCCGCGCCGGGAGCCGTACCGGGAGCCGCGCCGGGTACGCCGAAGGGCGCCCCGGGAAGCCCGGAGCGCCCTTCGGAGGGGTCCGTACGGCGGCCGCCGGCCGCGTCCGTCAGCCGTTCTTGATGCGGTTGGTCAGCTCGGTCACCTGGTTGTAGATCGAGCGCCGCTCGGCCATCAGCGCGCGGATCTTGCGGTCGGCGTGCATCACCGTGGTGTGGTCGCGGCCGCCGAACTGTGCGCCGATCTTGGGCAGCGACAGGTCGGTGAGCTCCCGGCACAGGTACATCGCGATCTGCCGGGCCGTGACCAGCACCCGGCTGCGGGAGGCCCCGCACAGGTCCTCCACGGTGTGTCCGAAGTAGTCCGCGGTGGCTGCCATGATCGCGGTCGCGGTGATCTCCGGGGAGGCGTCCTCGCCGCCCGGGATCAGATCCTTCAGGACGATCTCGGTCAGGCCCAGGTCCACCGGCTGCCGGTTCAGGCTGGCGAAGGCCGTCACGCGGATCAGCGCGCCCTCCAGCTCGCGGATGTTGCGCGAGATGCGGGAGGCGATGAACTCGAGCACCTCCGGCGGAGCGTTCAGCTGCTCCTGGACCGCCTTCTTGCGCAGGATCGCGATACGCGTCTCCAGCTCCGGCGGCTGCACGTCGGTGATCAGGCCCCACTCGAAGCGGTTGCGCAGCCGGTCCTCCAGGGTGACCAGCTGCTTGGGCGGCCGGTCGGAGGACAGCACGATCTGCTTGTTCGCGTTGTGCAGGGTGTTGAAGGTGTGGAAGAACTCCTCCTGCGTCGACTCCTTGCTCGCCAGGAACTGGATGTCGTCGACCAGCAGGATGTCCATGTCGCGGTAGCGCTTGCGGAACGCGTCCGCCTTGCCGTCGCGGATGGAGTTGATGAACTCGTTGGTGAACTCCTCGGAGCTCACGTAGCGCACCCGCGTGCCCGGGTAGAGGCTGCGGGCGTAGTGCCCGATGGCGTGCAGCAGGTGCGTCTTGCCGAGCCCGGACTCGCCGTAGATGAACAGCGGGTTGTACGCCTTGGCCGGCGCCTCGGCCACCGCGACCGCGGCGGCGTGGGCGAAGCGGTTGGACGCACCGATGACGAAGGTGTCGAAGAGGTACTTCGGGTTCAGCCGGGCCGTCGGCTCGCCCGCACCGGGGCCCGATCCCGTACCGGTGGACGATCCGCCTCCGGCGGACGGCAGCGGCGGCACCGAGGAGGAGGGCCGCTCCGTGTGGCCCCCGGCACCGCCGCGGGACGGCGGCCCCTCGGGCAGGTCGTGGCGCGGGCGCTCGTACGACGAGCGGCCGTTCTGCGCCGGGGAGCGGTACTCCGACTGCTGTTCGTAGGGCGAGGCGTAGGGATCGCGCTCCGTCTCGCCGAAGGCGCCCAGGCGCGGCTGCTGCCAGCCGTAGTCGCCCCGGTCGTCGCGGTCGCCGCGCTCGGACCGGCCGCCCGGGCGCTCGCCGCGCTCGCCGCCGACCGGGCCGGAGGGCGCCGAGTGGCGCGGCCAGGCCCCCGGCTGGTCGGCGGAGCGGTGCTGGTAGTCCGGGTAGGCGGGGCGCACGCTCGGCAGGTCGTCGCCGGGCCGGCCCGGGTAGCCCTCGTAGCCCTCCTGGGCGGGGCCCGGCGCGTGCGGACGCGGCTGCGGGCGCTCCTGGGGCTGGGGGGCCGGGGGCTCGCCGGCGGAGTCGTCGACGGTGATCGCGATCCGGATGGGGCGGCCGCACTCGCGGCTGAGGGTCTCGCTGACGATCGGCGCGAGCCGGCCCTCCAGGACGCCCTTGGCGAATTCGTTGGGCACCGCGAGCAGGGCGGTGTCCGCCACCAGCGCCAGGGGCTGGCAGCGCCTGATCCAGTGCTCGTCCTTGGTCTCCACGCCTTGGCCGCGCCCCTCACCGAGGAGCTGTTCGAGCACGCGCGGCCACACTGCGGCAAGATCGGCGGGCAGGTCAGCCACAGGGCACGCTCTCTCAGTCACAGGGGGTGCCCTGGAGTCCCACGAATGTGTGGTTCTCGGGACGGGCGGGAAGGATTCGGAGTTCAGTCACGGTAGTCAGGGCGAGGTACGTGGTTCAAGTCGTTGTCCACAGGGTGTGTACAAATGTGCCATGCGGTGGCGCCTGCCGTCCTCCCGGTCGTCCGGAGGCTACGGTGGTGGGCGACGAAACAGGTGATGCGCTGCCGGTTTGACCGGATGGCGTAACCACGCGTACCGTGACCAGGTCGAGTTGTCGATGGCTGCTGCCGCCTGCCTCCGATGGGCAAAGGTCGCGATCTCGTCGGGTTCTCTCCCCGGGATTCTTGCCGAGTTCGTGGTCATGAAGCGGTGCACTTGGGCGCACTTGCGAGCTACTCGTGGGCGCACGGTGACAGCCAGGCGATGTACCGCCATCACACGATTCATTTCTGGAGTCCCCGAGTGAGCAAGCGCACCTTCCAGCCGAACAACCGCCGTCGCGCGAAGACCCACGGCTTCCGCCTGCGCATGCGCACCCGCGCCGGCCGCGCGATCCTCGCGTCCCGCCGTAGCAAGGGTCGCGCCCGCCTGTCGGCCTGAGCAGCCACGACGTCAAGGTCCATGACGTGCTGCCTTCCGAGTCCCGGCTGAGGCGGCGCGAGGACTTCGCGACCGCGGTTCGCCGGGGACGCAGGGCCGGCCGCCCGCTCCTCGTCGTCCACTTCCGCAGCGGTACCACGGACCCGCACCCACCTGGGGGAATCGTCCCCCCGGTGCGTGCGGGTTTCGTCGTGAGCAAGGCCGTCGGCGGCGCCGTGGTGCGCAACCTGGTCAAACGCAGGCTGCGCCACCTGGTGCGCGAACGGCTGGATCGGCTGCCCGCCGGTAGCCTGGTGGTGGTGAGAGCCCTGCCCGGCGCGGGCGAGGCCGACTACGGACAGCTGGCCGGCGACCTCGACGCAGCGCTGCAGCGGCTTCTGGGCGGGGGCACCCCCGGCGGAGCCAAGGGGAGGGCGCCGCGAAGCAATCCCCCGGGGGGTGACCCCCGGAACCCCGGTCACCCGGGAGGGAGCGCACGGTGAAGTACCCGCTGCTCTGGCTGATCAAGATCTACCAGTGGACCATCAGCCCCTTGTTGGGCCCGGTCTGCAAGTACTACCCCTCGTGCTCGCACTACGGCTACACGGCCATCGACGTGCACGGCGCGATCAAGGGATCGGTACTGACCGCCTGGCGCATCGTGCGCTGCAACCCGTGGTCGCTCGGTGGCGTCGACCACGTTCCTCCCCGGAAGCGTCCGGTCTGGCACCAGCGGCTGAGGAGCCGACTGGGCGGACACCCCGCCACGGTGGCCGCCGCACAGCCCGAGACTCAGCCCAACGCCCAAGGAGCCTGATTCGTGGACACGATCCTCGGTCCTCTCTATGACGCAGTTTCCTGGATCATCGTCCAGTTCCACTCGTTCTACAGCCTGATCTTCAACAAGGACAGTGGAGCGGCGTGGGGTCTGTCCATCGTCTCGCTGGTGGTGCTGATCCGCATCTGCCTGATCCCGCTCTTCGTGAAGCAGATCAAGGCCACGCGGAACATGCAGGCGCTCCAGCCGAAGATGAAGGCGATCCAGGAGCGCTACAAGAGCGACCGGCAGCGCCAGTCCGAAGAGATGATGAAGCTCTACAAGGAGTCGGGCACCAACCCGCTCTCCAGCTGCTTCCCCATCCTGGCCCAGTCGCCGTTCTTCATCTCTCTGTACCAGGTGCTGAACCACATCGCCGGCGGCCGGACCGTCGGCGTGATGGACCAGGCCCTGGTGGACAGCGCCCGTAAGGCGCACATCTTCGGTGCTCCGATCGCGTCCAAGTTCATGGACAGCGCCGGCAAGGTCGAGTCCCTGGGCGCCACGCTCACCGACGTTCGCGTCGTCACGGTCATCATGATCGTGCTGATGTCGCTGTCGCAGTTCTACACGCAGCGCCAGCTGATGACGAAGAACGTCGACCTCACGGTGAAGACGCCGTTCATGCAGCAGCAGAAGATGCTGATGTACGTCTTCCCGATCATGTTCGCCGTCTTCGGCATCAACTTCCCGGTCGGTGTCCTGGTCTACTGGCTGACCACCAACGTGTGGACGCTCGGCCAGCAGATGTTCGTGATCCGCCGCAACCCCACCCCCGGCAGCCTCGCCTTCAAGCAGCGCCAGGAGCGCCTGCGCGCCAAGGGCAAGCTCAAGGAGGACCCGGCCGAGGTCGAGGCCCGCCAGGCCGCCGAGGCGGCGCGTGCGTCCCGCCAGCAGCCCAAGCGGCAGACCAAGGCCAAGCGCCAGGGCGCCGGTGCCACCGGCGCGACCGGCACGGCCGGCACGGCCGGCACCACCGGTCACGCCCGGGCCACCGCGGGCAACGGCGAGCAGACCTCCCTCGAGAAGCCCGAGGAGCCCGGTGCCGGCAAGGGCAAGCAGGCCGGCGGCTCGGCCCGCGGCAAGTCCGGTCAGCGCAAGGGCGGCCCGCAGCGGCCCAAGCACCCCTCGAAGAAGTGATGAAGGAGTCCACCGTGACGGAGACGCAGCCCCAGACCGCCGCTGAGGGCACCACCGACACCCTCTCCCGCCTGGAGCAGGAGGGCGAGATCGCGGCCGACTACCTCGAGGGCCTGCTGGACATCGCCGACCTCGACGGCGACATCGACATGGACGTCGAGGCCGACCGCGCCTCGGTGTCGATCATCAGCGACACCACCAGCCGTGACCTGCAGAAGCTCGTCGGCCGGGACGGCGAGGTGCTCGAAGCCCTCCAGGAGCTCACCCGTCTCGCGGTGAACCGGGAGACCGGGGACCGCAGCCGCCTGATGCTCGACATCGCCGGCTACCGCGCGCGCAAGCGCGAGGAGCTGGCCGGGCTGGGCGCCAAGGCCGCCCAGGAGGCCCGGAGCACCGGTCAGCCGGTCAAGCTGGACCCGATGACCCCCTTCGAGCGCAAGGTCGTCCACGACGCGGTGGCCGCGGCGGGGCTGCGCAGCGAGTCGGAGGGCGAGGAGCCCCAGCGCCGAGTGGTCGTCCTGCCCGCCTGACCCACTCACGCCCTCAGGTGTGCACGGCCCCGTCTGCCCGGCAGGCGGGGCCGGCCTGAATCCCAGCCCGTATCCCCAGACGAACGATGTTGTACGGAAGGACGGTCCCCGTGGAAGAGGCAGCGGAGCTCCCCCCGGCGCCCGAGGCGGCGCGGGCGGTTTTCGGTGACCGCTTTCCGGAGGCCGTCCGTTACGCGGAGCTGCTCGCGGACGCGGGCGTCAAGCGGGGCCTGATCGGTCCCCGTGAGGTGCCCCGGCTGTGGGAGCGGCACCTGCTGAACTGCGCGGTCCTCGCCGAGGCCGTGCCGGACGGCGTGTCCGTGTGCGACGTGGGCTCCGGGGCCGGGCTGCCGGGCATCCCGCTGGCCCTCGTCCGTCCCGACCTGCAGATCACCCTGCTGGAGCCGCTGCTGCGGCGGACGACGTTCCTGCAGGAGGTCGTCGAGCTGCTGGGCCTGGACCATGTGACCGTGGTCCGTGGCCGGGCGGAGGAGATGCTGGGCAAGATCGACCCCGTGCACGTGGTCACCGCCCGTGCCGTGGCACCCCTGGACCGGCTGGCGGGCTGGGGCGTCCCTCTGCTGCGGCCGTACGGCGAGATGCTGGCCCTCAAGGGGGACACGGCCGAGGAGGAGCTCAAGGCCGCACGGGCCGCGCTCAGCAAGCTGGGGGTCGTACGGACCTCGGTGCTGCACGTCGGCGAGGGCGTCGTCGACCCCCTGTCCACGCTGGTGCGGGTCGAGGTGGGAGAGAGCCCCGGTGGGGTGCGCTTCGCCGCCAAGAGGGCGAAGGCCGCCCGGTCCACCCGGGCACGCCGCCGCCGCTGAGCCCCGGAGCGCTGATTTTCCGGCGCACGTGCTTTTCCGGTGCCGCCGCCCTGCGGGGCGGCGAATGCTCCATACAAGCTGGCAAGACGACTCGTCACGGAGTGTCGCGCCGGTGTAGCGACGTGTGCCATGCATCGTGTTTCACGTGAAACATCGCTCGCTGCTGCAGGGAATCATCGGTCGAGGTCGTGCCGCCGCGGCAACGCGTGACCGCCACGCGGTCGAGGCTGTGGACTGTGAGGGCAGGGCTTCATCCACAGGCCCGGGGGATTCATCCACAGGAGAACGGGCCTCGCTGGTTCATGACCCCGAAAGCATGGCAGGCTCTGTGCATCGCGAGCCTGAAGTCGAGGAGAGTGAATCCTTGCGGTCCGACGCCAATCGTGGGGGACCGATGACCGACCCGGTCCCCGGTCCCCGCCCCTCCGACTCCCCATCGACGGCCGCTCATGGAGCCATGCCCATGGGCGAGCTCGTTTCACGTGAAACGCCGCCGCCCCCCATGCCCCGGCCGGAGCGCACCCGGGTGATGGTCGTCGCCAACCAGAAGGGCGGCGTCGGCAAGACCACGACCACCGTGAATCTGGCCGCCTCCTTGGCGCTGCACGGCAACCGGGTGCTGGTCATCGACCTCGACCCGCAGGGCAATGCCTCCACCGCGCTGGGCATCGACCACCATGCCGAGGTGCCGTCGATCTATGACGTCCTCGTGGACAGCAAGCAGCTGTCCGACGTGGTGCAGCCCGTGCGCGACGTGGAGGGCCTCTTCTGTGCCCCCGCCACCATCGACCTGGCCGGCGCGGAGATCGAGCTGGTCTCGCTCGTGGCGCGGGAGAGCCGGCTGGACCGGGCCATCAAGGCGTACGAGCAGCCGCTGGACTACATCCTCATCGACTGCCCGCCCTCGCTCGGCCTGCTCACGGTGAACGCCCTGGTGGCCGGCGCAGAGGTGCTGATCCCCATCCAGTGCGAGTACTACGCGCTGGAGGGCCTGGGGCAGCTGCTGCGCAACGTCGAGCTGGTGCGGGGGCACCTGAACCCCAAGCTCCATGTCTCCACGATCCTGCTGACGATGTACGACGGCCGGACGAGGCTCGCTTCCCAGGTGGCCGAGGAGGTGCGCAGCCACTTCGGGCACGAGGTCCTGCGCACCAGCATCCCGCGTTCGGTGCGCATCTCCGAGGCGCCCAGCTATGGGCAGACGGTTCTGACCTACGACCCGAGCTCGAGCGGTGCGCTGTCCTACCTGGAGGCTGCCCGGGAGATCGCACTGCGGGGGGTCGGGGTGCACTACGACGGCAGCAGGGCCCACATGGTGGGCCGCCAGCAACAGCACGAACAGCACAGCATGTCGGAGGGGCTTCAGTGAGTGAGCGACGTAGAGGACTGGGCCGGGGGCTCGGTGCGCTGATCCCGCCGGCGCCGAAGGGAGGGGAGACGGGGGGACCGATCGTGGGGGCCGGGGTCACGTCCCCGACCGCGGTGCCGGTGCTGACTCCCGAGCGGGGGGTTGCCGCGGCGAAGGTTGCCACGCTTGCGGTGGAGGACGCCCCCTCCCAGGACACTCTGCGCGAGCCGGGGGGCTACGACGCCGATGCGGACGCCGTTTCACGTGAAACGGATGGCGTGAGCCCGGCCGGTGCCCACTTCGCCGAGCTGCCGCTGGACTCCATCACGCCCAACCCGCGCCAGCCGCGCGAGGTCTTCGACCCGGACGCCCTGGCCGAGCTGGTCGCATCGATTCGCGAGGTCGGTCTGCTCCAGCCGGTGGTCGTCCGGCAGCTGGGTGCGGGTCGGTACGAGCTCATCATGGGGGAGCGCCGCTGGCGGGCCTGCCGGGAGGCCGGCCTGGAGCGGATCCCCGCCATCGTCCGGGCCACCGAGGACGAGAAGCTGCTGCTGGACGCGCTGCTGGAGAACCTCCACCGGGCCCAGCTGAACCCGCTGGAAGAGGCGGCCGCCTACGACCAGCTGCTCAAGGACTTCAACTGCACGCATGACGAGCTCGCGGACCGCATCGGGCGCTCCCGTCCCCAGGTGTCCAACACCCTGCGTCTGCTGAAGCTCTCGCCGGCCGTCCAGAAGCGGGTGGCCGCGGGCGTGCTCTCCGCCGGCCACGCCCGGGCGCTGCTCTCGGTGGACGACCCCGAGGCGCAGGACGAGCTGGCCCGGCGCATCGTCGCCGAAGGGCTGTCGGTGCGGTCGGTCGAGGAGATCGTGACCCTGATGGGCTCACGGCCCAAGAACGCACGGGCCAAGGGGCCCCGGGCCGGCGGCCGGGTGTCCCCCGCGCTGAGCGATCTCGCCTCCCGGCTGTCCGACCGCTTCGAGACCCGGGTGAAGGTCGACCTCGGTCAGAAGAAGGGGAAGATCGTCGTCGAGTTCGCCTCGATGGAGGACCTGGAGCGCATCCTGGGAACGCTCGCGCCCGGCGAGGGCCGCGTCCTGGAGCAGCGGCTCTCCACCGGCGAGGACGAGGCTGCCGAGTAGGGCGCCCCGACCGACGCTCGCTGATGGGCGGGTGTGTTTCACGTGGAACGTTTGCGTGCAACACACCCGCCCTTTGCCTTGTCGCGCTGTCCGCTCAATCGGGCTGGAGCTACGATGCGTTGAGGTATGGCACATCCACGTTGGACACGGTTCACGGAGGGGCGGGGCCATGCGATCGGTGAGCCGGACCGGGCTGGTGGCGGCAGGCTTGGGCCTGGGGGCAGTCGGCGGTTTCGTCGGCAGCTTCCTGAGGGAACGCAGCGCACTGAGCGCCGCCCGGAGCGTGGCAGACGACGGAAGTGAGGAACTGGCTGCATGGGGCGTCGGCTCGTACCGCTCACGCTGGACAACCTCCCGGACCTGCCCCAGCGCTGCCGCGCCTGCGTCTTCTGGGAGTTGGACCCCGTCAGCGGCGAAGCCGCGCTGAGAGCCGGTCGCCCCGAGCTGGAGAAGGAAGCCTGGATCTCCGCCGTGCTCCTGGAATGGGGTTCCTGCGGCCGGGTGGTCTATGTGGACGACGTGCCCGTCGGCTTTGTGCTCTACGCTCCCCCGGCCTATGTGCCGCGCTCGACCGCCTTTCCCACCAGCCCTGTCGCCGCGGATGCGGTGCAGCTGATGACCGCCTGGCTGATGCCCGCCTACCAGGGCCAGGGCCTGGGCCGGGTCATGGTGCAGACCGTCGCCAAGGATGTGCTCAGGCGGGGCTTCAAGGCGATCGAGGCGTTCGGTGATGCCCAGTGGAAGGACCCGGCCTGTGTCCTGCCCGCCGACCACCTGCTGGCGGTGGGCTTCAAGACCGTACGGCCGCATCTGCGCTATCCCCGGCTCCGGCTGGAGCTGCGCACCGCTCTGTCGTGGCGGGAGGACGTCGAGCTGGCGCTGGACCGGCTGCTGGGCGCCGTGCAGAAGGAGCCCGCACTGCGACCCCTGTAAGTACGAGGTCATACGAGAACGGGACCGCCCCCTCAGGGGCGGTCCCGTTTCACGTGAAACAGCGCGCAGCTTACGCGTGGATGAAGCTGGAGAGCTCGCGCTCCAGCGCCGCCTTCGGCTTGGCACCGACGATGGTCTGCACGACCTCGCCACCCTTGTAGACGTTCAGGGTGGGGATCGACATGACGCCGTACTTGGCGGCGGTCTGGGGGTTCTCGTCGATGTTCAGCTTGACGATCTCGATCTTCTCGCCGTACTCGGAGGCGATGGCCTCCAGCGACGGGGCGATCTGGCGGCACGGGCCGCACCACGCGGCCCAGAAGTCCACCAGGACGGGCTTGTCGCTCTTGAGGACGTCCTCGTCGAAGGAAGCGTCGGTCACGTTCTTGAGAGCCACTGAGGTCTCCTTGGGTCTTTCTGCGTGGGGTGGGGGGTGGGGTGGATCAGGGGGTCTTCTCGGGCTCCCGGACCTTCTCGCTGTCCGTGAGGGAAGCGAGGAAACGCTCGGCGTCGAGTGCCGCGGAGCACCCGGTGCCGGCGGCGGTGATCGCCTGACGGTAGGTGTGGTCGACCACGTCACCCGCGGCGAACACACCCGTGAGGTTGGTGCGGGTCGAGGGGGCTTCCACCTTGAGGTAGCCCTCGTCGTCCAGCTCCAGCTGGCCCTTGAACAGCTCGGTGCGCGGGTCGTGGCCGATGGCGATGAACAGGCCCGTCACCGGCAGCTCGGAGGTCTCGCCGGTCTTGAGGTTGCGCAGCGTCAGCCCGGACAGCTTGCTCTCGCCGTGGATCTCGGCGACCTCGCTGTCCCAGATGAAGCGGATCTTCGGGTCGGCGAAGGCGCGCTCCTGCATCGCCTTGCTGGCCCGCAGGGTGTCCCGGCGGTGCACGATGGTGACCGACTTGGCGAAGCGCGAGAGGAAGGTGGCCTCCTCCATCGCGGTGTCGCCACCGCCGACGACGACGATGTCCTGGTCCTTGAAGAAGAAGCCGTCGCAGGTGGCACACCAGGAGACACCGCGGCCGGAGAGCTCGTCCTCGCGAGGCAGGCCCAGCTTGCGGTGCTGGGAGCCGGTCGTCACGATCACGGCCTTGGCGCGGTGGACGGTGCCCGCCGAGTCCGTCACGGTCTTGATCTCGTCGCTGAGGTCGACGGCGACGACATCGTCCGGGATCAGCTCGGCGCCGAAGCGCTCGGCCTGGGCCCGCATGTTGTCCATGAGGTCCGGGCCCATGATCCCCTCACGGAATCCCGGGAAGTTCTCCACGTCGGTGGTGTTCATCAGCGCACCACCGGCGGTGACGGCGCCCTCGAAGACCAGAGGCTTCAGGGAGGCGCGGGCGGTGTAGAGCGCGGCCGTGTAGCCCGCAGGCCCGGAGCCAATGATGATCACGTTGCGGACGTCGCTCACGGGTGTCTTCCTTGTCTGCCGACAGCTGTATGGGTCCTTGCTGGGTCTCACCCCACCCAACGGATCCTACGGGGCGAGCATTCCCGGCGTGGACGACAGCGCGGCACGCCACCCTCAGCTGCGCGGCAGGGTCACCTTCCGCAGGACGTCCCCCGGAGCCGGGGCGGACGCGGTCTCGCACGAGGCCGCCACCACATAGGCATCGACGAGCTGTGCGTCGCCCGGGTGCGGCAGCACGACCAGGTACGCGTCCTGCCCGTGGTACGTCTCCCGGTGCGCGGCGAGCGCCGGCTCGGAGCGGCCGATGCCCTGGCGGACGCACGGCGGCTCCACGGTCGCCGATGTGGTCGGGGCGCCGTCGGTGGAGGTCCGGGGGCTGATTCCCTGGGCACCGGCACTCTGGCCGTCCGGAGCCTTGAAGGGCTGGTGGAGCAGGCTCGCCACCCTGGCGGAGAGGTCGTCCGCGGCAAGCGGCGACAGGGTGGCCTGGCTGCTGCCGGAGGCCGGTCCGTCGGCGTGCTGATCGGCGTCCTGTCCGGACTGCAGGAAGAAGCTGCCCACACCGATCACGGCCGCGGCGCAGGCCGCCCCCAGCAGGGCCCGGGACCAGCGCCGGGGGCGCCGCGTGCCGGGGCCGGAGGCAGCGGGTGCCTGGCGACCCGGTCCGGTGACGGTTCGGGGGCGTGGACGGGAGCGGTGCTCGGCCGTTTCACGTGAAACGGGTGCGGGGCTGTCGATGTCCTCCGCTGTTTCACGTGAAACGACGGAGACCGCTCCCGGCGTGGTGGCATCGAGCAGGGCCTCGGCGGCCAGCGCCGCATCGATCCGTTCGGCGACGTCCACGGGCATCCGGGTCGGGCCGGGCAGCGTGCCCAGCAGGTCCTTGATCTCCGTCAGGGAGCTGTGGACGTCCTCGCAGACGGCGCAGTCGGCCAGGTGCTCCCGGACGTCCGCCGTACGGGACGGGGACAGGATTCCCTCGGTGAGCGCGGAGATCTCCGCGACCTCCGGGTGCCCATCCGTGCCGGTCCTGGTCACGCTCGCCCACCTCCGCCCTTCACTGGATCCGAGTCGTTCTGCCCCGCCGGTGGTGGGACGGATGCGCCCTGCGACCGGTTCCTTTCCCTCCCGGCGGAGGCGCTACCCATGCCGTCGTGGCGCAGATGGGTGAGCATCGGCAGCAGCCGCGCCCGGCCCCGGGCGCATCTGCTCTTCACGGTTCCGGGCGGCACCCCCAGGACGGCGGCCGCCTCCGCCACGGGATACCCCTGCATGTCGACGAGGACCAGGGCGGCGCGCTGGTCCGGCGGCAGCTTCGCCAGGGCCCGGATCAGCTCACGATGCAGATCCCCGCGCTCGGCCGGCGCGGCGGCCGACTCGTGCGGTTCGAGGAGCTGCTCCAGGCGCTCGGTCTCGGCGAGCGGCGCGGTGCGCCGGGAGGCGGCCTTGCGGGCGCGGTCCAGGCAGGCGTTGACCGTGATCCGGTGGAGCCAGGTGGTCACCGCGGACTGGCCGCGGAAGGTGTGGGCGGCGCGGTAGGCGGAGACCAGGGCATCCTGCACGGCGTCGGCGGCCTCTTCCCTGTCCCCGAGGGTGCGCAGCGCGATGGCCCAGAGCCGGTCGCGGTGCCGGCGCACGATCTCGGCGAAGGCATCGGGGTCCCCGTCGACGTGCAGGGCCAGGAGCTCGGCATCGCTTGCGCCGTCCCGAGCGACGTCGTCCACCGTCGAGCCCTCCCCCTGACCGACGCGACCTGACGGTCAGCCGGTGAATCGCACTTCGGTGATGGCCTGTTTGTAGCCGGGGTCGGTGAAGGTCTCCGAGTCGGCCGGGGCCAGGGGCACGTCCGTGACCCAGACCAGGACGTACCGGGTCTTGACGGGCTCCTTGAGCGAGACCGTCACCGTCTTCTCCGACGTCTGTCCCGTGGCCACCGGTTTCATGGCGCGCGGCTTCTTGGCGGGGCTCAGGGAATCGACGGCGTAGAGCGACAGCTTCGTGTGGTTCCCGCCGTAGCGGAACTGGACCGTCGCGCCGTTGAGGTCCTGGTTGTCCCCCAGGTCGTAGACGATGCCGACGCCTTCCTTGAACGGAGCGAGCTTCGGCCCGTCGTTGAAGGTCCTGGTGCGCCAGTACGTGCTCGGGTCGTTGTCGTACGTCTGCCGCACATGGTCGCTCTGCTGGGGCAGCCCGTCCGGTGCGTACTCCTTGGCTCCCTGGATCTGGAGAGGCCGCGGTGTCTTCTCCGGGGTGTCGTCGCCCGACGACTGCGAGCGCGGGGTGTCCTCCTCGCCGTCCTTGAGCAGGGTGTCCGCCAGCTGCCAGCTGCCCAGGCCGAGGGCGGCGATGAGCAGGGCGGAGACCGTCCACTTCAGGGCCCGCCCGGTGCGGCCCTCCAGCGGGGGCGGGGGCACGGGCACCGGCGGGGCCGGTACGGCGCCGCGCGCCGCGGCGTGGGCGCGCGGGTAGGGGGGCGGGGTCGTGAAGTCGGGCTCCGGCGGCCGGATGCGCGGCATCGCGGCGACCGCCTTGGCCAGCTCCTCCGGCGTGGTGCACGGCGGCTCCTGCCGGGAGGCGGTGGCGCCGTCGTTGACCAGAGCCCGCATGGCGAGCTCCGACAGCCCGCGGTGGACGCCGGCGCGGACCTGGTCGGGGGCGATGAGGCCGACGCCCTTGGGCAGGCCGGGCAGCCCGTGGGCGTTGCCCTCGTAGGGCCAGCGCTGGGTGAGCGCCGCGTACAGCAGGGCGCCGATGGCCTCGGTGTCGGTGCGCTGCGGGTGTTCGGAGGTGATGCCGCGCAGGGCGGCCATGACGGCCAGGCCGCGGATGCGGTACTGCCCGGTCGCCGTACGCAGCACGGACCCGGGGTTGAGACGCAGGTGGGCGAGGCCCTCGCGGTGGGCGGCGGCCATGGCCTGGGACACCTGGCTGACGAGCTGGTACGCCTCGTGCGGTTCGAGCGGGCCGGAGGCGAGGACGGGAGTCAGCTCGGTGGCGTCGGGGAGCCACTCGTGAACCACGTAGACGAGGTCGTTCTCCTCGACGGCGTCGAGGACCTGGACGAAGCGGGGGTCGCCGAGCAGGGCTGCGGAGCGGGCGGCGGCGAGGACGGGCCGGGCCCGGGGGTGGTCGGCGGGCAGGAGGTGGACCCCGACGGCGCGGCGCAGCTTCTCGTCGACGGCACGCCAGCTGCTGAATCCCTCCAGACGGGTGACGCACTCCTCCAGGCGGTACCTTCTGGCGAGCTTGTGACCGCTGTGCAGCTCGGGCTGCTGTGCGTCGCGCGCGGGGCTTTTGCTCTCCGCGCGCGTGGGGTCCTGGTGGGTGCTGGCCTTCTTCTGGGCCTTCGCCTCGTCGGCCGTGGCCGGGCCCGCCTGGGCGGTCAGCGGCTGGTCGCCGCTGTTGCCAGCCACGTCGACGGCAGCCGTGCTCCGTTCCGCCACCGTCGTTCCTGCCTCCCCATCCGTTGCACGCTGTCCACAGCCAAGACAATTGTGCCCACAGTCCGGCGCTATGCACGACACGCGGCGGCGGGCGATGGTTGTGCTCCGGTCAGCGACCGAGGCGCCCGCGCACCATACCGACCATGGCGTTCAACTCTTCCACCCGCATGCGCTTCGCGGTGAGGAAGAAGACGACGATCAGAAGCAGTCCACCGCCGACCAGGGACGCGAGCGACCCGAGGACGCCGTTGCCCAGGACCTGACCGATGCCGTAGGCCGCCGCGCCGCCGACGAGCGAGGCGGGGACGCAGGCGCCGATGAGGCGGGCGTAGGTGCGCACGACGCGCGCGCCGTCCAGATCGGTGCCCAGCCGCGCTGCCAGCCGGCGCCAGGCGACGCCCACGCCGACGGCGTAGGCGAGGCCGTACGAGGCGGCCATGCCGGCGACCGCCCAGCGCGCGGGCAGGACGAGGTAGCTCACGAAGGAGGCGGCGGCGTTGACCGCGGCGACGATCACCGTGTTGTAGAACGGCGTGCGCGTGTCCTCGTAGGCGTAGAAGCCACGGAGGATGACGTACTGCGCGGAGAACGGGATCAGGCCGAGGCCGAAGGCCATCAGGATGTAGCCGATGTTGGTGGCGGCCGAGACTCCCGAGCCGCCGAACATCAGGGTCGTCATCGGGACGCCGAGCGCCAGGAAGGCGAAGGCGCAGGGCACGATCGCGACGGCCGAGGTGCGCAGGCCGTGGGAGAGGTCGTCGCGGACGGCGATCGCGTCCCCGTCGTGGGCGGCGCGGGAGATCCGCGGCAGGACGGCGGTCATGACCGAGACGGTGATGATGGCCTGCGGCATCTGCCACAGCTGCAGGGCGAAGTTGTAGGCGGTGATGCCCGTGCCCTTGTGGCCGACCTTCTCGGCCAGGGCGCCGGCCTTGGTGGCCAGCTGGGTGACCACGACCATGCCGAGCTGGTTGGCGAGGACGAAGAAGAGGGTCCACTTGGCCAGGCCCGCGGCCTTGCCCAGTCCCTGGCCGCGCCAGTCGAAGCGCGGTCGGATGCGGAAACCGGCGTCCCGCAGGTAGGGGAACATCGCCAGGGCCTGGACCGCCAGGCCCAGGAGCGTGCCGATGCCGATCAGGCGGACGCCTTCCGGCGTGATGGTCGCGGCGCTGACATCGGTGCTGGTGAACGGGCCGAAGGCCCAGATGAAGGCGCCGAAGGTGGCGATGATGATGATGTTGTTCAGGACCGGGGTCCACATCATCGCGCCGAACCGGCCCCGGGCGTTGAGGATCTGGCCGAGGACGACGTGCACGCCCATGAAGAACAGGGTCGGCACGCAGTAGCGGGCGAAGGCGACCGCCACGTCCATCCGGGCCGGGTCGTCGGCGATCGTCGGCGACATCATCCGGATGAAGAGCGGAGCGCCCAGCACACAGAGGGTGGTGACGCCGGCCAGCAGCACGACCACCAGGGTCAGGAGGCGGTTGGCGTAGGCCTCGCCGCCGTCCTCGTCGTTCTTCATGGCGCGCACCAGCTGCGGGATGAACACCGAGTTCAGCGCGCCACCGGCGACGAGGATGTAGATCATCGTCGGCAGGACGTTGGCGACCTGGTAGTCGTCGTTGAGCGTGCCGACACCGATGGCGGCGGCCATCACCAGGTTGCGGCCGAAGCCCAGCAGACGGGAGACCATCGTGCCGGCGGCCATGAGCGCGCTGGACTTCAGCAGGCTCGCGGCCTTGCCGCCCTTGCCGGCGGCGGCCGGTGCCTCGGCCATCTGCTCGGGTTCCGGTTCGGTGGCCGGCTCGGCCGGCTGCGGGGCGACGGGCGGGGGCACGTAGGCGCCCGGCGGGGGCACCTGGCGGCCCACCGGCTGCTGGGGCTCGTACGGCTGCTGCTGGTCGCGGTAGAGGTGGGCGAAGGCGTCGCGGGGCCGGCCGTCGGAGGGCTGCTCGTCGAAGCCGCCCACGCCCATGAGCTGGGTCTCCTCGGCGTCCCCGTACGACTGGGGCTGCTGCGCCTGAGGTGCACCGTACTGGCCCTGGGCCGGCGGCCACGCCTGCTGGCGGGGGTAGGGGTCCGAGGCGTAGGTGTCGCGCAGGTAGGGGTCCCGTGCGTACGGGCCGCCCTGCTGTCCCTGGTCCATCCCGCCCGGCGCGCCCATGGCGCCCTGGTCCATCACGGGGGGAGGCGTCTGGCCGGGCGGAATGTGGGCAGGCGGGATCGGCGGGTACGGACCCCGCTGCCCACCGCCGGTGCCCTGACCGCGGTCACCGTCGTACGGCGCGCTCATCGCTACCCCACCTCATCGTCGGCGGCGGGCTGGCCCCACCGCACGCTCAACGTTCCACTTTCTCACCCGGGCCGGACGGGTCACCGTGCCGCGCCCCGGTTTCGGCTGCCGGATCACCCGGCTGCTCGGGCTCGTCCTCGCCGGGTCCGCCCTCACCGTTCTCGCCGTCGCCGGGCCGGTCGCCACCGGGCCCTTCGCCGCCCGCGTCCGGTCCGCCGTCCTGGCCGGGACCGTCACCGGCGGCACCACGGGCGGCCGCCCGCTTGCGTCGCTGGAGGTAGATCCGCAGGCCCGCGAGGACGAGGAGGAGCACCCCACCGGCGATGACCAGCAGAACCATAGGGGTGATGGAGGTGACATGCACAGTGAAGCGGATCGGTTCGCCGTACGGCTGGCCGTCCTCGGCGTAGAGCCGGGCCGTCACCTGTACCGGTCCGTTGGCATTGGCCCGGGTCTCGAACTTCACCGTCTGCTGCCGTCCGCCGCCGACCTCGACCGGCTGGGAGGCGTCGATCTTGAGGCGGTTGGGCTGGCTGGAGGTGAGGACGAGCCGGAGCCCGCGGACGCCCTGCAGCAGGCCGTTGTGCACGGTCACGGGGATGGTCGCGCTGCGGCCGGAGAGCGTGGCGTCGGACTTCTTGATCAGCTGCACCTGGCGGGTGAGCTGGTCGAGGTAGGACTGCACGGCGTCCCGGAAGGCGGCCGCACCCTGCGGGTCGCCGCGCCAGGACGTGGACATCTCCCGCATGATCGCGCTGCCGAAGGGGGTGACCACGCGGTCCTGGGCGGTGAGGATGACCTTGAAGCTGTCCAGGGTGGTCTGCGTCCGCTGGATCGCCTCGAACGCCTCGGTGGGCAGCTCCTGGGCCCGCAGCGCCTCCGGGTAGGACCCCGGGCCGGGCACGTGCCGGCCGGCCGCCGGGTCGGGCTGGAAGGCGGCCGCCGCACCCAGATCGGCGGCCTGGCTCCAGCGGCCGTCCGCCAGCCCGGCCAGCGCGGTCGCCATCGCCTGGGCCTGGCTCGCCGTGGGCATGCGCTGCGGGGCGACGACGATGCTGCGCTCGTTGTCCGGGGCCTGCTTGGTGACCATGAGGCTCTGGGCCAGGAAGCGCTGCACGGCGAGGGAGGCGTCCTCGGCCCGGATCATGTCGCCCTGGAAGGCGGTGGAGAGCCGGGCGTCGGCCACGATCGCGGTGTTGCCGCCGCCGATCTGCCGGGCCGCCGTCGGGGCGTAGGGGACGGGCTCGCGGAGGCTGTCGCTGCGGGCGATGACGTTGTGGGCGCCGGCCGAGGTGGCCACGTCCACGATGGAGGAGTCGACGGCGCCGTCGACGGGCCAGGCGAAGTCCGTGCGCGGCTTCACGCCGAGGATCGTGTCCACGGTGGTCGAGGCCAGCTCGGTGGCGGACTGCAGGTGGCTGAGGGCACCGGAGACGTCCTTGCCGCGGTGGGCGAGGGAGGCGAGGTCAGGGTCGCCGAAGGGCAGGGCCACCACCTGGTGGTCGGCGACGGCCTGCTGCAGCTGGTTGAGCCACTGCTTGGCGACCGCCTGGCCGTGGCCGGGGGTGTTCTCCTGCCCGTTGCGGCCGCTGACGTGGTAGCTCTTCGTCATGGCCTCGACGGTGGCCAGCAGGTCCGGGTCGATCACCCAGGTGACCGGCAGGTTCTTGCCGAGCGCCACGAGCTGCTGCAGGCGCCCGCCGGGCGCGAGCTCGGCCGCGAGGTCGTCGTTGGGGAAGACGGGCGTCTGCTGCTGGTCGGACTCGGTGCGGGCCGTCAGGTGGGTCGCCGAGATCAGCGGCCACAGGAAGGTCAGCCGGGTCTTCCTGCCGTCGGTCGCGGAGGGCTGCCAGGGCAGGAGCGTGCGCTGGATGCCCAGGACGCGCTCGTAGGACTGCCCGCCGGACTGCCCGGAGAGCGTGACGCCCAGCTGGTAGACGCCGTCCTTGCCCAGGTCGAGGTCCTTGGCGGGGACGTTCAGGGTGAAGTCGCGGCTCGTGCCCGGCGGCAGGCTGTCGATCTTCTGGGTGTGGTTGCCGCCGACCTCGGAGCCGTCGGAGGACGAGTAGGGGGCCTGGTCGCCGATGGCGTCGATGTCACTGCGCGTCGTGACCTGCGGGCCCACCCGCAGCCCCACGTGGGCGCCGGTGATCGTCGAGCGGCTGTTGTTCGTGACGTGGCCCGAGACGACGAGCGTGTCGTCCTGCTTGGGCGCGACGGGGGCCAGGGAGTCCACGGAGACGTCGACCGCGGAGGTGCCGCCGGACTCCGCCGCCCGGGCCGCGGAGGCGGCGGGCAGCTGGCCCAGCCCCAGGACCACCAGCAGGCCGGTCAGCACCAGGACGGCCCAGCGTGACCGCCGGAAGGCAGGAGCGGGCCGTGTCCCGTACAAGGCCTCCTGGACCTCTGCCGCCTCGGCCACGCGCTCGCCCGTCCCTCGTCGTGTCAGTGGTCGTCGGATGGTGCGTCCACGAATGGTAACGAGGCCCGCTGTGGCGAAGTGCCGCGGACCGCATCACAAGATCGCCACCGGGCCCGTTGTCCGGGCTGCGCCTGCTTTGCCGGAGCTGCCGGAAACCGCCCCATAACGAGGAGGCCGTGGCGCGCGCGGACACGTACCCTCTTCTGTTGTGCCGAACGCCAACCATGACAGCCCCACCCTGCCGTCGACCAACGAGCTCAGCCAGGCGCAGCGCCGTGCCGTGAGCGAGCTCCTGCGGGTCTCCCCCGTGGCCGACGACCTCGCCCGCCGCTTCCGGGACGCCGGCTTCACGCTCGCCCTGGTCGGCGGATCCGTGCGCGACGCGCTGCTCGGCAGGCTCGGCAACGATCTCGACTTCACCACCGATGCCCGCCCGGAGGACGTGCTGAAGATCGTGCGGCCGTGGGCGGACGCCGTCTGGGAGGTCGGCATCGCCTTCGGGACCGTGGGCTGCCGCAAGTCGGACTTCGACATCGAGGTCACGACATATAGGTCGGAGGCGTACGACCGGACCTCCCGCAAGCCGGAGGTCTCCTACGGCGACTCCATCGAGGAGGACCTCGTCCGTCGCGACTTCACCGTCAATGCGATGGCCGTGAAGCTGCCGGAGAAGGAGTTCGTCGACCCGCACAACGGTCTGCAGGACCTGGCCGCGCGGGTGCTGCGCACCCCGGGGACACCGGAGGAGTCCTTCTCGGACGACCCGCTGCGCATGATGCGGGCCGCGCGGTTCGCGGCCCAGCTCGACTTCGAGGTCGCCCCCGAGGTCGTGGCCGCCATGACCGGGATGGCCGAGCGGCTGGAGATCGTCTCCGCCGAGCGGATCCGGGACGAGCTGAACAAGCTGATCCTCTCCGACCACCCCCGCAAGGGCCTCGCCCTGCTCGTCGACACCGGCCTGGCCAAGCGGGTCCTGCCCGAGCTGCCGGCCCTGCGGCTGGAGCGCGACGAGCACCACCGCCACAAGGACGTCTACGAGCACACGCTCACCGTCCTGGAGCAGGCCATCGACCTGGAGACCGAGGGCCCCGACCTGGTGCTGCGCCTGGCGGCGCTGCTGCACGACATCGGCAAGCCCCGGACGCGCCGCTTCGAGAAGGACGGCCGGGTCTCCTTCCATCACCACGAGGTGGTGGGCGCGAAGATGACCAAGGCGCGACTGACCAAGCTCAAGTACTCCAACGAGATGGTCAAGGACGTCTCCAAGCTGGTCGAGCTGCACCTGCGCTTCCACGGCTACGGCACCGGTGAGTGGACCGACTCGGCCGTGCGCCGGTACGTGCGCGACGCCGGCCCGCTGCTGGAGCGGCTGCACAAGCTCACCCGCTCGGACTGCACGACCCGCAACAAGCGCAAGGCCAACGCCCTCTCCCGGGCCTACGACGGCCTGGAGGAGCGCATCGCCCGCCTGCAGGAGCAGGAGGAGCTGGATGCGATCCGCCCGGACCTGGACGGCAACGAGATCATGACGATCCTCGGCATCAAGCCCGGTCCGGCGGTCGGCAAGGCGTACCAGCACATGCTGGAGCTGCGTCTGGAGCACGGGCCGATGGGCCACGAGGCGGCGGTCGCCGCCCTCAAGGAGTGGTGGGCGGCCCAGAACCAGGGCTGACGTTCAGGGCCGATGTTTCACGTGAAACGTCAGCGGGGGCGGTGTTTCACGTGAAACACCGCCCCCGCTGCTTTTCCCCTACTTCTTGTTGTCCGCCAGGCAGAGCACGAAGTTGTTCCGGCGCTCTTCCCAGGTCAGGGCCGCGACGGTGCCCTCGACGCCGTTGCACACCGTGTCGGAGTAGGTGCCGCTGACCTTCTTCAGCACCTTGTGGGTGGCCTTGGCGTCGGTGCAGTCCACCTTGTGGATCTCCGGCTTGTTCTCGGTGCCGGAGTTCCGCAGGCAGTCGCCGACCGCGAGCTTCTGGGTGTCGTCGCTCTTGCTGAAGAACCAGCCGCAGGCGGCCACGATGATCGCAATGATCGGGACGACGACCTTGCGGATGAACTTCAGCTTCGAGCGCTTGGGCGGCTGCACCGGGTTCCCGGGGAAGGCGCCGGGCTGGCCGTACGGGGCGGGGGGCTGCTGGCCGTAGGGGCCGGGCTGCTGGGGGTACGGCCCCGGCTGCTGCGGGTACGGGCCCGGCTGCTGGCCGTACGGTGCGGGCGGCTGCTGGCCGTAGGGGGTGCCGCCCTGGGGGGCGTACGGGTGCTGGTTGGGCGGCGGAGTGGTCACGGCTTCCTCTGGAACGTTGAAAATCAGACAGACGGTGCAGCGTAAGGTACCCCGTGTCCATGACATTCCAGGGTTTTCGAGCGGTCCTGTGGCCTTGATGTAACACTTATCGGCGGCGAAATCCTGCCAATGCGGCGGTAATCGCCGCATAGAGAAAAGCCGTCATGAGGATCAGGGCGGATGAACGGCCGTCAGGCGGCAGCATGAGGGCGGCCACGGCTGCCGCGCCGACGAAGGCGACGTTGAACAGGACGTCGTACACGGAGAAGATCCGCCCGCGGAAGGCGTCGTCGATGGACGCCTGCACCACGGTGTCGGTCGTGATTTTGGCGCCCTGCGTGGCGATCCCCAGGGCGAACGCCGCGATCAGCATGGGAGCGGGCTCGAAGGGCAGGCCGAGCGCGGGTTCCAGGACCGCCGACGCCCCGGCGCAGGCGAGCATCCAGCCGCGGCGCCCCAGCCGCTGAACCGCCCAGGGCGTGACGAGGGCGGCGGTGAAGAACCCCGCGCCCGACGCGGCGACGGCGTAGCCGAGCAGGGCCAGCCCGGTCGAGCCGCTGCCGGCCCAGGCGTGCCGGCAGAGCACCAGCACCGTGACCGTCAGCGCCCCGTAGCAAAAACGCATGAGTGTCATGGCAGCCAGCGCCCGGGCCGCGGCGGGGCGTTGCGCGAGGTGGCGCAGTCCCTCGGCGAGCCCGCGGGCGGTGACCGCCACGGCCGTCCGCAGCCGGGTGTCCGGTGCCGGGACGTCCGGGCCGAGCAGGTCGACGGGCAGCCGCAGGGCGCTCAGCCCGGCGACCAGGTAGAGGAGGCCGCCCAGGAGCACCACGCCGGCGTCCGAGACGCCGCCCCCCGAGGTGCCGAGCCGTGCGGCGAGGGCCAGGCCGCCGCCGGCCGTGGCGGCGAGGGTGCCCGCGGTGGGGAAGAGGGAGTTGGCGATGACCAGGCCCTCGGGGGAGTCGACGACGCGGGGGAGCGACGCCGAGAGCCCGGCGAGGACGAAGCGGTTGACGGCGGTGACCGAGAGCGCGGAGGCGTAGAAGAGGCCGTCGGGGACGCGGGCGACGATGAGCAGCGCGGTCACCGCGGCCAGCGCGCCGCGCAGCAGGTTGCCGTGGAGCAGCACTTGGCGGCGGCGCCAGCGGTCGAGGAGCACTCCGGCGAAGGGGCCCAGCAGGGAGTAGGGCAGGAGCAGGACGGCCATGGCGGAGGCGATGGCCGCGGCGGACGCCTGCTTCTCGGGGGAGAAGACGACGTACGAGGCGAGGGCCACCTGGTAGACGCCGTCGGCGGCCTGGGACAGCAGCCGGACCGTCAGCAGGCGGCGGACGGGGCGCAGCCGGAGCAGAACGTGGAGATCCCGCACGACAGGCATGGCGCACAGCCTCACACACCACAGGGGTCCCCGGGCGGACAACCCGGGGACCCCTGTGAGTGACGAGCAGCCGAGGGCGCTTTAGCGCTCGACCTCGCCCTTGATGAACTTCTCGACGTTCTCGCGGGCCTCGTCGTCGAAGTACTGCACCGGCGGGGACTTCATGAAGTACGAGGAGGCGGAGAGGATCGGGCCGCCGATGCCCCGGTCCTTGGCGATCTTCGCGGCGCGCAGGGCGTCGATGATGACGCCGGCGGAGTTCGGGGAGTCCCAGACCTCGAGCTTGTACTCAAGGTTCAGCGGGACGTCGCCGAAGGCGCGGCCCTCGAGGCGGACGTAGGCCCACTTGCGGTCGTCGAGCCAGGCCACGTAGTCCGAGGGACCGATGTGGACGTTCTTCTCGCCCAGGTCGCGGTCGGGGATCTGGGAGGTGACGGCCTGCGTCTTGGAGATCTTCTTGGACTCCAGGCGCTCGCGCTCGAGCATGTTCTTGAAGTCCATGTTGCCGCCGACGTTCAGCTGCATCGTGCGGTCGAGGACGACGCCGCGGTCCTCGAAGAGCTTGGCCATCACGCGGTGCGTGATGGTGGCGCCGACCTGCGACTTGATGTCGTCACCGACGATCGGCACGCCGGCCTCGGTGAACTTGTCCGCCCACTCCTTGGTGCCGGCGATGAAGACCGGGAGGGCGTTGACGAAGGCGACCTTGGCGTCGATAGCGCACTGCGCGTAGAACTTGGCGGCGTCCTCGGAGCCGACCGGCAGGTAGCAGACCAGGACGTCGACCTGCTTGTCCTTGAGGACCTGGACGACGTCGACCGGGGCCTCGGCGGACTCCTCGATGGTCTCGCGGTAGTACTTGCCGAGGCCGTCGAGGGTGTGGCCGCGCTGGACGGTCACGCCGGTGGCGGGCACGTCGCAGATCTTGATGGTGTTGTTCTCGCTCGCGCCGATGGCGTCGGCGAGGTCGAGGCCGACCTTCTTCGCGTCGACGTCGAACGCGGCCACGAACTCCACGTCACCGACGTGGTAGTCGCCGAACTGCACGTGCATCAGACCCGGCACGCGGCCGTTCGGGTCGGCGTCCTTGTAGTACTCGACGCCCTGCACCAGCGAGGCGGCGCAGTTGCCCACACCCACGATCGCTACGCGAACCGAACCCATTGGCGGTTGCTCCCTGTTTGTACTCGACGAAGCCCTGCGGGGTGCAGGACTCACTTGTCCGGGCCGTTGCGTGTGTCACGCCCGGCCCGCTCGCTCTCGATCAGCTCGTTCAGCCAGCGGACTTCGCGCTCCACGGACTCCATACCGTGCCGTTGGAGTTCGAGGGTGTAGTCGTCCAGCCGTTCCCGGGTGCGGGCCAAGGAGGCGCGCATCTTCTCCAGGCGCTCCTCCAGCCGGCTGCGGCGGCCTTCCAGCACCCGCATCCGTACGTCCCGCGAGGTCTGTCCGAAGAACGCGAACCGGGCGGCGAAGTGCTCGTCCTCCCAGGCGTCCGGGCCGGTGTGGGTCAGGAGCTCCTCGAAGTGGTCCTTGCCCGCGGCCGTCAGCCGGTAGACGATTTTGGCCCGCCGTCCGGCCAGGGCCGCCGTGGAGGCGGTTTCCGGAGCGCTCCCGGGCTCCTCGACCAGCCAGCCGTTCGCCACGAGGGACTTCAGGCAGGGGTAGAGGGAGCCGTAGCTGAACGCGCGGAACACCCCGAGCGAGGTGTTCAAGCGTTTCCGCAGCTCGTAGCCGTGCATCGGGGACTCGCGGAGCAGGCCGAGGACGGCGAACTCGAGGATGCCGGAGCGTCTGCTCATATTTCGCCTCCTTGTCCCCCACAGCCTAGTCCTTGATGATCCGATCCTTATTGGTCCCTTATGCCGAGCTGATGTATCGACTCGATACATCCAGACGATAGGGCCGGCGCCCCGAGCGGACAAGAGCGGGCACGGTGAACGAGGTCACATCACTGATTCGTGGGACACAACGGGCCTGATTTGGAGTGAAGGTCCACAGAGGGCGTGATTTGGCCGTGCGTAGTCTGTGCGGCATGCAGACCAGCGGGAACCGGGTGACGCCGACACGCGTCCTCGACCCGTATGCAGCAGTGCGGACCGTAGCTCGGGGGGACAGCCGGCTCGCACACCGGGGGGAACGCAAGCCACCTGCAGCTGTCAGGCGCACAGTGCCTGCCCGAGGAGTAATCGTTCGATGAGCGAGCACCGCCGCAAGCCGCCGCAGCCTCAGGGCGGCGGACGCGCCGCGGCCCGTCGCGCGGCCCCGCAGCCGGCGTCCGGCCGTCGCGCCGCACCACACAGCAATCCGGGCGCGCCGGGTCACGGCCGTGACGGGGCCCGGTCCGTCGGCCGGGCCGACGCCCGCCGGAGCGACCGGCGATCGAGCGCCCCCGGCGGGCGCAGACGCCCGCCGGCCGCGGGAGCGGCCGGCGGGGGCCGCGGCGGCAGGAGGGACGGCCGGCCCGCGGCGAAGCGCTTCATCGACTACCCGCGCGCGGGGAAGACGGGCGTACGCCGCTGGATCCCGTCCTGGAAGCTGATCACCGGCATGATCGTCACCTTCGCCGGCCTGATCGTGGGCATCGTGGGCGTCGCCCTGGCGGTGGTGCAGGTGCCCGACGCGCAGAAGGCGTCGAAGGTCCAGAAGAACGTCTACTACTGGTCCGACGGCAAGCAGATGGTGGTCGCCGGCGGCGGCAGCCTCAACCGGCAGATCGTGCCGATCAGCCAGATCCCCACGTCCATGCAGAATGCGGTGATCTCCGCCGAGAACGCCAGCTTCGAGAAGGACTGGGGCGTCGACCCGATGGGCATCCTGCGCGCCGTCGTGAAGATGGCGCAGGGCGGTGAGACCCAGTCCGGCTCGACCATCACCCAGCAGTTCGTGAAGAACACCTACCTGAGCCAGGAGCAGACGCTCAAGCGCAAGGCCACCGAGCTGCTGATCTCGGTGAAGGTCGGTGCCACCAAGGACAAGCCGTTCATCCTGGCCGGCTACCTCAACACCGCCTACTACGGCCGCGGTGCGTACGGCATCCAGGCGGCGGCCCGCGCGTACTTCGACAAGGACTGCGCGGACCTCACGCCCAGCGAGAGCGCGTTCCTGGCGGCGACGCTGAACGGTCCGAACCTCTACGACCCGTACGGCGGCCAGGGGCCGGCGGCGACGCCGGAGAAGAACACCAAGCGCGCCACCGACCGCTGGAAGTGGACGCTGGACCGCGAGGTCCAGGTCGGCCGCATGGACAAGGCCGAGCACGACAAGTGGGTGGCCAAGGGCTTCCCGCAGCCGCAGAAGCCCAAGCCGGCGACCAACCGGGCGGGCCAGATCGGCTACCTCACCGACCTCGCCGACAACTACATCGTCGCCCACTCCAAGATCAGCAAGGCCGAGCTGGACAAGGGCGGCTACCAGATCTACACGACGTTCGACCGCGACAAGATCAATGCGCTGTCGCAGTCCGTCGAGGAGGTCCGCAAGGCCAACATCAAGCCGAAGGTGCGCGACGTCGACCAGTTCGTGCAGTTCGGCGGCGCGTCGGTGGAGCCCAAGACCGGCAAGATCGTCGCGATCTACGGCGGCGAGAACGCGCTGGAGCACTACACCAACAACGCCGACTACACCGGCGTCCAGGTCGGCTCGACCTTCAAGCCGTTCGTGCTGGCGGCCGCGATGACCCACGGCAAGCGCAACCCCGGCCTCGGCCCCAACCAGAGCGACAGCCAGCGCACCGTCGTCTCGCCGGAGAGCATCTACAACGGCAACAACAAGCTGACTCTGCGGACGTACAACGGCACCGTCTGGCACGACCAGGACGGCAAGGAATGGCACCAGCCGAACGACGGTGACGAGGACAGGGGCCTCATCACGCTGCGCACCGCCATGCAGTTCTCGGTGAACACCCCCTACATCCAGCTCGGCATGGACGTCGGCACGGACCTGGTGAAGGAGGCGGCGCTCAAGGCGGGCCTGGACAAGGACCAGCTGGCCTCGATCACGCCCACCTTCTCGCTGGGCACCTCCGCCCCCAGCGCCATCCGGCTCGCCGGGGCGTACGCGACGTTCGCGGCCTCCGGCAAGCAGGTCGACCCCTACTCGGTGGAGAAGGTGGAGAAGGACGGCAAGCCGGTCTACGAGCACGAGCTCAAGAGCGCCCAGGCCTTCGACGCCAACGTCGCCAACAACGTCACCGACGTGCTGAAGACGGTCGTGGAGTCGGGTACCGGCACCAAGGCGAAGCTCGGCGACCGCCCGGTGGCGGGCAAGACCGGTACGACCGACGGCAACCGCTCGGCCTGGTTCGCCGGCTACACCCCGCAGCTGTCGACGGCGATCGGCATGTACCGCGTGGACCCGAACGCCAAGAAGCAGGAGTTCCTCTCGATGCGCGGTGTGGGCGGCCAGCCCACGATCCACGGTGCGTCGTTCCCCGCCGAGATCTGGGCCGACTACATGGGCCAGGCGCTCAAGGGCCAGCCCGTGATGCAGTTCGACCCGCCGCAGCCGATCGGCCAGAAGGTCTACGGCGACGGGGCGAGCCCCGCCCCCAGCCCCGTGCCCTCGGCGGCCTCGCCGTCCCCGTCGGCGTCCCCCTCGCCCTCGAAGTCCCCGTCGGCGTCCCCCTCGCCGAGCGCGTCCTGCGGCGGGCTCTTCGAGCCCAAGTGCAAGCCGGGCGGCGGTGGCAAGGGCAACGGCGGCACGACCGGCGGCCCCGGCGGCAGCACGGGCGACATCGGCGGTGACATGGGCGACACCCCGTCGCCCACCCCGAGCCGCCGCGGTCAGCAGGGCGGTGGCGGCCTCTTCGGCGGCCCCGGCGGCTGATTGTCATACAAAGCAGGCGCGATGCGCCTGAGCAGGTCGTTTCACGGGCCGCTCCGCACTGTCGCGGGGCGGCCCGTGCGGTTGTCCACAGGCTCCGCGCCGCTCCTGGCCCGTACGGCAGGATGGGCGCATGAGGAGCGCGCGGGACGATCAGCCAGTACGGCCCACCGTCGAGGACGAGGTGGCCGCCGCCGGCAGCGAACTCATCGGGGGGCCGATGGGGCGGCGGGCCCTGCTCGGCGCGGGATGGTGGTCGCCGGTGCGGGTGATCGCCCTCGTGGCGATCGGCCTGTTCGCGCTGGGCATGGTGCAGAAGCTGCCCTGCTACAACTACGGCTGGTTCTTCGGCGCCACCACGCAGTACACCCACGCCTGCTACTCCGACATCCCCCACCTCTACTACGGGCGCGGCTTCGACCAGGGGCTCATCCCCTACTTCGAGCGCATTCCGCAGACCGTCTCCGGGGGCATGGACTACTTGGAGTACCCGGTGCTCACGGGCCTGTTCATGGAGGTGGCGGCGCTGCTGACACCCGGTGGCGGCACGCTGCAGCACCGCGAGCAGATGTACTGGTTCGTCAACGCCGGGATGCTGATGGCCTGCACCGCCGTCATCGCCGTGTGCGTGGCCCGCACCCACCGCCGCCGGCCCTGGGACGCCCTGCTGTTCGCCCTGGCACCGGCCTTCGCGCTGACGGCCACCATCAACTGGGACCTGTTCGCGGTCGCCCTGACGGCCGGGGCGATGGCGGCCTGGTCACGCGGGCGGACGGTGGTGGCGGGCGTGCTGATCGGCCTGGCGGCCGCGGCCAAGCTCTATCCGGCCCTGCTGCTGGGGCCGCTGTTCGTGCTGTGCCTGCGGGCCGGGCGGCTGCGGGCCTTCGGCTCGGCGGCGGCCGCGGCCGTCGCGTCCTGGCTCGTGGTGAACCTGCCGGTGATGCTCACGCACGACGCGAGCGGCTTCCACATCCGGCCGGGCTGGGCGAAGTTCTACACCTTCAGCCAGGAGCGGCCGATCGACTTCGGCTCGGTGTGGCTCTTCCTCTCCCAGCGCACCGGGAACCCCCTGGAGGACGCCAACACCTACGCGTCCGCGCTGATGATCCTGGGCTGCCTGGGCATCGGCGTCCTCGCCCTGTGCGCGCCCCGGCGCCCGCGCTTCGCCCAGCTGGCCTTCCTGGTGGTGGCCCTGTTCATCCTGGTCAACAAGGTCTACTCGCCGCAGTACGTGCTGTGGCTGGTGCCGCTGGCGGCGCTGGCCCGGCCCAAGTGGCGGGACTTCCTGATCTGGCAGGCCTGCGAGGTCCTGTACTACCTGGGCATCTGGTTCTACCTGGCCTACACCGGCAGCGGGGACAAGCACCAGGGCCTGCCCACCGAGGGCTACCAACTGGCCATCGTCGCCCACCTGCTGGGCACGCTCTACCTCTGTGCGCTGGTCGTGCGCGACATCTGGTTCCCCGAGCGGGACGTGGTGCGCCGCGACGGATCCGACGACCCCTCCGGAGGCGTGCTGGACGGGGCCCCGGACATATGGGTCCCGGGTTCCGTGCGCCGCGAGCCGCGGACGGAGCCCGCCTCGGTCGCACGCGTCGAGTGGGGCACCGGGAGCCGTAACCCGTGAGGTGACGGCCCCCGGCCCCGGATCACGGGGGTGGGAACAGTGGGATCGGCAGGAACAGCGGGATCAGTGATCGACCACGCGGTCGAACTGCGTGGTGGTGTGCCGCAGGTGGGCCACCAGCTCGTCGCCGACCTGCGGGGCGGGGGCGTCGGAGGGCACGAACAGGATCGAGACCTGCATGTGCGGGGGCTCGGCGAACCAGCGCTGCTTGCCGGCCCACACGAAGGGCGACAGGTTGCGGTTCATGGTGGCCAGGCCCGCCCGGGCCACGCCCTTGGCGCGCGGCATCATGCCGTGGAGCGCCTTGGGCGCCTCCAGGCCGACGCCGTGCGAGGTGCCGCCGGCCACCACCACGAGGTAGCCGTCCCCGGTGGCCTTCTGCTGGCGGTAGCCGAAGCGGTCGCCCTTGGCCACCGGCGTGACGTCCAGCACCGCGCCCCGGTAGTGGGTCGCGTCGTGGTCGCCCAGCCACAGCCGGGTGCCGATGCGGGCCCGGAAGCGGGTGTGCGGGAACTGCTGCTGCAGCTGGGCGAGCTCCTCGGCCTTGAGGTGGCTGACGAACATCGTGTGCAGCGGCAGGTGGGCGGCGCGCAGCCGCTCCATCCATGCGGCGACCTCGTCGACCCCGCTGGTGCCGTCGGCGTGGTCGAGCGGGAGGTGTATCGCGAAGCCCTCCAGGCGCACGTCCTCGATGGCCGCGTGCAGCTTCGGCAGGTCCTCCTCGCTGATGCCGTGCCGCTTCATGCTGCTCATGACCTCGATGACGACGCGCGCGCCGACCAGCCCGCGCACGCCCTCGACCGAGGAGACCGAGCGAATGGCCCGGTCGGGCAGCGGCACCGGCTCCTCGCCGAGCCGGAAGGGGGTCAGCACCAGCAGGTCACCGCTGAACCAGTCCTTGATGCGGGCCGCTTCGTAGGTGGTGCCGACGGCGAGGGTGTCGGCCCCCATGCGGGTGACCTCCTCGGCCAGCCGCTCGTGGCCGAAGCCGTAGCCGTTGCCCTTGCAGACCGGGATGATCCCGGGGAACTGCTGGATGACGGACTGCTGGTGTGCCCGCCAGCGCGCGGTGTCGACGTAGAGCGTGAGCGCCATGGCCGGTCCCGGAACCTTTCCCTGAGTGTCGTTGGAGCCGTTGGATCAGCGTCGAGACATGTACATGTCGAGCGCCTTGTGGAGCAGCTTGTTCAGCGGGAAGTCCCACTCGCCGAGGTACTCGGCCGCCTGTCCGCCGGTGCCGACCTTGAACTGGATCAGGCCGAAGAGGTGGTCGTTCTCGTCGAGCGAGTCGCCGATGCCGCGCAGGTCGTAGACGCTCGCGCCCAGCGCGTAGGCGTCGCGCAGCATCCGCCACTGCATGGCGTTCGACGGACGGACTTCGCGCTTGTGGTTGGCGGAGGCGCCGTAGGAGTACCACACGTGCCCGCCGACGATCAGCATCGTCGCCGCGGCGACGGCCTCGCCCTCGTGGACGGCGAAGTACAGCCGCATGCGGTTGGGGTCCTCGTTGTTGAGGGCCGTCCACATGCGCTGGAAGTAGCTCAGCGGCCGCGGGCGGAACTTGTCGCGCTCCGCCGTGATCTCGTACAGGTGCTGCCAGGTCGGCAGGTCCTCGTAGCCGCCCTGGACGACCTCGACGCCGGCCTTCTCGGCCTTCTTGATGTTGCGCCGCCACAGCTGGTTGAAGCCCTTGTGGACGTCCTCCAGCGAGCGGCCCTCCAGCGGCACCTGGAAGACGTAGCGGGGCTGGACGTCACCGAAGCCGGCGCCGCCGTCCTCGCCCTGCTGCCAGCCCATGCGGCGCAGCTGGTCGGCGACCTCGAAGGCGCGCGGCTCGATGAAGGTCGGCTGGACGTCGCGCAGGCGCTTGGCGTCCGGGTCGGAGATGCCGTTCTTGATGGCACCGGCGTCCCAGCGCCGGATGACGACGGGCGGGCCCATCTTCACCGAGAAGGCGCCCTGGCGCTTGAGGTGGGCCAGCATCGGCTCCAGCCAGTCGGCGAGGTTCGGGGCGTACCAGTTGATCACCGGGCCCTCGGGCAGGTAGGCCAGGTAGCGCTTGACCTTGGGCAGCTGGCGGTAGAGCACCAGGCCCACGCCGACGAGCTGGCCGGTCTTGTCGAACCAGCCCAGGTTCTCCGAGCGCCACTCGGCCTTGACATCCGCCCACCCCGGCACCTGCATGTGACTGGCCGCGGGCAGGCTCTGGATGAATGCCAGATGCTGCTCTCGGCTGATTGTCCTCAGGGTCAGGCTCATGCGGGGCGCTCCTCGGCAGGTGTGTCCCCATGGTCGGGGCTCCGGCTCTCGCGCCGAAGCCTACTGCGACCGGGGAGCGCCCCGTTTGGGCGTACGCCCCGCTATCCGATCACACCCCCGAAGAGCCCGCCGTGCGCCATCCCCAGGAAGAAGCCGATGGCGGCCGCCCCGAGACCGATGATCAGCAGGAAGCGCTCGCCGGTGGTGGCCGAGATGAACTGTCCCCAGGCCCCGCTGAGGATGCCGAGGAGTCCGCTCCAGGAGCTGAGCAGGTGCAGGTTGTCGAAGGCCGAGGAGATGAAGGCCACCAGGCCGAGCACGACCGTCACGGCGACGAAGGTGTTCTCGACCGGGTGGGGCTTTCCGTCGCTGTTGAGCAGACCGCCGAGCAGGGACCCGGGGCGGCGGGGCTGTCGTGCTGCCTGTGTCATGGGGGCACCTCCAGAAGGCAGGGGGCGCCGTATGGCGCCGGTCACACCCGTTCCGTCCAGACTGAGGGCCCGGACTGCCGGATTTCAACCGCACGCCACGGTGGGGGTACTCTGTACGGTCTGCACCGGTGTCTGCCCGGACCCAGCTTCGGTCCCGGGGGCAACCCAGGGACTCTCCGCTGATTGTCAGTGTCCGCCGATACCGTTGTTCACGCATCACGACCCTCCTGCCACGGATCGACCGTGGCCGCTGAGTCCAAAGGAGGTGGGTTCCACATGCGTCACTACGAGGTGATGGTCATCCTCGACCCCGATCTCGAGGAGCGAGCTGTCTCCCCGCTGATCGAGAACTTCCTCTCCGTCGTCCGTGAGGGCAACGGAAAGGTCGAGAAGGTCGACACCTGGGGCCGTCGTCGTCTCGCTTACGAGATCAAGAAGAAGCCCGAGGGCATCTACTCGGTCATCGACCTGCAGGCCACGCCTGAGGTCGTCAAGGAGCTCGACCGCCAGATGAACCTGAACGAGTCGGTCCTCCGGACCAAGGTCCTCCGTCCCGAGACCCACTGAGCCTGACGGCTTAGAGAGGTCATCGGGCTGCATCTCCAACGAGTAGCAAGCAGCCAGCAGCACACCCGCCGAGAGGTTCATCCATGGCAGGCGAGACCGTCATCACGGTCGTCGGCAATCTCGTCGACGACCCCGAGCTGCGCTTCACCCCGTCCGGTGCGGCGGTCGCGAAGTTCCGTATCGCGTCCACCCCCCGCACCTTCGACCGCCAGACCAACGAGTGGAAGGACGGCGAGAGCCTCTTCCTCACGTGCTCGGTGTGGCGTCAGGCGGCGGAGAACGTCGCCGAGTCGCTTCAGCGCGGCATGCGCGTCGTCGTGCAGGGCCGTCTGAAGCAGCGGTCCTACGAGGACCGCGAGGGCGTCAAGCGCACGGTCTTCGAGCTCGAGGTCGACGAGGTCGGCCCCAGCCTGAAGAACGCCACGGCGAAGGTCACCAAGACCACGGGTCGCGGTGGCCAGGGTGGCTTTGGCGGCGGCGGTGGCGGCCAGCAGGGTGGTGGCGGCTGGGGCTCCGGTCCCGGCGGTCAGCAGGGCGGCGGGGCTCCCGCCGACGACCCCTGGGCGTCCAGCGCTCCGTCCGGCGGCCAGCAGGGCGGCGGCGGAGGTGGCTGGGGCGGCGGCTCCGGCAACTCCGGCGGCGGCTACTCCGACGAGCCGCCCTTCTAGGTCCCCCCGGGGACCCGGGCCCGAAAGGGCCCGAGGGCGACAGCACAAAACTTCTTGATTCACAGGAGAGAGACAATGGCGAAGCCGCCCCCGCGCAAGCCCAAGAAGAAGGTCTGCGCGTTCTGCAAGGACAAGACCGCTTACGTGGACTACAAGGACACGAACATGCTGCGGAAGTTCATTTCCGACCGCGGCAAGATCCGTGCCCGTCGCGTGACCGGCAACTGCACGCAGCACCAGCGTGACGTCGCCACGGCCGTCAAGAACAGCCGTGAGATGGCGCTGCTGCCCTACACCTCGTCCGCGCGATAAGGGAAGGGTGACCAAAACATGAAGATCATCCTCACCCACGAGGTCTCCGGCCTCGGCACCGCCGGCGACGTCGTGGACGTCAAGGACGGCTACGCCCGCAACTACCTGGTCCCGCGCGGTTTCGCGATCCGCTGGACCAAGGGTGGCGAGCAGGACGTCGCGCAGATCCGTCGTGGTCGCAAGATCCGCGAGATCGCCACGATCGAGCAGGCCAACGAGGTCAAGGGCAAGCTCGAGGGCGTCAAGGTCAGCCTTGCCGTCCGTGCCGGCGAGGCCGGCCGTCTGTTCGGTTCCGTGACCCAGGCCGACGTCGCTTCCGCGATCAAGGCTGCCGGTGGCCCGGACGTGGACAAGCGTCGTGTCGAGCTGGGCGCGCCCATCAAGACCCTCGGCGCCCACCAGGTGTCCGTGCGCCTGCACGCCGACGTCGTTGCCAAGCTCGGCATCGAGGTCGTCGCCGCGTAATCGCTGCGCTCGGCAGACTGTACGAGGGCCGCACCCCTTTCGGGGTGCGGCCCTTTGCCATGCCCCTTTCGGGGGGCGGCCCTTTGCCGTGCCCGGGCGCCCTGTAGGGGCGCGGGGAACTGCGCGATCGGCCACCGACGGCACGCAGCCGACGCACCACCCGAGAGGCCGGGCGCAGCGCTGCACCGCACTGCGGGTGCGTCGTGGCTTGTCGCGCAGTTCCCCGCGCCCCTACGGGGCGCCCGGACGGGCCCTAGGGCCGTACCGCTCCGGTGACGAGCCAGTGGCCTGAGCGGGCTCGCAGCCAGAGGGTGGCCATCCGGACCGCCATCATCAGCGTCATCGCCCACCACAGGGCGGTCAGTCCGCCGCCGAGGGCGGGCACGAGCAGGGCGACGGGCGCGAAGACGGCCAGGACGAGGAGCATGGCCCCGGCCAGGTACGTCCCGTCGCCGGCGCCCATGAGCACGCCGTCCAGGACGAAGACGACTCCGGCGATCGGCTGGCCGAGGGCCACCAGGAGCAGGGCGGGCAGCATGGCGTCCCGTACTGCGGGGTCGGAGGTGAACAGTGGGATGAACACCGGCCGGCCCAGCACCACCAGGGCGCCCAGCACCACGCCGGAGCCGATGCCCCACTGGACCATCCGCCGGCAGGCCGCGCGGGCCCCGGCGGCGTCCCCGGCGCCCAGGTGGCGCCCGATGATGGCCTGACCGGCGATGGCGATGGCGTCCAGGGCGAAGGCCAGCAGGTTCCACAGGGACAGCACGACCTGGTGGGCGGCGATGTCGGTGTCGCCGAGCCGGGCCGCGACGGCCGTGGCGATCATCAGGACGGCGCGCAGGGACAGGGTGCGCACGAGCAGGGGCGCGCCGGCCCGGGCGCAGGCGCGTATGCCGGCGGCGTCCGGGCGCAGCGAGGCGCCGTGCCGGCGGGCGCCGCGGACCACGACGGCGAGGTAGGCGGCGGCCATGGCGCACTGGGCGATGACGGTGCCCCAGGCGGAGCCGGCGATGCCGAGGCCGGCGCCGTGGACGAGGCCGAGGTTGAGGGCGGCGTTGGCGGCGAAGCCGCCGATGGCGACGTAGAGCGGGGTGCGGGTGTCCTGCAGCCCGCGCAGGACGCCGGTGGCGGCGAGGACGGCGAGCATGGCGGGTATGCCGAGCGAGCTGATCCGCAGGTAGGTGGTGGCGTGGGGCGCGGCGGTCGGGGAGGCGCCGAAGACCTCGACGAGGAGGGGGGCGGTGGCGAGGACGCCCAGGGTGACGGCGGCGCCGAGGAGGAGGGCGAGCCAGATGCCGTCCATGCCCTGGCGGATGGCGGCCCGCAGGTCGCCGGCGCCGACGCGGCGGGCGACGGCGGCGGTGGTGGCGTAGGCGAGGAAGACGAAGACGCTGACGGCGGTGGTCAGGAGGGCGGCGGCGATGCCGAGGCCGGCGAGCTGGGGGGTGCCGAGGTGGCCGACGATGGCGCTGTCGGCCATGAGGAAGAGGGGTTCGGCGACGAGTGCGCCGAAGGCGGGGACGGCCAGTGCGAGGATCTCGCGGTCGTGCCGGCGGGCGGTGCGCCGGGCGGCCTGCCGGGCGGTTGTGGGCGCCTGGGCCACGGATGCCCTCCCATCTTCCACAGGTAATCAGTCCTCTTAGCTTACGCCCCTTACCAAGCGGGGTGTTGTGTGATCTTCTCTGTGCCGTTTGTCGTGATCTCCGGCCACGGGCGAAACTTTTTCTCCTCAACAGCCGGTGGATGGCAAAAGTGCAGGTCAGGCGGGTTGGGTCGGGGGGATTGTGTGTTTGTCCACAGCGCTGTCCCCCGTGCTGTGCACAGGTTACGGGGACTTCTCCACAGACTGGGGCCGCTCATCCACACCCCCTGTGGATAACCAGATTGGCTGACGGTGCCCGCGGCCCTACCGTGGACCGGCGGCCGCCGGAGTCGGGCGCGCTGTTCGTCGTCCGTTTTCCCCGTGCCGTAGGAGGTCCCCGGGTGAGTATCCCCGAGCCCATGGACGACCCTTGGGACGACGGCGGCCCCAGCGACCGGCTCCCCTTCCCCCGCGCCCGCCGCGGCGAGGGCAAGGGCCGGGGCGAGCAGCACGACCGCGGCGCCGAGGACGGCGCCTGGAGCGGCCGGGAGACCGGCTTCGAGCGCGTCCCCCCGCAGGACCTGGACGCCGAGCAGTCCGTGCTCGGCGGCATGCTGCTGTCCAAGGACGCCATCGCCGACGTCGTCGAGGTCCTCAAGGGCAACGACTTCTACCGTCCCGCCCACGCCACGATCTACCAGGCCGTCCTCGACCTGTACGCCAAGGGCGAGCCGGCCGACCCCATCACGGTCGCGGCGGAGCTGACCAAGCGCGGCGAGATCACCCGGGTCGGCGGCGCGGCCTATCTGCACACCCTCGTCCAGTCGGTCCCCACGGCGGCCAACGCGGAGTACTACGCGGAGATCGTCCACGAGCGGGCGGTCCTGCGCCGCCTGGTCGAGGCCGGCACGCGCATCACGCAGATGGGATACGCGGCCGACGGCGACGTCGACGACATCGTCAACAAGGCCCAGGCCGAGGTCTACGCGGTCACCGAACAGCGCACCAGCGAGGACTACCTCCCGCTCGGCGACATCATGGAGGGCGCCCTCGACGAGATCGAGGCGATCGGTTCGCGCAGCGGCCAGATGTCCGGCGTGCCCACGGGCTTCACCGACCTCGACGCCCTGACCAACGGCCTCCACCCCGGCCAGATGATCGTCATCGCGGCGCGCCCCGCCATGGGTAAGTCCACCCTCGCCCTCGACTTCGCCCGCGCCGCCTCGATCAAGAACCAGCTGCCCAGCGTCATCTTCTCCCTCGAAATGGGCCGCAACGAGATCGCGATGCGTCTGCTGTCCGCCGAGGCCCGTGTCGCGCTGCACCACATGCGCTCGGGGTCGATGACGGACGACGACTGGACGCGCCTCGCGCGCCGGATGCCGGACGTCTCGGCCGCGCCGCTGTACATCGACGACTCCCCGAACCTGTCGATGATGGAGATCCGCGCCAAGTGCCGCCGGCTCAAGCAGCGCAACGACCTCAAGCTCGTCGTCATCGACTACCTGCAGCTGATGCAGTCCGGCGGCGCCCGGCGCCCGGAGAGCCGCCAGCAGGAGGTCTCGGACATGTCCCGTAACCTCAAGCTCCTCGCCAAGGAGCTGGAGGTGCCGGTCATCGCCCTCTCGCAGCTGAACCGTGGTCCCGAGCAGCGCACCGACAAGAAGCCGATGGTCTCCGACCTGCGCGAGTCCGGCTCCATCGAGCAGGACGCGGACATGGTCATCCTGCTGCACCGCGAGGACGCGTACGAGAAGGAGTCGCCCCGCGCGGGCGAGGCCGACCTGATCGTGGCCAAGCACCGTAACGGTCCGACGGCCACCATCACGGTCGCCTTCCAGGGCCACTACTCGCGCTTCGTGGACATGGCCCAGACCTGATCCCGCCGCCCGCCCTCCAGCGGGCGCAGGACGAGCAGGACGGCGGTCGTGGCCGCGAGGAGGGCGACGCAGGCGCTGAAGACCAGCCCCGAGCGGAGCAGGCCGAAGGCCGTGGCCATGGCGCCGACGCCGACCACGGGGATCGAGATGGCCACGTAGAGCACCACGAACAGCGCGGAGGTCACCTCGCCCCGCCGCTCGGCCGGGGCGAGGTCCCCCACCGCCGTGACCGCGGCGCGGAACGACAGGCCCTGCCCGCAGCCCGCGACGAGGGCGCCGGTGACCAGCAGCGGCAGCGAGGCGGCGAGCAGCGCGGCGAAGATCAGGGCCATGCCCGCCACCAGCACCGTGCACCCCCACGGCAGGGCCCGGTGGACACCGACGCGGCCCATGGCGAGCTGGCCGGCGGTCGACGCCGCGAAGACCGCGCAGACGACCGCGCCGGCGACCGCGGGGTCGTGCACGCCGAGCACCTCGGCGAGGAAGCTGGGGGCCACGGACGTGAACAGCCCGAGCGTGGCGAAACCGGCGAAGCCGGCCATGGCGCCGGGGACGAAGGCGGGGCGCACCTGCCGCGGCACCCGCAGCCGGCGCGGGACGAAGGAGGCCCGGCGCCGGCCGCCCACGGTCTCGGGGATCAGCAGCACCCCGGCGAGGGCCACGGCGATCAGCGCCAGGTCGACGACGTACACCACGTGCAGCGGGTCGGGGGCGTACCGGGCCAGCAGGCCGGCGAGCAGGGGGCCGCTGCCGAGGCCGCCCATGTTGGCGGCGGTGGCGACGAGGACGGCCGTCCCGGCCAGGCGCCGGGGGGCGAGTTCGACGACGGCGGCCGTGGCCGTACCCGTGAAGAGCCCGGCGGACAGGCCGGAGAGCACCCGTCCGGCGAAGAGCTCGGCGAGGCCATGCTCGAAGAGGAAGCAGGCGGCGCTCCCCGCCGACAGCACGAGCCCTGCCAGCAGGACCGGCCGTCTGCCGACGACGTCCGACAGCTGCCCCATCAGGAGCAGGGCGGTGATGACGCCGACGGCGTAGACCGCGAAGATCACGGTGATCATCAGTGCGGAGAAGCCCAATTGCCGCTGGTAGAGCGCGTACAGCGGGGTGGGCAGGGTGGTGCCGCACATCACGACGGCGAAGGCGTACGCGGCCGTGGCGAAGGGCCAGGTGGGCCCGTCCGGTCCGGCGGGCTGATCGTGCGTCACGGCGCCTGCCTATCAAGGAGGCCCTCCGCCTTCCCCGCGGCACGCCCGGGAAAACCGGGCTGCCGCACCGGGTGGCCCTGGTTAGGGTGCGGACATGATCGACACGAGTGGGGTGCAGGGCGGGGACGGGCTGCTGCCGGGGACGCGGCGGGCCCTCCTGCGGCGGGTGGCGCAGGGGCAGGCCGAGGGCCGTACGCCCTCGATGGTGGGAGCCGTCGTGCGCGACGGGCACCTGGTGTGGGCCGCGGGGCGCGGGGACGTCGGCGGCCGCGAGCCGGACGCGGACACGCAGTACCGCATAGGTTCGATCACCAAGACCTTCCTCGCCGTGCTGGTCATGCGGCTGCGCGACGAGGGCCTGCTCGGCCTCGGCGACCGGCTGGGGCGGCACCTGGAGGTCTCCGAGGGGGCGGAGGCGACGATCGCCCAGCTGCTGTCGCACACCTCCGGTCTGTCCGCCGAGCCGCGCGGGCCCTGGTGGGAGCGCACGGACGGCAGCCTGCGCCCCGGCCTGGAGGACCTCTTCGGCGAGCACCCGCAGCGCCACCCGGCCGGACGCCTCCACCACTACTCCAACCTCGGCTTCGCCCTGCTGGGCGCGCTGGTGGAGAAGCTGCGCGGGGAGCACTGGTACGAGGTGCTGCGCCGCGAGGTGCTGCTGCCGCTGGGGCTGGAGCGCACCACGTTGCACCCGGTGGCTCCGCACGCCGACGGCTGGGCGGTGCACCCGTGGGCCGACGTCCTGCTGCCCGAACCGGCCGCCGACACCGGGCGGATGGCGCCCGCCGGGCAGCTGTGGTCGACGGCGGCCGACCTGGGCCGCTTCGCCGCGTTCCTCATGGCCGGCGACGACCGGGTGCTGCCGGCGGCCACCGTCGAGGAGATGCGCACGCCGCTGGCCGAGCCGCAGGGCGCGGACTGGACGGGCGGCTACGGCCTGGGCGTCCAGCTCGTGCGCAAGGACGGCACGGTCCTCGCCGGCCACACCGGCACGATGCCGGGCTTCGTGGCCCAGCTGTGGACGGACCCGCGCGAGGGCATCGCCTCCGTCGTCCTGGGCAACCTCACCTCCCTGCCCACCGCCGGCGCCGTCGCGACCGACCTGATCACCACCGTGGCCGAGCTCGAACCCGGCCTGCCCGCGCCCTGGCGGCCCCTGAAGGACGCGGACCCGCAGCTGCTGGAGCTGACCGGGCCCTGGTACTGGGGTGCGAGCCCCTTCGCCCTGCGGCTCGGCGCCGACCGCGCCCTGTCCCTCGCGCCGGTGGGCGGCCCCGGGCGCGCAGCCCGCTTCCGCCCCGAGGCCGACGGCACCTGGACCGGGCTCGACGGCTACTACGCGGGGGAGACCCTGCGCGTGGTGCGCACCGCCGACAACGCCGTGAGCCACCTCGACATCGGCACCTTCGTCTTCACCCGCCACCCCTACGAGCCCCGGGACGCCGTGCCCGGAGGAGTCGACACGGGCGGCTGGCGATAGTCGGATCGTCGTCACGCGGTGGACCACGGACGTAGAGTCGACCGGGAGAACGGCGGCGCCCGACCACGCGGCGCGACACCCACCTGGAAGGCATTGTGACTGCCCACATCGCACCGGACCTGCTCGACTTCCCGCCTTTGGAGGCCGGCCACTTCGCCCGCATCGAGGACAAGGTCGCGGCGCTGATGCGCACCCGCCGGACCGTCGTCGCCATGCAGGGCGAGGCGCTGCTGCCGCTGGAGGCCGCCATCCGCTCGGCCGTACGCCCCGGCAGCACCGCGCTGAACGTCGTCACCGGCCCCTACGGGGAGACCTTCGGCGGCTGGCTGCGCTCGTGCGGTGCCGACGTGGTGACGGTGACGGCGCCGTTCACCGGCGCGGTGAGCGCCGAGCAGATCGCCGAGGCGCTGCGCGCCCACCCCGCCATCGACTTCGTGAGCCTGGTGCACGCGGAGGCGGCCACGGGCAACACCAACCCCGTCGCCGACATCGCCGCCGTCGTGCGCGAGCACAGCGCGCTCCTGATGCTCGACGCCGTCGCCTCGGTGGCCGCCGAACCGCTGCTCACCGACGAGTGGGGCGTCGACCTGTGCGTCATCGGCGGCCAGAAGGCCATGGCCGGCCCGGCCGGCGTCTCGGCCGTCTCCGTCAGCGAGCGGGCCTGGGAGCGCATCGCGGCCAACCCGCAGGCCCCGCGCCGCTCCTACCTGTCCCTGCTGGACTGGAAGGAGCGCTGGGTCGACGCCGGGCGCTCCGCCCTGCCGCACGCACCGGCCCAGCTGGAGATGCTCGCCCTGGAACAGGCCGTCGACCGCATCCAGGAGGAGGGGCTGGACGCCGTCATCACCCGCCACCGGGCCGCCTCCGCGGCCACCCGGGCCGGCGTGCGCCTGCTGGGCGCGCTCGCCCCCTACATCGTACGGGACGAGGACGCCGCGCCCGCGGCGACGACGCTGCGCGCCCCGCAGGACCGTGACGCCCGGGACGTGGTGGCCGCGGCCCTGGCCGCCGACGCGTCGGTGCCGCTGCAGGCGGCCGGCGGCGCGCTGGCCACCGAGATGATCCGCGTCAACCACTACGGGCTCGACGCCGACCGCGAGGTCGTCCTCGCGACCCTGGAGGCGCTGGCCGCGGGCCTGCGGGCCCTGGAAGTGCCGGTCGCCGAGCCGGACGAGGCCCTGGCCGCGGCGGCCAAGGCCTGGGACGCGGCGTCCACGGCCTGACGGTGCCCCGCAGGGGCGCAGGACGTGTCCGGCGCCCCTGCGGGGCACCACGGCGCCCCGTAGGGGCGCGGGGAACTGCGCGACAAGCCACGACGCACCCGCAGGGTCCGGGACGGCAGGTCAGCTGCGGGCCGTCGGTGGCTGATCGCGCCCACGCGGTGCTTGACGGCCTAGCCGCCCCCGGCGCTTACCGCGCCGGGGGCGGCTTTTTGCTGCTCTTTTCGTCTTTGGGCTTATTTGCCCCGGTATGGCGCCGCTCCGGCTCGTTCACACCCGCGGATAGAATCGGAACCCTGATCCCGTTTCGTTTTCCGGCCGCGGAAGGACCCCATGGCACGCCGCAGCACCCCCGTACGGGCCCCCGCGGAGCTGCGCGCGGACGCCCGGCGCAACCGGGCGCTGGTGCTGCGTGCAGCCCGCTCCGCCTTCGAAGAGGCCGGGCTGGCCGTGCCGTTGGGGGAGATCGCCCGCCGTGCGGGGGTGGGCACGGGTACGGTCTACCGCCATTTCCCCTCCAAGGACGCCCTGTTCAGGGCAACGGTGGCCGACCGGGTGCGGCTCTTCACCGATACGGCACGGGAGTTGGCGGGCGTCGACGACGCCGGGCCGGTCTTCTTCCGCTACGTGGCGGCGGTCGTCCGGCTGTCCGTGCGCAACAAGGGGCTCTGCGACGCGCTGGAGGGCACGTTCCAGCCCTCGCCGGGCGTGGAGGAGGACTTCCGCGCCGCCCTCGCGGTACTCCTCGAACGGGCCCAACAGGCGGGCGCCGTACGGTCCGACGTCACCGTCGACGACGTACGCGCCCTGCTCGTCGGCTGCCTGTCGATGGAGCAGCGGCGCGGGCCCCAGGTGGCGCCGGGCCGGATGACGGCCCTGGCATGCGACAGCCTCCGGCCCGGGCGGCGCGTGACGAAACTCCCGCCGAACCCGGCACTCGCGCGTAACGAAACGCAGTGCGCCGCGTGCGGCGGCCCGGTGACGCCGGCGCGCACGGGCCGGCCCGCCCGGTACTGCACGGCGGCCTGCCGCCAGCGGGCCCACCGGGAGCGGGCCCGCTCCCGGGCGGGTTCAAAGGTGGTACTTGAAGCCGAGGTGTGACGCCTCGAAGCCGAGCCGCTCGTAGAAGCGGTGCGCGTCCACCCGGGTCGCGTCGGACGTCAGCTGCACGAGGTGACAGCCCTCGCGTCGCGCGGTGTCCACGGCCCACTCGACGAGCCGGCTGCCCAGGCCGCTGCCGCGCTCGTCCGCATGGACCCGCACCCCCTCGACGGTCGCGCGCGTGGCACCGCGCCGGGAGAGACCCGGGATCACGGTCAGCTGCAGGGTGCCCACGACGCGGCCGTCCTCGCGGACGGCGACGACCAGGTGCTGGTTGGGGTCACCGGCCAGGCGCGCGAAGGCGGCGCGGTAGGGGGTCAGGTCGTCGGGGGACTCGCGCGCCGCGCCGAGGGGGTCGTCGGCCAGCAGCGCCACGACGGCCGGTACGTCGTCGGCGGTCGCCCGCCGGATCGCTATCGCCAGGTCACTCATGATCGGTGACCTTATGCGCGGGAAACCGCGGTGCCCAGGGGGCGGCGGCTGCCGGGTCAGGCGCTCGTCAGCGACTCCACCGCCGCCACCAGGGGGGCGAGTTCCGGGCGGGTGGCGGCCTCGTCCAGGGCTTCGCGCAGGGCGCGGGTGTTGGTGGGGCGGGCTTCTTCCAGGAGGGTGAGGCCGGCGGGTGTGACGTCGGTGTAGATGCCGCGCCGGTCCGTCAGGCACAGGTAGCGGGTCAGCAGGCCGCGCTCCTCCAGGCGGTTGACCAGGCGGGTCGTCGCGCTCTGGCTGAGGACGACGGCGTCGGCGACCTCGTTCATGCGCAGGTGGCCGCCCTCGCCGTCGTGCTGCCGGCTGAGGACGTCGAGCACGGAGAACTCGCGCACGCTCAGGTCGTGGTGCTCCTGCAGAGCGCGCTCCACGTGGGCCTCGATGCGGCCGTGCAGCGCGGAGAGCGCGCACCAGCCCTGGGCCAGCCCCACCGGTGCGGGGTCCGTCGTGCGGGACATGGGGTGGGCCTCCTTTGCCGCGTCCGTGCCGGTCGCCCCCAGGATATCTCTCCGATGCAATAGCAGGCGCTTGCAAGCAAATGCGTCTGCAATTATTGTCGAAGCCCGTAGAGACCGTTTGCAACGAAAGCTGCCTCCCATGCCCCTCGCCCTGCTGGCGCTCGCCGTCGGTGCCTTCGGCATCGGCACCACGGAATTCGTCGTCTCCGGCCTGCTGCCCGAGATCGCGGCCGACTACGGCGTCTCCATCCCCACCGCGGGCTTCCTGACCACCGGCTACGCCCTCGGCGTCGTCGCCGGTGCCCCCGTCCTCGCGGTGCTCGGCAGCCGCGTCCCGCGCAAGACGATGCTGATGGCCCTGATGGGGCTGTTCGTGGCCGGCAACGCGCTCTCCGCGGCCGCCCCCGTCTTCTCCGTCATGCTCGCCGGGCGCGTCGTCGCCTCGCTCGCGCACGGCGCGTTCTTCGGCATCGGCGCGATCGTGGCCGCCGGCCTGGTCGCCCCGCAGAAGAAGGCGGGCGCCATCGCGATGATGTTCACCGGCCTGACCGTGGCCACGGTGGCCGGAGTGCCGCTGGGCACGCTGCTCGGCCAGCACGCCGGCTGGCGCGCCACCTTCTTCGTCGTCGCCGGGCTCGGCGTCCTCGCCGTCCTCGGCATCGCCGCACTCGTCCCCCACCAGGGACGCCCGGAGCGCCGGCCGGTCGCCGGCGAACTGGCCGCCTTCCGCAATCCGCAGGTGCTGCTGGCCATGGCGATGACCGTCCTGGGCTTCGGCGGCGTGTTCACCATGAGCACGTACGTGGCGCCGATGATGACCGAGGTCGCCGGCTACGCCCCGCAGTCGGTGACCTGGCTGCTGGTGCTCTTCGGCGTCGGCATGCTCGCCGGCAACCTCGTCGGCGGGCGGTACGCCGACCGTGCGCTGATGCCCATGCTGTACACCGCCCTCGCCGGACTGGCGGTGCTGCTCGCCCTCTTCCCGCTGGCCGCCCACGACAAGGCGGCGGCCGCGGTGGCCGTCATGCTCGTCGGCGCCTTCGGCTTCGCGACCGTGCCGCCGCTGCAGAAGCGGGTGCTGGACCACTCCGCCGAGGCGCCCACCCTCGCCTCGGCCGTCAACATCGGCGCGTTCAACCTGGGCAACGCGATCGCCGCCTGGCTCGGCGGCCTGGTGATCGCCGCCGGTCACGGCTACACCTCGCCCGCCTGGGTGGGCGCCGCGATGGCCGCGTCGGCACTGCTGCTGGCCCTGGTCGCGGCGGCCCTGGAGCGCCGTACGGGCTCCGGCGGCGGCCGGATCGTGGCGGTGGGGACGCCGGCGGCGCCGGTGACCGAGACGGCCGCCCCGTAGGGGCGCGGGGAACTGCGCGACAAGCCACGATGCGCTCGCAGAGGGGGTGCCGGGGCGGGCCGTCGACTGCGGGCCGTCTCTGGCTTATCGCGCCCCCGCGGCGGCAGCCGCAGATCGGCACGGACTCGCGCCCCTACGGGGCGCCACGCACGGCCTAGGCTCCCGGGCATGAGCAGACTGCACGTGTTCGATCTCGACGGAACGCTGATCCACGGCTCGGCCGCCGCGGTGGAGATAGCCCGGCAGCTGGGGCTGGAGGCGGAAACGGGCGAGCTGGAGCGGGAGTTCGCCGCCGGGCGGCTGACGCCGTCGCAGTTCGCCGAGCGCGCGGTCGCGCTGTGGACGGAGCTGACCGAGGCCCAGGTGGCCGCGGCCTTCGCCGGCGCGCCGTGGCTGGCCGGCATCGAGGAGGTGTGGGCGGCGATCCGGGCCCGCGGCGAGCGGATCGCGGTGATCTCGCTGTCGCCCGCGTTCTTCGTCCGGCGCCTGCTGGACTGGGGTGCCGACGCCGCCCACGGCTCGCGGTGGCCGTCGGTGCCCTTCCGCGAGCGGGTGGACCCGGCGGGCATCCTCGACGCCTCGGCGAAGGTGCGCATCACCGATGCGCTGTGCGCACGGTACGGGCTCGGGCGCGCCGACTGCGTGGCGTACGGCGACTCGATGTCGGACGCCGAACTGTTCAAGGTCGTGCCGGTGTCGGTCGCGGTCAACGCCGACCACCACGTGCGGGACGTCGCCACGCACGCCTACCGTGGCACGGACCTGCGCGAGGCCCACGCCCTCGTCGCCGGCGCCTGAGCCGGGGGCCGGGAACCCCGGGGCGGGGCCGCCGGGCCGGGGCCACCCTAGAGCAACGTCCCCGCGCCCGTTCGGACTTCTGCTGAATCGTTCTGCCACCCGATTTGCCGGTGGCAGGCTGCGCTCCATCAGCAGACGATGACGTCCGAGCGAGGGAACGATGGACGCTCCCGGCACCCCGGCGACCGGCGGAGGCATACCGGCCTGCGCGACCGCGCCACCCCCCGGCCTCGGCGGCCGCTGGCAGCCGCTCGCCTACCAGGAGCGGGCGCACCGACCGGAGAAGGCCGCGGCGCAGCCGTCCGCCGACGTGGTGCTCGTGCGCCGCACGCTCGCCGAGATCGAGCCCGTGGCGGACAAGGTCACCTCTTACTTCTACGCCCTGCTCTTCCTGCGCGACCCGGACCTGCGCGCCCTGTTCCCCGCGGCCATGGACGTCCAGCGCGACCGGCTGTTCAAGGCGCTGCTGACCGCCGCCCGGTACGCCGACGACGTGCCGGTGCTCACCACGTACCTGTCGGACCTGGGCCGTGGGCACCGCAAGTACGGCACGGTCGCCGCCCACTACCCCGCCGTCGGCGAGGCGCTCCTCGGCGCGCTCGCCCGGCACGCCACGCAGACCTGGGACGCGGCGGCCGAGGCGGCGTGGGCGCGGCTGTACACCACCGTCTCGCAGATCATGATCGACGCGGCCGCCGCGGACGAGCGCACCTCCCCGCCCTGGTGGCAGGCGGAGATCGTCGCCCACGAACCCCGCAACCACGACGTCGCCGTGATCACCGTCCGGCCCGACGCGCCCTACCCCTTCCGCGCCGGGCAGCATGCGAGCGTGGAGACGCCCTGGTGGCCCCGGGTGTGGCGGCACTACTCCTTCGCCTGCGCCCCCCGCTCCGACGGCCTGCTCACCTTCCACGTGCGGGCCGTGCCCGCGGGCTGGGTGTCCGGGGCCCTGGTGCACCGGGCCCGGCCCGGCGACGTCGTCCGCCTCGGGCCCCCGGCAGGGTCGATGGTGGCCGACCACAGCACCGACGACGGCATGCTCTGCCTGGGCGGCGGCACCGGCATCGCCCCCATCAAGGCGCTGGTCGAGGACGTCGCCCAGCACGGCCGCAGCCGCCCCGTCGAGGTCTTCTACGGCGCCCGGCACGACGACGACCTCTACGACCTCGACACCCTGCTGCGGCTGCAGAAGGTGCACCGCTGGCTGTCGGTGCGCCCGGTGGTCTCCGACGGCCCCACGCTGGGGCTGAGCGGGCGGCTGCCGCAGGTCGTGCGCAAGTACGGGCCGTGGACGGCGTACGAGGCGTTCCTCTCCGGGCCGCCGGGCATGGTCCGCAGCGGGGTGGACGCCCTGCTGGGCATCGGCATCCCTGCGCACCGCATCCGGCACGACTCGCTGGACGAGCTGCTGGCCTCGGCACCGGGCGCCCCGTAGGGGCGCGGGGCCGTGCCTATGTGCGGCTGCCGCCGCGCAGCCGAGGTGCTTGTCGACCTGCGGGCGCGTCGTGGCCGATCGCGCAGTTCCCCGCGCCCCTACGGGGCGCCCGGTGTCACCCCAGATCAGGAGCGAGCAGGGCCAGGATGCCCTCGACGTTCTCACGCAGGTACGTGCGCAGCGAGGGTGGGACGACCTCCACCGACTCCAGGCCGTCCGGCGTGAAGGGGATGCGCACCACCTCGTACGTGCCGTGGGGCTCGTCGATCTCCGGGCCGTGCCGCCGGGAGAGGTCCATGGAGGCGAGCCGGCAGACGAAGAAGTGCTGCACCTTCACGCCGTGGGCGGCGTGGTGCAGGGAGTGGCGGACGGTGTCGACGAAGGCGGGGACGACGTCGGTGACCTTGGCGCCGAGTTCCTCGTCGACCTCGCGGTGCAGGGCGGCGACGACGGTGGGGTCCTGCGGCTCGACGCCGCCGCCGGGGGTGATCCAGTAGGGCGGCTCGCCGGGCTTGGTGCGTTTGATCAGGATCAATTCGTGGCCGGCCGGGCGGGAGCCGCCCTCCGGCGCGTCGGGGATGTCGAGCAGGATGGCGCGGGCGGTGCGTTTGACCACGGGGCGTTCGGTCATGGGGAAGATCTGCCGCGCGGACCGGCGGGCGAAACGCGGACGGCGGGTGAAAGGGCGGCTCACCACGACACCGCTGCGCGCAGCAGCCATTCGTGCGCCCGTGCCAGCTGCGGGTTGCCGAGCGTGCCGGCGCGGACGACGAGGAAGTACGTGCGCAGCGGCGGCACCGGCGGGTCGAGCAGGGCCACCACCTCCCCGGCGTCGAGGGCGTCGCCGCACAGGTAGCGGGGCAGGACGCCGATGCCGGCCCCGGCGGCGACGCAGGCCAGGACGGCGCGCAGGTCGGGGACGACGACGGTGCCGGCGGTGACGGGTGCGGCGTCGAAGACGGTGGCCCAGTAGCGGGCCAGGAGCGGCAGGCTCTCGTGGACCTCGACGACGGGCAGCCCCTCCAGGGCGCTCGCGCCCTTGTCGCGCAGGACGGCCGGGCCGCCGAGCCGGGCGGCCCAGCGGGGGGCGGCGACCAGGACGTGTTCCTCGTCGCACAGCGGGGTGGCGGTCAGCAGGGGGCCGCGGGGGCGGGTGGTGGTGACGGCGAGGTCGTGGTGGCCGGCGGCCAGGCCCTCGAAGAGCTCCTCGGCCATGCCGTGGGCGGCGCGCACGGTCAGGCCGCGGCCGATGAGGGGGGCGAGGGCGGGCAGGACGCGCAGGGCGGTGAACTCGGGCGGCCCGGCCAGGTGCAGGGTGCGGGCGGGGCCCTGGCCGGCGAAGCCGGATTCGGTGATCTCCAGCAGGGCGTCCACGTGCGGGGCGATGCGGTGGGCCAGTTCGTCGCCGGTGGTGGTGGGGCGTACGCCGCGGGCGACGCGCAGGAAGAGCGGGCGGCCGACCTGGCGTTCGAGGGCCCGGATCTGGCTGGTGACGGCGGGCTGGGAGAGGCCGAGGAGGGCGGCGGCGCGGGTGAGGGAGCCGGCCCGGTGCACCGTGACGAACGTGCGTAAGAGGGCCAGGTCCATGTGTCTCCCCTTGGCTTGTCGCCACTGATTGTGGGGGAACTATAAATAAGTCGATAGGGCGGTGTCGCCGGCGTGATTGGACACTGACGCTGAGTCAACTAGCCTGGTTCGCGCGGCTCTTCCTCGTGGAGCCGGGCGGCTCGAGCCAAGAGGGGGGAGGCTCGAGCCGCCCTTTGCCGTGTCGTGGGCCGTGCCGTGGGCGGCGCCGTCAGGCGGCGTTGTCGTAGCGGCGGGCCCGTCCGGCGAGGTGGGCGCGGTACCAGTCGGCGTGCTCGGCGATGCGCAGCCCGGGGCCGGGGGCGCAGCCGGCCAGCTCCCAGATGCGGCGGCTCGCGTACCAGCGGTCGGCGGCGACGAGCGAGACCTGGTGCTCGGAGACGCGCCCGGAGGTGCGGCGCAGCCGCGCAAGGTACTCCTCCCGGCTCAGGTCCTCCTCGGGCGCGCGCAGCCCGGCGTGGGTGACGAGGGCGTCCAGCAGGTCGCGGAAGGCGACCGGTTCGGGGTGGGCGGCGTGGTGGACGCCGGCGGGTACGGCGTCGGTGCCGGCGACCGCCACCACCAGCCGGGCCAGGTCGTCCACGGCGACCAGGGACAGCAGGGCGCGGCCGCCGTCGATCAGCGCGGGCACGCGCTCGGTGAGTTCGGCGATCGCGGGGACCACCCACCTGTCGCCGCGCCCGTAGACCAGGGGCGGCCGCAGGACCGTGCCGCCCGCCGCGAGCACGGCCTCCTCGGCGGCGAGCCGGGTGCGGCTGGCGGGCGAGACGGGGCGGGCGGGGGCGTCCTCGGCCAGGCCCCGGTGCGGACCGGCGCCGAGGACGGCGGTCGTACTGACGTACACGATGGTGCGCACGCCGGCCCGGCGGGCCTCGGCGAGCAGGGCGCGGGTGCCGGCGGCGTTGACCGCCTCGCAGGTCTCCTCGTCGCTGCCGACGTACGAGGCGAGGTGGAGCACGGTGTCGACGCCGGTGCAGATGCCCTGCAGCGACTGCGGTGCGGTGAGGTCGCCGCGGACGAACTCCGGTGCCGGGCCCGGGCCGGGGGTGGTGGCGACGGGGCGCCGGACCAGGGCCCGCACGGGGGCGTCGGTGGTGCGGGTCAGCTCCTGCAGGACGGTGGAGCCGATGAAGCCGGTGGCGCCGGTGAGCAGGATGCGTCCGGTGGTCATGCGCCGGCTCCCGGGCGCATGACGAGGCGGCCGGTGACGGCGGTGCGGCCGTCCTGGACGGCCCGGGTGGTGATTTGCGTGCCCTGCTCGGTGCGGCCGGTGATCTCGGCGTGGACGGTGCAGGGCGTGCCGAACTCCACGTAGTGCGCGAATTCGGTGGTGTAGGAGGCCGGCGTCACCGGCCCGGGGCCGGCGACCAGGTGGGCGGCCTGGCGCATGGCCTCCATGACGGCCATGCCGGGCACGTGGTCGACGGGGTGGTCGAAGAGGACGGGGTGGCGGCAGTCGGCGCGCAGGTCCCAGGTGTTCGGCCCGGCGGCGGGGGCGAGGGCCACGTCCTCCTCCCGGTCGCGGCCGACGAGGTGCGGGGCGACGGGGGCGGGCAGCGGTGCCTCGGCGGCGTCCGCCCAGGCGCTGAGCAGGTCGATGGGGCGAAGCCGGCGGTAGGCGGTGGGCGAGGTGACGTGGAAGGACGTCCCGCCCCCGCCTATGCGTCTGCCGTCGCGGAAGAGCTCGATCCGCAGCCGCATGCCGGCCAGCTGCGTGCCGCGCATGCGCACGTCGTGGCTGGTGGCGACGGCGGTGACCTCGGAGGGGGCGCCGTCGATGCGCAGTCCTTCCTCCTCGATGTCGTAGGAGAGGTCCCACATGAGGAAGTTGTGCCCGAGGGGGACGCCGTACGCGGTGTGGGCGATCAGCAGGCCGGTCTGCCGCACCGTTTCCGCGACCAGCATGGGGTCGTGGCGGCGATTGCGTTCGAGGGTGAAGAAGGAGTGGGCGCGCGGCCACTGGGCGGAGACCAGGTACGTGCCCTCGCCGAGGCCGGTGGAGCCGGTCAGGAAGACCTCGGACAGCGCGGAACGGTGGACGAACTGCCGCGGCACGGTCTGGTCGTAGGCGGCCCGGTCGTACCCGGCGGTGGTCGTTGCTCCCCGGACGAGCGTCGCGGTCATCATGTCCCCCTGAGATGTGTGCGGTGGCGCCTGGTGAGGGCGCTTCTGGCGACGACGCAGGCCACGATACCGGTCAGCCGGTTTTTTTCAAGGTCCAAGATCGCGTGATTTCGTACGCCGATGCCGCACTGATCCCCCTGCCATGATCGTGCCCGCGTCAAGGCGGTTTCAGGTCGATCCTCGGTCCCTTTTGGCGTTTCTCTTATGCTGTGGGCTGCGCAGATGTCCACGGGGGGTACGAAGGGTAGAGATCACGTGGCAAGACAAGAACGAGCGGTCCGGACCCGTCGTGTTGTTCTGGAGGCGGCGGCCGAGGTCTTCGGCGAGTACGGATACGAGCGGGCCGGTATCTCCGACATCCTCAAGCGGGCCGGGGTGACCAAGGGCGCGCTGTACTTCCACTTCGCCTCCAAGGAGGCCCTCGCCCAGGCCGTCATCGAGGAGCAGCTCGGCGTCGCCGCCGGCGCCACCACCGGCGAGGGCCTGCAGGGGGCGATCGACCTCACCCACGAGACCGCCCGCGCCCTGCAGCACGACGTGATGCTCCGGGCCAGCATCCGGCTCACCCTGGAGACCACCTTCGACTCCCCGGCGCCCGCGCCCTACGAGGCGTGGGTGAGCGTGATCGAGCGGCTGCTCACAGAGGCGCAGGACCGCGGCGAGGTGCTGCCGCAGGTGGTGCCGCACGAGACCGCGATGATGATCGTCGGCTCCTTCACCGGCATCCAGGTGATGTCGGAGATCCTCACGGGCCGGGCCGACCTGCCGGGGCGGATCACGAAGTTCTGGCAGCACGTCCTGCCGGGCATCGCCTTCCCCGGCGCCCTCGCGCACATGGACCCGCGCGGCACCGGCGGGTACGCGGAGGCCGCGGCGAAGGACCTGCCGGCCGCCTCCTGAGGACACGGCCCGCCCCACCGGGGCGGGTTTTCCGTAACGAACGCGGAGGTCAGCCGGATATCGCCGGCCGGCCCGCCCGGGCCACCATGGCAGGACCGGCGGAGGACCCTCCGCCGTACGGTCCGTTGGTTGGAGGTGCCTTGCAGCCGAGCGCAATGCCGCACGCCGTCTGCCACGTCTGGGGCGCGGCGCCGCTGCCCGAGCCGCACCGCTACCTGCCGCTGCTCGACGCCGCCGAGCGGTCCCGCTTCGGCAGTTACGCGCACGAGGGCGACCGGGCCCGCTTCGTCACCGGCCGCGTGCTCGCCAAGGCCGCCCTCGCCGAGCAGGTGGGCACCGGCATCGACGCCGTCCGCCTGCCCGTGCGCTGCCCCGACTGCGGCGGACCGCACGGCAAGCCGCGCCCCGACGGCGCCGCGGCGGGCTGGGAGCTGTCCGTCTCGCACTCGGGCGACCGCGTCCTGGTGGCCCTCGCCCACGGCCGGCCCCTCGGCCTGGACGTCGAGGAGCTCACCGCACCGGCCGACACGGACGAGGAGGAGCCCGTCGAGGCGTCGTTGACCCTCACCCCGGCCGAGCGCGAGGCACTGCGCGCGCTGCCGCCCGCCGCCCGGCCGCGCGGCTTCCTGACGTACTGGACCCGCAAGGAAGCCGTCCTCAAGGCCACCGGCGACGGCCTGGCCGTGCCCATGACCGACTTCACCGTCTCGGCGCCCGCCGAGCCGCCGGCCCTGCTGGCCTGGCACGGCCCCGGCGGCGCCGGCGTCCGCGCGCAGCTCACCGACCTGAGCGACCGCAGCCATCCCGAACTCGCCCTGGGCGAGGGCTACCTGGCCACCCTCGCCGTGCTCGGCACCGCACCCGTGGAGGTCAGGGCGCACCGGGGCGCCGAACGGATCGCGCACGTGCTGGACGAGCCGCTCTCGTCCGCCGCCCGCAGGTAGCGCAGCACCGCCAGCACCCGGCGGTTGGCCACGCCGTCCGGCTCCAGCCCCAGCTTGGCGAACACACCCGCGACCCGCTTCTCCACCGTCGCCGTCGACAGCACCAGCGACCGGGCGATGCCGGCGTTGCTCAGCCCCTCGGCCATCAGCGCCAGCACCTCGCGCTCGCGGGGGCTGAGCTGCGCCAGGTCGTCGTGCGCCTCGTGCGCCCGCAGAGCGAGGGTGACCGCGTCCGGGTCGAGCACCGTGCCGCCGCGGGCGACCCGCAGCAGCGCGTCCAGGAACTCCCCCTCGTCCCCGATCCGCCGGTGCAGCAGATAGCCCGTGCCCCGGCCGCCCGCCGCCAGCAGCTGCGGCACGTGGTGCGCCTCGGCCTGCCGCGACAGGACCAGGACGGGTGTCGCGGGCCGCTCGCGGCGCAGCGCGGCGACCTCCTGCAGGCGCCCGGCGGAGGCGACGACCACGTCCGGGCGGTGGGCGGCGACGGTCGCGGCGAGCGCGCCGCCGGGGTCGTCGCCGGTGGCGAGGGGGGTGTGGCCGGCGTCGGCCAGGGTGCGCAACAGGCCCGTGCGCAGCAGGGCGAAGGGCTCGTCCACCACCACGCGCAGCGCGCCGACGGCAGTGGGACCGGCCGGGCGGCCGGTCAGTGCGATGGGTGGCACGGTTCTCCTCCTTGGTCGTGCACGACCGCGGCGGGGCCGGCACCGGCGCGCGCTCCTCGCGCCGCGCCCGTGACCGGCCCCGTCCGTGCGGTCGCCGTGCGCCCGGCTCAGTCCAGGACGTAGCCGTCGCCGGCCCGGTGGACGCGCGAACGCCGCAGGTCCGACAGGATGAAGGTGCGCTGCAGCCAGCGGTCCCGGCCGTCGTAGCGCGGCCGGAAGGCGGTCCGGCCATGCACCGTCACCCGGTTGTCGACGATCGCCAGGTCGCCCGGCAGCAGCCGGGCCGTCTGCGCGGTCAGCTCGAACAGCTCCCGCAGCTCGTCCATGGCCCGGCGGGCCCGGTCGGTCAGCGGCGTCGTCGCCGCCATGTCCACGCGCAGGTCCGGGTCCTCGGGCGCGCCCGAGAGCACCGGGTGCGGGGCGTCGGTGCCGCCGGTGCCGAAGGACGGCGGGGCGGTCGTCACGAACTCGTGCGCGGACAGCGCCGCACGGCCCTCGTCCGACAGCAGCGGCAGCACCTCGCGCACGCACGCGGTCCGCAGCCCGGCCACCTTCTCGTGGTCGGCGCGCAGGCACATCAGCATCACGAAGTCGGGGCGGTGCGGGTGGAAGGCGTTCTCGGTGTGGAAGGTCAGCAGCACCGAGCCGGCGTTGCCCTGGAAGTCCTCCTGGCCGCGGCGCGGAATGACGTCCTGCACCAGCGCACCGGTCTTCTCCGGGCGGAACGCGGCCGGGTCGCCCAGGCCGCAGGCGACGGCGGTCAGCACCCCGGCGGCGACGGTGGCGGTGCGCTGCACCGAGTCGGGGGCCGACGGCGTGTCGGGCAGCTCCTCCTCGCCGACCGGCAGGCCGCGCACGAGCAGGGCGCCGGTACGGCCGGAGTCGCGCCGGTAGTCGGCCAGGGCGCGGCGCAGGGCGGCGGGGAACTCCGACCAGGCGTCGCGGGCCGCGGCCACCCACTCGGGGCTGTCCACCCGGCCCCCGGCCGCGGTGCGCAGGTCGCGGACCGTCCGCTCGACGGCCAGCGCGCTGTAGGGGTCGACCGTCACGGTCGGCACGGAGACCCGGGATTCGAGTATTGCGGTCATGGATTGATCACCGTCTGAGGTAGGGAGGGAAGGGCTGCGCGCGGGCGCGTCAGGCCGCCATCGCCTCGGCGACCGAGCGGGGGCGCATGTCGGTCCAGGTGGCGGTGATGAAGTCGAGGGCCTCCTGGTGGCCGGACTCGCCCCGGGCGACCTGCCAGCCGGCCGGCACCTCGGCGAAGGCGGGCCACAGCGAGTACTGGAGCTCGTCGTTGACGAGCACGAGGTAGCGGCCGTCGGTGTTCTCGAACGGGTTGGTCATGGCAAGCGATCCTTCGTTGTCGGTGGTCAGGCGGTCGCGGTGGCCAGCGGCGCGCTGTCGCCGGCGGCGTCCGCGGCGTCCAGGGCGTCGAGCACGTCGGGGCCGTAGACCCCGTGCAGCCAGTTGGTCTGGTAGATCGTGTCCAGGTAGCGCTCCCCCAGGTCCGGGGAGAGCGCGACGGCGGTGCCCACCGGGGCCCGGTCGGCCAGCCAGGCGGCGGCGCCGGCGACGACCGTCCCCGTGGAGCCGCCGAAGAGGAAGCCGCGCGAGGCCAGCCGGTGGCAGGCGCGCACGGTGTCGCGCTCCGGGACGAGCACCACGTCGTCCACGTAGGTCTCGTCCAGCAGCGGCGGGCGGACGCCCGCGCCCAGGCCCGGGATCATCCGCGGGGCGGGCGGGGTGCCGAAGGTGACCGAGCCGACGCTGTCGACGGCGACGATCCGTACGTCCGGGCGGTGCTCCTTGAACCAGCGGGCGCAGCCCATCAGCGTGCCCGTGGTGCCCGCCCCGACGAAGAGCGTGTCGAGGTCGGGGAAGCGGTGGGAGATCACCGGCGCGGTGTGCCGGTGGTGGGCACGCCAGTTGTTGGGATTGGAGTACTGGTTGAGCCACACGTACCGGTCGTCGCTCTCGCACAACCGGCTCACGTACGCGATGCGGGCGCCCAGGAAACCGGTCTCCGGGTCGGGCTCGGTGATGGTGTGCACCCGGGCGCCGAAGGTCTCCATCAGCCGGCGGGTGGCGAGGTTGCAGCGGGAGTCGGTCACGCACAGGAAGCCGTAGCCCTTGCTGGCCGCGATCATGCTGAGCGCGACGCCGAGGTTGCCCGACGAGGACTCCACCAGGACGGAGCCGGGCCGCAGCCGGCCCTCCCGCTCCGCGGCCTCGATCATCTCGGCCGCGGCCTTCTGCTTGACGGAGCCGGCGAAGTTCAGGCCCTCGCACTTGAGGTAGAGCGGCAGGCCGAGGGTGGTGCGCAGATCGACGTAGAGATCGTTTTCGTTGAATTCCTGGGGTACCGAGATGATCGGCACGTTGTCCTCCGGTTCTTGCGGTCCGGCGAGGCGTCAGCCGTAGCGCCGCATCTCGTGGAAGAAGTCGTCGACGACCGCCAGTTCGTCGCCGGCGAGCGCGGCGTCGTAGACGTGCTTGCCGAGCGCCAGGTCCAGCACGCCCAGGCCGAACGGCGAGAAGACCAGCGGCCGGTCCGCGGGCAGCTCCACGCCCCCGGTCAGGACGTCGTACAGGGTGCCGTGCACGAAGTCGCGGTTCCCCGTGGCCTGCTCGGCCAGGTGCAGCGAGGTGTTCGCCTTCAGGCAGTGCTCGACGTCGTCGACGATGTTGGTGGCGCCCAGCACCACCTCCGGCGCGAGGTCGCGCAGCGAGACGTGCAGGACGAGCGGGTTGTGCGCGAACCACGCCGGGTCGTCGACGTGCGGCGTGCCCGCGACGGTGGCGAACACCACCAGGTCGCAGGAGCGGATCAGGTCCTCGGCGCTCTCGCGCACGCTCACCTGCGCCGCCGTACCCGTGCCGCGCACGTACGCGCTGAAGCCCTGCGCGTGCTCCGCGGACAGATCGTGCACCGCGACCTCGTCGAACTCCCATCCCGTGCCCACCAGATAGGTGTGCAGGTAGCGGGCGATCAGGCCGGTGCCGATGAAACCGACCCGGCGCGGCCGCGGGGTGCCGGCCCGGCCGTCGGCCAGCGCACGGGCGGCCAGCGCCGCCGAGGCGGCGGTGCGGGCGGCACTGATGATGGAGCTCTCCAGGCAGGCCAGCGGATAGCCGGTCGCGTGATCGTTGAGGATCAGCACCGCCGAGGCGCGCGGAATGCCGGCCGCGACGTTCTCCGGGAAGCTGGAGATCCACTTCAGCCCGTCGACGCGGTTGCCGCCGCCCAGGGAGGCGGGCAGGGCGATGATGCGCGACGACGGCCGGTCCGGGAAGCGCAGGAAGTACGAGGGCGGATTGACGGTGGCGCCCTCGCCGTGCAGCCGGTAGGCGGCCTCGACCAGGTCGGTCACCTCCCGCTCACGGCCCTGCAGGATGCGGTGGACCTGGGCGCCGGGGATGACGGCGAAAGTAGGTGCGTGGTTCTGCGACATGCGTCTGTCGGTCTCCGGGTGGTGGCGGTAGGGGCTTTTCAGTGCCCGAGGACGTGGCCCGGCAGGCGGACCGGGTCGCCGAGCACCACCGCGATCTCGCGGTCGCCCGTGTAGGGCTCGCGGCTGTGCGCCGTGCGCAGGTTGTCCACCAGCAGCACGTCGCCGCGCTGCCACGGCTCGCGGCGGGTCGCCGCGCGGTAGGCGGCGTTGATGGTCTCGACGACGTCCTCCGGGACGGGGGTGCCGTCGCCGTACGCCGTGTCGAACGGCAGGCCGTCCTCCCCGTACATCGCCACGAGGTACTCGCGGATCATCGGGTCGAGGGTGCGGCCGTTGAGGAACGCGGCCTGGTTGAACCAGACCTCCTCACCGGTGACGGGATGCGTGACGATCGCCGCCCGGCGCTGGCGGGTGTGCAGGCGGCCGTCCGGCAGCCACGCGGCGTCCACGGCGTTCGCCGCGCAGTAGGCGTCGACGGCTGCCGGGTCGTCCGTGCCGAACGCCTCCGTCCACGCCACGCCGACCTCGTGGTACGCGCGCTTGAGCAGCCAGCCCAGGCGGCGGAACGGCTCCACGACGTCCGCGGGCAGCGCCCGCAGCACCTCGCGGGAGTCGGCCACGGCGGTCGCGCCGCCGTCCGCCGGGGCCGTCAGACAGCCGAACACGGCGGTCGCCGGGACCTCGGCCGCGTAGCTCAACTCGTGATGCATGCACATCGGCTCGTCGTGCGGCCACTCCGAACCGGAGTGCACGCCGCCGCCCAGGTCGCGGCGCGACGCGAAGCGTTCGCGCTCGCGCACCGGGACGACGCCGAGGGCGTCGGCGACGGCCGCGACGTCGGCGGCCGTCGCCACGTCGAGACCGCGCAGGAGGAGGGCGCCGTGGGTGGCGAGGGCGGTGCGGATCGCTTCGCGGTCGAGGGTGGAGGTGGTGACGGTGGCGATGGGGGTACGGCCGGGCTCCGCCACGATGGGGAGGGGCGGGTCGAGGAGGGTGGTCATGTGCGTCCTGTGGGTGCGTGGTGGTGGTTGCTGCCCGGTGGGCCGGTTTGTGCCCACCCGTGCCGCCCTGCGGCACGATTGCCCACAAACCGGCGGTTGCCGGCCACCGCGTGGAGCGCGGTCGGTGGGGGCGGGGGCGCAGCCCCCGGGAACGGTGGAAGGGCGGGGTTGGGGTCAGCTCCGCTCGTCGAGCGTTGCCGCCAGGTCCGCCAGGACCGGCGTGCGGGCCAGTTCCGTCACCGTGATGCGGCGGTCGAGGGCGATCACGAGGCGGAGGGCCGACAGTGACGTGCCGCCCGTCTCGAAGAAGTGGTCGTGGCGGCCGATGCGGTCCTCGGGGACCTTCAGGGCGGCTGCCCACAGCGCGGCCAGTTTGCGTTCGGTGGGGGTTTCGGGTGCGGTGCGCAACGGAGTGTCGCCCGCGGCGAGTTCGGCGGCGAGGGCCGTCAGGGCCTTCTTGTCGATCTTTCCGTTGGGCGTGAGCGGCAGCGCCTCGCGCCGGTGGGCGTGGTCGGGGACCATGAACGGCGGCAGGTCGGCCGCGAGGGTCTCGCGGACGGCGCGGTCCTCGTCGGCCGCGTAGAAGGCGACGAGGTGGCGGCCGTCGCCCTCGCCGGCGACGACGACGGCGCCGTCGCGGACGCCGGGGACGCGCAGGAGGCGGTTCTCGATCTCGCCGATCTCGATGCGGAAGCCGCGGATCTTGATCTGGGAGTCGCGTCGGCCGAGGTATTCGAGTTTGCCGTCGGGCAGCCAGCGGCCGAAGTCGCCGGAGCGGTAGAGGCGGCCGCGGCCGGCGCGGAAGGGGTCGGGGACGAAGGCGGCGCGGGTGCGTTCCTCGTCGTTGACGTAGCCGCGGCCGACGCACACGCCGGAGAAGACGATCTCGCCGGGGGCGCCGAGGGGCACGGGGTTGAGGCGTTCGTCGACGACGAGGACGAGGACGTTGCGGACGGGGGGTCCGAGCGGCACCGAGGGGTGGTCGGGGACGCGGTCCATGACCTCGTGGTTGGTGTCGTCGCAGGTTTCGGTCAGGCCGTACGCGTTGACGAGCCGGACCTGCGGGAAGGCGGCGAACCAGCGTTCGACGAGTTCCTTCTTCAGGGCCTCCCCGGTGGCGGAGACGCAGGTCAGGTGGGGCAGTTCGCGGGGGCTGTCCTCCAGGTGGGAGAGGATGACCTCCAGGTAGGAGGGCACGAGCTGGGCGACCTCGACGCGTTCGGCGGCGAGCTTGTCGACGAAGCGGCGTACGTCGAGGACGACGTCCTGTTCGACGACGAGCGTGGTGCCGCCGACGAGGAGGGCGGCGACGAGCTGCCACAGGGAGATGTCGAAGCTCTGGGGCGCGGTCTGGGCGACGGTGCCGCCCTCGCGCACGCCGAGGTCCTCGATCTTCGCCAGCAGGTGGTTGAGGAAGCCCTCGTGCTCGCACATGGCGCCCTTGGGCAGGCCGGTGGAGCCGGAGGTGAAGTAGATGTAGGCGAGTTGGGTGGGGCCGACGGGCAGGCCGAGGTCGCTGTCGTCGTCGGTCTCGGCGGGCAGGGTGTCGAGGTAGCCGGTGGTGACGGTGCCGAGGGCGGCGGTGGCCTCGTCCAGGTGGGCGGCGGTCTCGCGCTGGGCCAGGGCCCAGCGGCAGTCGGCGCGGGTGAGGACGGTGGCGATGCGGCCGGCGGGGAAGTGGGGCTCGACCGGCAGGTAGGCGCCGCCGGCCTTGAGGACGGCGAGGACGCCGGCCAGCCAGTGCAGGTTGCGTTCGGCGACGACGGCGACGACGTCCTCGTCGGCGAGGCCGCGGGCGCGCAGGGCGCGGGCGATGCGGTTGGCGCGGGCGTTGAGTTCGGCGTACGTCCAGCGTTCGGTGCCGTGGACGGCGGCGACGCGGTCGGGGTGCAGGCGCACCCGTTCCTCGAAGAGCTCGTGGAAGCGCAGGTCGGGCAGGGGGCGCTCGGGCCCGGCCAGGTCCTGCAGCTGGTGGGCGAGCTCGTCGTCGCCGATCAGGCACAGCTCGTGGTGCGGGGCGTCGGGGTCGGCGGCCATGGCACGCAGGGCGGTGAGCAGGTAGCCGGCGACGCGTGCGGCGAAGCCGGCGTCGTGGGTGTGGGGGCGGTGGCGTACGACGACTTCGGTGTCGCCGGAGGCGGTGCCGGTGACGTCGAAGCCGACGGCGAGCAGGGTGGTGGGGGCGAGGTCGTTCCCCTCCGGGGCCCGGTCGGTGACCAGGACGGTGTCGAACAGCGCCTCGGCGCGGCGCAGTTCGGCGCGCAGGGCGTCGAGGGGGTGGCCGTGGTGGCGCTCGGTGGCGGCCTCGGCGCCGACGGCGCGGGCGACGAGCTCGCGCCAGGTGCCGTCCTCGGCGGTGACGCGGCAGGGCAGCGGGGCGGCCCAGCCGTCGCGCAGGTAGCCGGTCACGACGTCGCGGTCGCCGGTGAGCGCCGCGAGCACCTTCACGTGCGCGGCGAGCAGCACCGCGCCGACGGGGACGCCGAGTTCGCCGGCCGTGCGGGCGGCGAGTTCCGCGAGCGCCCCGGGGGCGCGGGTGCGGTGTTCCGCGGACGGCTCGTCCGCCCCCGCGCCGGGGTCCTGCGTCCAGCGCGGCAGGGCGGTGAAGCCGCCGGCGGTGAGCACCTCCCGCCAGTGGTTCTCGCCCTCCGCGGCACCGGCCGCCTCCGGCCCGTGCCCGTCAGCCCAACTCACCACGAGCGCAACCCTCCACCCGGATAATTCATCGGATTACTTTCCTCAGCGACACTAGGCGGGGGGTTTATCGGTGGAATATCAATTCAGCTCTCCCGCGGATAAATGCGCCCCGGCGTTTGCGGGTGCCCGCGGGGGCGTGCTCGCGGTGCCGGAAGGAGGGCATCAGCAGGCCCAGGACGACGGCGAACACCGGCAGCCAGGCGAGCCGTTCCAGCGCCCATCCGAAGGTGAGCGGGGCGGTGTGCAGGCCGGGCAGCGGGCCGGCGGTCAGGCCCAGGCAGGTGGTCAGCAGCATGGCCGTCTGGTGCCACAGGAAGACCGTCATCGCGCTCAGGTTGAGCCCGGCGACGAGCATCCAGGGCAGGGGGCGGCGCATCAGGCGGCGCAGCGGTCCGCGCAGGGCCAGGGCGAGGCCCGTCTGGGCGAGGCCGAAGCAGACGGCGGCGAGGGTGGGCGGGCTGAGGTTGGAGACGTGCTGCCCGGGCACGCCGACCATGCTCGCCGGGTAGCCGCAGCCCACGACGAGGGCGACCGCGGCCGCCGCGCCGCCGGCCAGCAGGGCGAGCGGGGCGCGGACGCCGCGCAGGTGACCTGCGGCCCAGGCGGTGCCGAGGACGTACGGGACGAGCCAGCCGGCCGGCACGTTCAGCCAGCCCAGCTGCTCCGGGGTGCTCCAGCCGAACCGGGCCGCGTCCACCACGGCCACCGTGGCGGCCGGCAGCAGCGCCGCCCAGGGACCCAGGCGCCGTACGAGCGCCAGGACGGGGGCGGTGGCCGCGGTCAGGGCGGCGAAGACGCACAGGAACCACAGGGGGGAGACGACGAGCGCGATCAGCGTGCGCACCGTGCCCCAGCCGGCGTCGCCGGCCGTCAGCCAGAGCGCGGCCGGTATCCACACGCCCAGGACGGCGGGCACGGGGCGGCTCAGCCGGCCCAGCCGGCGGGCGGTCCAGCGCCCGTACGACTCGCCGCGGGCGCGGGCCGACTCCCAGCTGCGGGCGGCCGAGTAGCCGCCGACGAGGAAGAAGACGGCCAGTGTCTGCAGCAGCCAGGACAGGGGCGTCAGGGCGGGCAGGTGCTTGAGCGGGCTGTCGGTGTACAGGTGTCCGTCGCCGTCCTGGACGACGGCCGTCACCAGCCAGTGCCCCAGGACGACGCCGCAGATGCCGAAGGCGCGCAGGGCGTCCACGGCCCGGTCGCGGCGGGCGGGGGTGGCGCTGTCCACGCGGTGGGCGAGCGCCGTCACGGTCTCACGCACGCTCGCCTCCCGTGGTGGTGACGTCCGCGGTGCGGCCGAGCGCGATCAGGGCGAGGTTGCGCAGGGCGGTGCCGCCGGGGCGCAGGTAGTCGCCGTGGCCGCCGCTGCCGGCGGCGAAGCGGCGGGCGCCGAACGCGCCGGAGACCGGGTCGGTGCCCAGGCCCAGGGTGATGTCGAGCGGCAGGCGCAGGGAGACGTGCGGGACGCGCGCGATGCCGTCGCCGCTCGCCCGGCCGGCCCAGACGCGGGCCGCGGTGCCGAGGCCGGCCGCCGTGGTGGCGCCGCTGCCGGGGCTGCCGTAGAGGGCGACGTCGGCGACGTGTGCGGCGTCGAGGCCGGGGCCGGCGCTGCCGCACACGACCGAGCCGTAGGAGTGGCACAGCAGGGTCAGGCGGGCGTGCGGGGCGGCGGCGCGCAGCCCGGTCAGGAAGGTCAGCAGGCTGCGGGCGCCCTCCCGGGCGCGGCCGGGGGTGATGACCGCGCCGCTGATGGTCTCCGGGCTGTCGTAGCCGAGCCAGGCGACGACCGCGTGGCGGCCGCCGGGGTCGTCGGCATGCAGGCGGTGGGCGAGGGCGCGGGCGCCGCCGCCGGGTGCGGCCCAGGACGAGCCGTGGCTGTCGAAGTGGCGCACGGTGGTGTCCGCGCCGGGAACGAGGACGGTGACGGTGGAGGCGGTGGCGAGGTCGTCGCCGACGACCTCCACGGCCCGGCCGCGGCCGCGCCCGTCGAAGGACAGGAAGTGCCGGCCGGGCGCGGCCAGGGCGCGCAGGGCGGCGGCGCGGTCGGTGTCGTCGGCGCGCTCGGCGGCGGCGGCCGCGTCCTCGGCGGCCTGCCGGGTGAGGCGGTAGCGCGCGTCGAGGGTGTCCGCCGCCAGGGCCGGCAGGGCCGGTGGGGCGGGTGTCTGCACGTCGCGCGCCTGCGAGGGGGCGCCGGTCACCGGGACGGCCACCGCGGCGGCGACGACGGCGGCGAGCAGGCCGCGCCGCAGGGGCCGGGGTATCCCGGGGGGCCTGCGGCCCTCGACGATGGTGTCCTCCGCTTCGTCCGGCACGATTTCACGACCTCCGCGTTGCTGTGCCGGGTGAGCGGAGTGATTCATTCCGCCTCCCGGCCGGGAACTGGTGGCCGGGAGCCTAAAAAGCCGAATTATCGGCGGACTATCGCGGCAATTCCCGCCTGCTAAATCCGGCTGGGAACACCGCCGGGGCGGTTCCCCGAATGAGAGGAACCGCCCCGGCGAAAAGGCGCCTCGGACCGGCGTCTTGGACCGGCGCCTCAGACCAGCGCCGCGGCCGGCGCCCGGTCCAGGCGCTGCGCCAGCAGGCGGCCGATCTCGGCCAGCGGGGCCGACTCGGTCATCCGCTCGTGCGTGGTGGCGACCTCCTCCAGCTCCACCACGCCGGAGACGTACGGCTCCCACGCGGCCGGGTCCGCCCACTCGCGGCGGTTCTCGGTGGCGACGACCAGCAGCATGTCGCCGTCGTACGGGGCCGGTTCGGCCGGCGTCACCAGGCGCACGTTGTTCACCAGCACGTCCAGCACCGCCGCGCGCTGCGCCTCGTCCAGGTGCCGCGACTCGCTGGAGCCGCGGCCCATGTAGCCGACGACGGCGCGGCGCATCTCGGCGAGGTCGCCGGGCACCACGTCGGACTCGCCGTGGATGCGCGCGTACGCCTGGAACATGTCGGTGAGGATGCGCTCGGTCTCCAGCGGCTCCTTGCGGTCGGCCTCCACCGGGTAGGAGTCGAGCAGGGCCAGCAGGCCCACCTCCTCGCCCTGGCGGCGCAGTTCGGCGGCCACCGCCTGGGCCAGGGCGCCGCCCAGCGACCAGCCCACCAGGTGGTAGGGGCCTGCCGGCTGCACGGAGCGCATCTGCGCCACGTAGTCGGCGACCATCTCGGCGAGCGTCGCCGCCGGCGGCTCGGTGCCGTCGACGCCGCGCGACTGCAGGCCGTACAGCGGCTGGTCGGCGTCCAGGGCGCGCAGCAGGCCCGCGTAGCACCAGCTCAGCCCGCCCACCGGGTGGACGGCGAACAGCGGCGGCCGGGTGCCGGTGGTGCGCAGCGGCAGCAGGACGTCGAAGCCGCCGGCCGCGTCGCCGCCGTCGATGCGCTCCAGCAGCGCCGCCGGGGTGGGCGCGGCGAAGATCGTACGGACGGAGACCTCCGCGCCGAGCACCGCGCCGATGAGGCCGGCCAGCTTGGACGCCAGCAGCGAATGCCCGCCGAACTCGAAGAAGTTGTCGTCGATGCCCATGCCCGGGGCGCCCAGCACCTCGGCGAACAGGCCGCACAGCACCTCCTCGCGGCCCGAGCGCGGGGCGCGGCCCGCGGGGGCGGCCGGCGGCTCGGGCAGCGCCCGGTGGTCGGCCTTGCCGTTGGGGGTCAGCGGGATCTGCGCCACCGGCACGAAGGCCGAGGGCACCATGTACTCCGGCAGCCGGCCCAGCAGCCGCGAGCGCAGGGCCGCGACGTCCGCGGCGCCGGCGCCGGGGGCCGGGACGACGTAGGCGACCAGGCGCCGCACGCCGGGCCGGTCCTCGCGGACCATGGCCACCGCGCGGGCGACCGCCGGCTGTTCGGCGACGGCCGACTCGACCTCGCCGAGCTCGATGCGGAAGCCGCGCAGCTTGACCTGGTCGTCGGCGCGGCCGACGAACTCCAGCTGCCCGTCGCGGCGCCTGCGCACCAGGTCGCCGGTGCGGTACATGCGGGTGCCGGCCGGACCGTAGGGGTCGGCGACGAAGCGGGCGGCGGTGACGGCGGGGCGGCGCAGATAGCCGCGGGCCAGCCCGTCGCCCGCCAGGTACAGCTCGCCGACGACGCCGGCGGCCACCGGCCGCAGGGCCGCGTCCAGCACGTACGCGCGGGCGTTCGCCACCGGCCGGCCGATGGGCTGCACGGGCCCGGCCTGCGGGTCGCACACCGCGGAGGTGACCTCGACGGTGGCCTCGGTCGGGCCGTAGCCGTTGACCAGGCGGCGCCCGGGGGCCCAGCGGGCCACCAGCTCGGGGGCGCAGACCTCGCCGCCGACGATCAGGGTGCGCAGGTCGGGCAGGTCCACGGCGGGCAGGCCGGCCAGGACCGAGGGCGGCATGTGGGCGTGGGTGATGCGCTGCTCGGCCAGGAAGCGGGCCAGCTCCTCGCCGATCGGCGTGCCGTCCGGCACCACGAGGGTGCCGCCGGTCAGCAGGGCCATGCACAGCTCGGAGACCGACACGTCGAAGCTCGGCGAGACGAACTGGATCACCCGGCTGCCCGGTCCGGCCCCGTGCCGGGTGCGGTGGTGGTGGGCGAGCCCGGCCAGGCCGCGGTGGGTGACGACGACGCCCTTGGGGGTGCCGGTCGAGCCGGAGGTGGAGATGACGTACGCGGGGTGGTCGACTCCCACGGCCACGGCCGGGGCGGTGGCCGGCCGTGCGGCGACCTCGGCGGCGAACCGCGGGTCGTCCAGCAGGACGACGGGCGCGTCCGCGGGGAGGGCGGCGGTCACCGAGGAGCCGGTGAGCACGCACACCGGGTCGGCGTCGGCCAGCATCAGGGCCAGGCGCTCGGCCGGGTAGGCGGGGTCCAGCGGCACCCAGGCGGCGCCGGTCTTCACCACCGCCAGCAGGGCGGTGACCAGGTCGGCGGACTTCGGCAGCGCGAGGGCCACGAACCGCTCGGGGCCGGCGCCCAGTTCGATCAGGCGGTGGGCCAGGCGGTTGGCGCGCGCGTCGAGCTCGCGGTACGTCAGCGAGGTGCCGTCGTGCGCGGTCAGCGCCTGTGCGTCGGGGGTGCGTGCGACCTGGGCGGCGAACAGCGCGGGCAGCGGGGCCTTGTCGAGGTCGAGGACGGGGCCGTGCCAGCCCTGCAGCAGCTGCTCGCGCTCGGCGCCGGCCAGCACCTCCAGGCGGCTGAGCGGGGCCTTCGGGTCGGCCGCCGCGGCGGCCAGCAGCCGGGCGAGGCGGTCGGCGAGCTCCTGGGCGCTCTCGCGGTCGAACAGGGCCGTGGCGTATTCGACGATGCCACGCAGCCCGGCCGGCTCGCCGTCGGCGCCGTGGCTCTCGGCGACGCTGAAGGACAGGTCGAACTTGGCGACGCCCGCGCCCGTGGCCTCGAAGCCGACCGTCAGGCCCGGGAGTTCGAGGGCGGGGCCGGTGTTGTTCTGGAAGGCCAGCATCACCTGGAACAGCGGGTGCGCGGCCGCCGAGCGCACCGGGTTGACGGCCTCGACCAGGCGCTCGAAGGGGATGTCCTGGTGGGCGTAGGCGGCCAGGTCGGTCTCGCGCACGCGCTCCAGCAGCTCGCCGAAGCCCGGGTCGCCCGCGGTGTCGGTGCGCAGCACCAGGGTGTTGACGAAGAAGCCCACCAGGTCGTCGAGGGCCTCGTCGCCGCGGCCGGCCACGGCCGTGCCGATGGGGATGTCGGTGCCCGCCCCCATGCGGGTGAGCAGGGCGGCCAGGCCCGCCTGCACCACCATGAACAGGCTGCAGCGGTGGGCGCGGGCCAGGGATACCAGGGCCCGGTGGGTGGCGGCGTCGACCGACAGGTGCACGTAGTCGCCGCGGTGGTCGGCGACCGCCGGGCGCGGCCGGTCGGTGGGCAGGGCCAGCAGCTCGGGCGCGCCGGCCAGCGCCTGGGTCCAGTGGGCCAGCTGGCGGCCGAGCACGCTGTCGGCGTCGCCGTCGTCGCCCAGCAGCGCGTGCTGCCAGAGCGTGTAGTCGGCGTACTGCACCGGCAGCGGCTCCCAGGCCGGGGCGGAGCCCGCGGTGCGGGCGGTGTAGGCCGCGCCGAGGTCGCGCACCAGCGGGGCGGCCGACCAGCCGTCGCCCGCGATGTGGTGCAGCAGCAGGAGCAGCACGTGCTCCTCCTCGCCCACCCGGAACAGGGTGGCGCGCAGCGGCGTCTCCAGCGCCAGGTCGAAGGGCCGGCGCGCGGCCTCGGCCAGGGCGGCCGGCAGGCCGGCCGCGTCGGTGGGGACGACGGCCAGCTCGGCCCGGTGCTCGCCGGCGTCGAGGATGCGCTGGTACGGCACGCCCTCGTGCTCGCCGAAGAGGGTGCGCAGGCTCTCGTGGCGGGCCACGACGTCGCCCAGCGCGGCGCGCAGGGCCTCCTCGTCGAGGCGGCCGGTCAGGCGCAGCGGCATGGGGATGTTGTAGGTGGCGCTCGGGCCCTCCAGGCGGTCGAGGAACCACAGGCGCCGCTGGGCGAAGGAGACCGGGATGCGCTCGGGGCGCACGGCCGGGCGGATCGGCTCGCGGGCGGCGACGCCCTGGTCCAGGCGCCGGGCCAGCAGGGCGGCGGTGGGGGCCTCGAAGAGGGCGCGCACCGGCAGTTCGACGGCGAACGTCGCGCGGACCCGGCCCAGCAGCTTGATCGCCGACAGGGAGTGGCCGCCGAGCTCGAAGAAGTCCTCGTGCGGGGCGACGGCCGGCTTGCCGAGCACCTCGGCGAACAGGCCGCACAGGATCTCCTCCTGCGGGCTGCGCTCGCGCTCCCGGCGCGGCCGGACGGCAACCGGCGCGGACTCCTCGGCGGCGGCCGCCACGGGCAGCAGGGCGCGCTGGGCGGCGGTGAGCGGCTCGACGTCGCCGAGGAGCAGCTCCGGCTGCTCGACGGCCGTGCGCAGCAGGTGTTCGGCACGGGCGAGCAGGACGTCGGCCGCGGCCTCGTCGAAGAGGTCGGGGCGGTACTCCAGGCGGACGTGCAGGCGCCGGCCGGCCATGCCGGCGATCAGGCGCAGCGGGTAGTGGGCGGCGTCCTTGCCGGAGACGCGGGCGACGCGCAGGCCGGCGACCTCCTGGCTGCCGGAGCCGTCGGAGGGGTAGTTCTCGACGGTGAGCGCGGTGTCGAACAGGTCGCCGTGCCCGGCCAGGCGCTGCACCTCGCCCAGGCGCAGCTGCTGGTGGTCGAGCAGGTCGGCCTGCTCCTCCTGCAGCCGGGTGAGGTTGGCGGCCAGCGAGGCGCCGCGGTCCAGGCGCACCCGCACGGGGACGGTGTTGATGAACAGCCCGACCATCGTCTCGATGCCGGGGATCTCCGGCGGGCGGCCGGAGACCACCGAGCCGAAGACGACGTCGTCGCGGCCGGTCAGCTCGGCCAGCACCAGCGCCCACACGCCCTGCAGGAGGGTGTTGACGGTCAGGTTGCGGGTGCGGGCCATGGCCTCCAGGGAGGCGGTGAGCTCCTCGGGCAGGTCGGTGGAGCGGTAGGCGGGCAGGATGCCGGGCCGGTCGGGGTCGGCCGGTACGACGAGGGTGGGGCCCTGCAGACCGCTCAGGGCGCGGCGCCAGGCGTCCTTGGCCGCCCCGGCGTCCTGGCGGGCCAGCCACGCGAGGTAGGCGCGGTAGGGGGTGACCGGCGGCAGCGTCGCGTCCGAGCCGTTCTCCTTGTACAGCGTGAGCAGCTCGCGCAGCAGCACGGGCGCGGACCAGCCGTCGATGAGGATGTGGTGGTTGCTCATCACCAGGCGGTGCAGCCCTGAGCCCAGGCGGACGAGGGTGAAGCGCAGCGCCGGCGGGACGGCGAGGTCGAAGCGGCGGACGCGGTCGGCCTCCAGCAGCGCGGTCAGCTCCGCCTCCCGTACGGCCTCCGGCAGGGCGGAGAGGTCCACGTCCTGCCAGGGCAGCGGCACCTCGCGGTGGACGACCTGGATGGCCTGGCCGTTCTTGCGCTGGCGGAAGCCGGCGCGCAGGTTGGCGTGGCGGCGCAGCAGGGCGCGCGCCGAGGTCTTCAGCCGCTCGACGTCGAGGGGGCCCTCCAGGTCGAGGAAGAGCTGGGTGTTGTAGACGTCCGTCCCGCCCGCCTCGCCGGCGAGCGCGTGGAAGAGGAGGCCCTCCTGCAGGGGAGACAGCGGCAGGACATCCTCAAGACCCGAAGTCTTCATGCGATTTCCCTCAATTCAGCTTCAAGATCGTCGATTTCGTCCTGGCTCAGCTCGACCAGCGAGAGGTCGGACGGGGTGTAGCCGCCCACGTCGGTGGTGGCGGTGCTGTCGGCCAGGGCCCGCAGCGCGCGGAACCAGCCCTCGGCCAGCTCGCGGACCTCGGACTCGGTCAGCAGCGCCGCCGGCCAGGTCCACACGGCGCTCAGCTCGGGGCCGCCGGGCCGGTCCTCGGTGATCGCGTTGATCTCCAGGGGGTGCCCGACGGGCATGGCGCCGTCGCGGGGCGCGGGCCCCTTCACGCCGGGCACCACGGCCCAGTCGGCGGTGGGGGCGCCGCCGCCGGAGGCGGGGAAGCGGCCCAGGTAGTTGAAGCCGATCTGCGGCGCGGTCCGCCCGGCCAGCTGGGGCGCGGTGTCGGGGTTCAGGTGCCGGAGCATGCCGTGGCCGATGCCGTTGTCGGGCAGTTCGCGCAGCTGCTCCTTGATCCGCTTCAGGGCGCGGCCCAGCTCGGGGCCGGCCGTGCGCACGTCGGCGTCGGTGACCGGTCCGGGGTCCAGGCGCACGGGGAAGAGCGAGGTGAACCACCCGACGGTGCGGGAGAGTTCGGCGCCCTCCAGGATCTCCTCGCGCCCGTGGCCCTCCAGGTCCAGCAGCACGGCGCCGGTGCCGTGGCCGCGCCGCGTGCGGTACTCGCGCACCGCCAGGGCGAGGCCGGTCAGCAGGACGTCGTTCACGCCCGCGTGGAAGGCGGCCGGGACGGACGTCAGCAGGGGCTCGGTCACCTCGGCGGGCAGCCGCAGGGAGAGGGAGACGGTGGTCGCCGCCACGTCCCGCGCGGGATCGGGGGCGACGGTGCCCAGCTGCGGGTCGGGGGTGTCCAGCACCCGCTGCCACACGGGCAGTTCGGCCGTGCGCGCCGGGTCGGCCGCGGCCTCGGTCAGCCGCTGCGACCAGCGGCGGAAGGAGGTCGGTACGGGGTCCAGGGCGGGGGTGGCGCCGTCGGCCGCGCCCTCCCAGGCGGCGGCGAGGTCCGGGAGCAGGATGCGCCAGGAGACGCCGTCGACCACCAGGTGATGGGCGACGATCAGCAGCATGCCGGGCCGCTCGGATCCGGCGTCGAACCACACCAGCCGCAGCACCGCGCCGTCCGCGGGGGCGAGCCGCTGCCGGGCGGCCTCGCCGTGGACGGCCACGGCCTCGGCGAGCGCCTCGCCGCTCAGACCGCCGACGTCCACGCGCTGCAGGCAGCTCGCGGCGGTGACCGTGCCGGCGGGGGCGATCTCGGGGGTCCAGCCGTCGGTGCCGGTCAGGCGCAGGCGCAGCGCGTCGTGCCGGTCCAGCAGGGCCTGGACGGCCCGCAGCAGCCGGTCCTCGTCGGCGCCCGCCGGCACCTGGACCACCATCGACTGGTTGAAGCCCTCCCAGGCGCCGCCGAGTTCGCGCAGCCAGTGCATGATCGGCGTCGGCGGCAGGGTGCCCACGCCCGCGTCCGGTGCCTCCTGGGCCGTGGCGGCGCCGCTGTCCGCGGCGATCAGCGCGAGGGCGGCCGGGGACTGGTGCTTGAAGACGTCCCGGGCGGTGAGGACGAGCCCGGCCTTGCGGGCGCGGCTCACCAGCTGGATGGACAGGATGCTGTCGCCACCGAGCTCGAAGAAGTTGTCGTCGGCGCCGATGCCGTCCAGGCCGAGCACCTCGGCGAACAGGCCGCACAGGAGCTCTTCGCGCGGGGTGCGCGGGGCGCGTCCGGCGGGGCGTTCGCCCTGGCCGGGGGCGGGCAGGGCCTTGTGGTCGAGCTTGCCGTTGGGGGTGAGCGGCAGGGTGTCGAGGGCGACGAAGGCCGAGGGGACCATGTATTCGGGGAGTTCGGCGGCGGCGTGCTCGCGCAGGCCGTCGGTGTCGCCGACGACGTAGGCGACCAGGCGCCGGTCGCCCGGCCGGTCCTCGCGCACGATCACGGCAGCCCGGGCCACGCCGTCGTGGGCGACGAGGACGGCCTCGATCTCGCCGAGCTCGATGCGGAAGCCGCGGACCTTGACCTGGTTGTCGGCGCGGCCGACGAAGTGCAGCTGCCCGTCCTCGTCCCAGCGCGCCAGGTCGCCGGTGCGGTACATGCGCGAGCCGGCGGGCCCGTAGGGGTCGGCGACGAAGCGCCCGGCGGTCAGGTCCGGGCGGCCGTGGTAGCCGCGGGCCAGGCCCGCACCGGCGACGTACAGCTCGCCGGGCACCCCGGCGGGCACGGGACGCAGCGCGGCGTCGAGCACGTACACCTGCGCGTTGGCGATGGGCCGGCCGATCGGCGGGGTGACGGCGCCGGAGACCGGGCCGCTCATCGTGGCGCAGACCGTCGTCTCGGTCGGCCCGTAGGCGTTGATCATGCGGCGGTCGGCGGACCAGCGCGCCACCTGGTCCGGCGCGCACGCCTCGCCCGCGACCACCAGCGTCATGCCGTCGGGCAGCGCGCCGTCGGGCAGGACGGCGAGTGCCGCCGGCGGGAGCGTGGCGTGCGTGATGCGGTGGTGGGCGAGCGTGCGGACGAGGTCCTCGCCCGGCAGCAGCTCGTCGCGGGAGGCGAGCACGAGCGTGGCGCCCGCCAGCAGGGCCATGCACATCTCGGACGTGGCCGCGTCGAAGCTCGGCGAGGCGAACTGCAGCACGCGGCTGTCCGGCGTCACGCCGAAGACCTCGATCTGGCCCGCGGCGAGGCTGGAGATGCCGGTGTGGGTGACGACGACACCCTTGGGGCGGCCCGTCGAGCCGGACGTGTAGATGACGTACGCCGGGTTCGCCGGCACCGCCGTGCGCTGCGGCGCGTGGACCGGGTAGGCGGTGAGGTCGGTGCCGTCGAGGTCGACGACGGGCACGGCCTGCGGCAGGCGGTCGCGGGTGGCGGCATCGGTGACGACGCACAGGGGTGCGGCGTCGTCGAGCATGTAGGCGATGCGCTCGGCCGGGTACTCGGGGTCGACCGGCAGATAGGCGCCGCCCGCCTTCACCACGGCGAGCTGGGCCACCACCAGAGCGGCGGACTTCGGCAGTGCGACGGCGACGATCCGCTCCGGGCCCACGCCGAGTCCGGCGAGGTGGTGGGCGAGCCGGTTGGCGCGCGCGTCCAGCTCGGCGTACGTCAGCGTCGTCTCGCCGTGGACGACGGCGACGGCCTGCGGGGTACGGGCGACCTGCGCCTCGAACAGCTCGGGCAGGGTGCCCCGGGCGACGTCGCGGGCGGAGTCGTTCCACTCGACCAGCAGCCGCTCGCGCTCCTGCGGCGCGAGGATCTCCAGCTGCCCGACCGGGGCGTCCGGCGCGGCCACCGCGGCCTGCAGCAGGCGCACGAGCCGGTCGGCGATGGTGCGGGCGGTGCCGGCCGTGAAGAGGTCGGTGGCGAAGACGACGCTGCCGTCGATGCCGGCGGGCGTCCCGTCGGCGGCGTGGCGGTCGCGGAGGCTGAAGGAGAGGTCGAACTTCGCCGCACCGGCGTCCAGCCCCTGCACCCGCGTGGTCAGACCGGGCAGGTCGACGGCGGCCTCGGCCTGGCTCTGCAGGGTCAGCATGACCTGGAAGAGCGGGTGGTGGGCGAGGGAGCGCACGGGGTTGGCGATCTCGACCAGGCGCTCGAAGGGCAGGTCCTGGTGGGCGTAGGCCGCCAGGTCGGTCTCCCGTACGCGCTCGACGAGTTCGGCGAAGGTGGGGTCGCCGGAGACGTCCGTGCGCAGGACGAGCGTGTTGACGAAGAAGCCGACCAGACCGTCCAGCGCCTCGTCCGTGCGGCCCGCGACGGCGGTGCCGAGCGGGATGTCGGTGCCCGCGCCGAGGCGGGTGAGCAGGGCGGCGAGCGCCGCCTGGACGACCATGAAGGTCGTCGCCCCCGTCCGGCGCGCCAGCGCGGTCAGCGCCTGGTGGGTCTCCTGCCCGATCGAGAAGGCGACCTGGTCGCCCCGGTAGGAGGCGACGGCGGGGCGGGCGTGGTCGGTGGGCAGGTCGAGCAGCTCGGGCAGCCCGGCGAGGCGCTCCGTCCAGTACGCGGCCTGGCGGGCGGCGGTGCTGGCGGCGTCGGTCTCGTCGCCGAGGACGTCGTGCTGCCACAGCGCGTAGTCCGCGTACTGCACCGGCAGCGGCTGCCACTGCGGTGCCGCGCCCGCCAGGCGGGCGGTGTACGCGGTGGTGAGGTCGGCCAGCAGCGGGCCGGCGGACCAGCCGTCGGCGGCGATGTGGTGCATCAGCAGGAGCAGCACGCTGTGCTGCTCGTCCACCCGGAACAGCGTGGCGCGCAGCGGGGTTTCGGTGCCCAGCGCGAAGGCGTGGCCGGCCGCATCCCGCAGGGCGGCGTCGAGACCGGTGGTGTCGACGTCGGTGACGGTCAGGCCGGCGAAGCCGGTCTCCGCGGGCAGGATCTGCTGCCGGGGCACGCCGTCGGTCTCGGGGAAGACCGTGCGCAGGCTCTCGTGGCGGGCCACCACGTCGCCGATCGCCGCCTGAAGGGCGTCGGTGTCGACCGTGCCGGTCAGGTGCAGGGCGAGCGGCACGTTGTAGGTGGCGCTGGGGCCCTCGACGTGGTCGAGCACCCACAGCCGGCGCTGGGCGAAGGACAGCGGCAGCACGGCGGGGCGCTCGCGGTCGGCGCCGGGCCGGTTGCGGGCGGAGCCGGCGTCGTCCAGGCGGGGGGCGAGGGCGGCCACGGTGGGGGCCTCGAAGAGGTCACGGATGGCCAGTTCGGCACCGAGCGTGGTGCGGATGCGGCTGATGAGGCGGGTGGCCATCAGGGAGTGGCCGCCCAGCTGGAAGAAGCTGTCGTCGATGCCGACGCCCTCCAGCCCCAGCACCTCGGCGAACAGGCCGCACAGGATCTCCTCGCGCGGCGTGCGCGGGGCGCGTCCCGCGGGCCGCTCGGCGGGGTCCGGGGCGGGCAGGGCCTTGTGGTCGAGTTTGCCGTTGGGGGTGAGCGGCAGGGTGTCGAGGGCGACGAAGGCCGACGGCACCATGTACTCGGGGAGTTCGGCGGTGGCGTGCTCGCGCAGGCCCTCGGTGTCGCCCACGACGTAGGCGACCAGGCGCCGGTCGCCCGGCCGGTCCTCGCGGACCACGACCGCGGCCTGGACCACGCGCTCGTGGGCGGCCAGCACCGACTCGACCTCGCCGAGCTCGATGCGGAAGCCGCGCAGCTTGACCTGGTTGTCGGCGCGGCCGACGAAGTGCAGCTGTCCGTCGCGGTCCCAGCGGGCGAGGTCGCCGGTGCGGTACATCCGGGAGCCCGCCGGGCCGTAGGGGTCGGCGACGAAGCGCCCGGCGGTCAGGTCGGGGCGGCCGTGGTAGCCGCGGGCCAGGCCGGCACCGGCGACGTACAGCTCGCCGGCGACGCCGACGGGCACCGGGCGCAGCGCCGCGTCGAGCACGTACACCTGCGCGTTGGCGATGGGCCGGCCGATGGGGGGCACGGCGCTGCCGGAGACGGGGCCGCTCATGGTGGCGCAGACGGTGGTCTCGGTCGGCCCGTAGGCGTTGATCATGCGGCGGTCGGCGGACCAGCGCGCCACCTGGTCCGGCGCGCACGCCTCGCCCGCGACCACCAGCGTCATGCCCTCGGGCAGGGCGCCGTCCGGCAGGACGGCGAGTGCCGCCGGCGGGAGCGTGGCGTGGGTGACGGCGTGCCGGTGCAGGGTCGCGGCCAGCGCGTCGCCCGGCAGCAACTCCTCGCGCGGGGCCAGCACGAGCGTGGCGCCCGAGAGCAGGGCCATGCACACTTCCCACGTCGCGGCGTCGAAGCTCGGCGAGGCGAACTGCAGCACGCGGCTGCCGGTGCCGACGCCGAAGGCCGCCGTCTGCTCGGCGACGAGGCTGGAGATGCCGGTGTGGGTGACGACGACGCCCTTGGGGCGGCCCGTGGAGCCGGACGTGTAGATGACGTACGCCGCGTTCGCCGGCGTCAGGCGCGGCTGCGGGGCGTGGGACGGCTGCCCGGCGAGCTCCGCCTCGTCCGGCACCAGCGCGTGCGCCGAGGCCGGGAGGCGGTCGCGGGTGGCGGCGTCGGTGACGACGCACAGCGGTTCCGCGTCGTCGAGCATGTAGGCGATGCGCTCGGCCGGGTACTCCGGGTCGACCGGGAGGTAGGCGGCACCCGCCTTGACCACGGCCAGGAGCGTGACGAGCCACTCCACCGAGCGCGGCAGGGCGACGGCGACGATCCGCTCGGGGCCGGCGCCGAGTCCGGCGAGGTGGTGGGCGAGCCGGTTGGCGCGCGCGTCCAGCTCGGCGTACGTGAGCTCGGTCGTGCCGTACACGGCCGCGACGGCGTCGGGGGTCTCGGCGACGCGGGCCGCGAACAGCTCGGGCAGCGTGCCCTCGGCGACGTCGCGGGCGGAGTCGTTCCACTCCACGAGCAGCTGCTCGCGCTGGGCGGCCGAGAGGACGTCGAGCCCGCTCACCGGCCGCGCCGGGTCGGCGGCGGCGCTCGCCAGCAGCCGGGACAGGCACGCCGCCAGGTGGCGGGCCGTCTCCTGGTCGTACAGCTCGGTGGCGTAGGTCAGGCCGCCGGTCAGGCCGGCCGGCGCGCCGGTGGCGTCGTGGTGCTCGTGCAGGGTGAACGACAGGTCGAACTTCGCCGTCCTGGCGTTGAGGTCCTCCACCTCGGTGGCCAGGCCCGGCAGCTGCACCGTGCCGGAGGCGTTGTTCTGCAGGACGAGCATGACCTGGAACAGCGGGTGGTGCGCAAGGGTGCGCACCGGGTTGGCCGCCTCGACGACCCGCTCGAAGGGGATGTCCTGGTGGGCGTACGCCGCCAGGTCGGTCTCCCGTACGCGCTCGACGAGTTCGGCGAAGGTGGGGTCGCCGGAGGTGTCGGTGCGCAGGACGAGGGTGTTGACGAAGAAGCCCACGAGCTCGTCGAGCGCCTCGTCCGTGCGGCCCGCGACGGCGGTGCCGAGCGGGATGTCGGTACCGGCGCCGAGGCGGGTGAGCAGGGCGGCGAGACCGGCCTGGGCGACCATGAACAGGCTGCACCGGTGGGCGCGGGCCAGCTCCGCCAGGCGGGCGTGCGTGGTGGCGTCCACCGTCAGCGGGACGGTGTCGCCCGCGTGCCCGGCGACGGCCTGGCGCGGCCGGTCGGCCGGCAGGTCCAGCAGCTCGGGCGCGCCCGCCAGCTGCTCGGCCCAGTAGGCGGCCTGGCGGGAGGCGACGCTGTCGGGGTCGTCCTCCTCGCCGAGCACCTCGCGCTGCCACAGTGCGTAGTCCGCGTACTGGATCTCCAGCGGCTCCCAGCCGGGGGCGGCGCCCTGCAGGCGGGCGGTGTAGGCCGCCTGCAGGTCGCGCAGCAGGTTGCCGACCGACCAGCCGTCGGCGGCGATGTGGTGCATCAGCACGAGGAGCACGCTGTGCGTCGCGTCGGTGCGCAGGAGCGTGGCGCGCAGGGGCGGTTCGGTCTCCAGCGCGAAGGCGTGGCCGACCGCCTCCTGCAGGGCGGCCTCGACGTCGGTGGTGTCGGTGACGGTCAGGCCGGTGAAGCCGGTCTCCGCGGGCAGGATGTGCTGCCGCGGCACGCCGTCGGTCTCCGGGAAGACCGTGCGCAGGCTCTCGTGGCGGGCGACCACGTCACCGAGAGCCGCTTCCAGGGCGTCGGTGTCGACGGTGCCCGTCAGGCGCAGGGCGAGGGGGACGTTGTAGGTGGCGCTCGGACCTTCGAGGCGGTTCAGGAACCACAGCCGGTGCTGCGCGTAAGAGAGCGGAATCATGACATCTCCTCAACAGACCTCTTCATCGGCCGCAGCTTCGGCCGGAGTGTCGGACGCGCCTTCTCGGCGGTGTCCAGGTGACCGGCGAGCGTCGCGACGGTCGGTGCTTCGAACAGGGCCCTGATGGCCAGCTCCACGCCGAAGACGGTGCGGATGCGGCTGATGAGGCGGGTGGCCATCAGGGAGTGGCCGCCCAGCGCGAAGAAGTCGTCGTCGATGCCGACGCCCTCCAGCCCCAGCACCTCGGCGAACAGGCCGCAGAGGACCTCCTCGCGCGGGGTGCGCGGCGCGCGCCCGGCGGGCCGGTCGGCCGGGTCCGGGACGGGCAGCGCCTTGTGGTCGAGCTTGCCGTTGGGGTTGAGCGGCAGGGCCTGAAGCGTCACGAAGACGGACGGGACCATGTACTCGGGCAGGCGCTCGGCGGTGTGCTCGCGCAGGCCCTCGGCGTCACCGACGACGTAGGCGACCAGGCGCTTGTCGCCGGGCCGGTCCTCGCGGACGACCACGGCCGCCTGGGCGACCGCGGCGTGCGTGAGCAGCACGCTCTCGATCTCGCCGAGCTCGATGCGGAAGCCGCGCAGCTTGACCTGGTCGTCGGCGCGGCCGACGAAGTGCAGCTGCCCGTCGCGGTCCCAGCGCACGAGGTCGCCCGTGCGGTACATCCGGCTGCCCGGCGGTCCGTACGGATCGGCCACGAAGCGGCCGGCGGTCAGGTCGGGGCGGCCGAGGTAGCCGCGGGCCAGGCCCGCGCCGGCCAGGTACAGCTCGCCGGGCACGCCCACCGGCACCGGGCGCAGCGCGGCGTCCAGGACGTAGGCCGCGGTGTTGTCCATCGGCGCGCCGATCGGGACGGTGCCCGGGTAGTCGTAGGGGCGGCGCAGCGGGTGGAAGGTGGCGAAGGTGGTGGTCTCCGTCGGTCCGTAGACGTCGATGACCGTGGTGTCGGGGCACTCCTCGACGACGCGCCGCAGGGCGGCGGTGGAGACGACCTCGCCGCCGGTCCACACCTCGTGGACGCCGCGCAGGCACCCCACGTGCTCCTCGGCGATCAGCCGGAAGAGGCCGGCGGTGAGGAAGACGCTGGTGATGCCCTCCTCGGCGATGGTGCGGGCGAGGGCGGGCAGGTCGAGGTCGCCGGGCGGGGCGAGGACGACCTGGCCGCCGGAGAGCAGCGGCACCCACATCTCGTACGTCGAGGCGTCGAAGGCGAGCGGTGAGTGCAGCAGCAGTCTGCGGTGCCGGCCGGTGTGGAAGGTGGCCTCGGCGCAGAAGGCGACGATGTTGGCGTGGGTGGTCGCGACGCCCTTGGGGGTGCCGGTGGAGCCCGACGTGAACATCGAGTACGCCAGCTGTCCGGGGTGGACGGCGATGCCCGGGTCGTGGTCGGCGCTGCCGCCGACGGCCTCGGCGACGGGCACGACGGTGATCTGCTCGGGCAGGTCGCCGAGTTCGGCGGCCGGCCGGTCGGTGAGCAGCACCTGCGCGCCGGACGCCGCCAGGATCGCCCGGATGCGCGCGGCCGGGTGGCGGGCGTCGAGCGGCACGTACGCGCCGCCGGCCTTGAGCACGCCCAGCAGGCAGGCCACGGCCTCGACGGAGCGGTCGTGGAGCAGGGCCACGCGGGTCTCGGCGGTGACGCCCTGCGCCAGCAGGCGGTGGGCGACGCGGTTGCCGAGGGCGTCGAGGGCGGCGTACGTGACGGTGCTCCCGCCGGCGACCAGCGCGACGGCGTCCGGCGTGCGGGCCGCCTGCTCGGCGAACAGCTGCGGCACCGAGGCGGTGCGGAAGGTGCGCGGCTGCCCGCTCCAGTCGCCGCCCAGCAGCCGGGCGCGGTCCTCGGCGGCCAGGACGTCGAGCTCGCCGACGGTGCGCGCCGGGTCGGCGGCCGCGGCGGTCAGCAGGCGGGCCAGGCCGCCGGCGATGTCCTCGGCGGTGTGCCGTGCGAACAGGTCGGTGGCGTAGACGAGGCCGCCGCCGATACCGGCCGGCGTCCCGTCGGGGGCGAACCGCTCGTGCAGGTTGAAGGACAGGTCGAACTTGGCGGCAGCCGCCTGCAGTTCCAGCGTCGTGGCGGCCAGGCCCGGCAGGTCGAGGGTGCCCTCGGCGTTGTTCTGCAGGACGAGCATGACCTGGAAGAGCGGGTGGTGGGCCAGGGAGCGCGCCGGGTTGGCGATCTCCACGAGGCGCTCGAAGGGGAGGTCCTGATGGGCGTATGCGGCCAGGTCGGTCTCGCGGACGCGCGCCAGGAGCTCCTCGAACGTGGGGTCGCCGGAGGTGTCGGTGCGCAGGACGAGGGTGTTGACGAAGAAGCCGACCAGGTCGTCGAGCGCCTCGTCCGTGCGGCCCGCCACGGCGGTGCCGAGCGGGATGTCGGTGCCCGCGCCGAGGCGGGTGAGCAGGGCCGCGAGGGCGGCCTGCACGGTCATGAAGACCGTGGTGCCCGTGCGGCGCGCGAGCTCGGTGACGGCCCGGTGGGCGTCGGCCGGCAGGGCGAAGTCCACCTGCTCGCCGCGGTGCGAGGCGACGGCGGGGCGGGCGTGGTCGGTGGGCAGGTCGAGCAGCTCGGGCAGCCCGGCCAGGCGCTCCTTCCAGTACGCGGCCTGCTGGGCGGCGAGGCTGGCGGGGTCGTTCTCGTCGCCGAGGACGTCGTGCTGCCACAGCGCGTAGTCGGCGTACTGCACGGCCGGCGGCTGCCACGCGGGCGCCTCGCCCGCCAGGCGGGCGGTGTAGGCGGTGGTGAGGTCGGCCAGCAGGGGCGCGGTCGACCAGCCGTCGGCGGCGATGTGGTGCATGAGGACGAGGAGGACGCCCTGCTCGGCACTCTCGCGGAAGTACGTGGCGCGCAGCGGCAGTTCGGCGTCGAGCGCGAAGGTGTGGCCGACCGCTTCCCGCAGTGCGGCGCCGGCGTCGGTGGTGTCGGTGACCGTCAGCCGTACCGCGGCCTCGTCCGCGGGCAGGATGCGCTGGACGGGCGTGCCGTCGACCTCGGGGTAGACGGTGCGCAGGCTCTCGTGGCGGGCGACCACGTCACCGAGCGCCGCTTCGAGGGCGTCGGTGTCGACGGTGCCCGTCAGGCGTACGGCCAGCGGCACGTTGTAGGTGGCGCTCGGGCCTTCGAGGCGGCCGAGGAACCACAGCCGGTGCTGGGCGAAGGACAGCGGCAGCACCTCGGGGCGCTGTGCGGCCACGAGGGCGGGCCGGGCCTCGCCGGCCTCCGCGAGCCGTTCGGCGAGGCGCTCGGCGGTCGGGGCCTCGAAGAGGGCCCGGATCGGCAGCTCGGCGCCGAAGGCGGTGCGGATGCGGCTGATGAGGCGGGTGGCCATCAGGGAGTGGCCGCCCAGCGCGAAGAAGTTGTCGTCGGCGCCGACCGCGTCCAGGCCGAGGACCTCGGCGAACAGGCCGCACAGGATCTCCTCGCGCGGCGTGCGCGCCGCCCGGCCGCTGCCGGCACGGGAGGAGGCGGGCACGGGGAGGGCGCGGTGGTCGAGCTTGCCGTTGGGGGTCAGCGGCAGCACGTCCAGGGCGACGAAGGCCGACGGCACCATGTACTCGGGCAGTTCGGCCGCCGCGTGCTCGCGCAGGCCCTCGGTGTCGCCCACGACGTAGGCGACCAGGCGCCGGTCGCCCGGCCGGTCCTCGCGGACGATCACCGCGGCCCGGGTGACGTTCGGGTGGGCGCCCAGGACGGTCTCGATCTCGCCGAGTTCGATGCGGAAACCGCGCAGCTTGACCTGGTTGTCGACGCGGCTGACGAACTGCAGCTGGCCGTCGCGCGCCCAGCGCACGATGTCACCGCTGCGGTACATGCGGCTGCCGGGCGGCCCGTACGGGTTGGCGACGAAGCGGCCGGCGGTCAGCGCCGGGCGGCCCAGGTAGCCGCGGGTGACCAGGTCACCGGCGATGTACAGCTCGCCGGGCACCCCGGCCGGCACCGGGCGCAGCGCGGCGTCCAGCACGTACATCTGGGTGTTCCAGATGGGGCGGCCGATGGTGACCACGCCCGAGGGCACGCTGTCGCCGGGCTCGATGCGGTACTCGGTGCAGCCGACGGTGGTCTCGGTCGGGCCGTACTCGTTGATGACGGTGGCCTGCGGGTGGCGGGCCCGCCACAGGTCCAGCACCTCGCCCATCAGCGACTCGCCGCCCAGCACCAGCTGGCGGGAGGGGGAGAAGCGGTCGTCGAGCTCCAGCAGCAGCGGCAGGTGGCTGGGGGTGGCCTTCACGAACGTCGGCCGGGTCGCCTCGGTGACCTCGTCGGGGCCGGTGCGCCCGTCCAGGCGGACCAGGTGGGCGCAGCCGCCGGTGACGAGCGGGGCGAACAGGCCGGTGACGGTGAGGTCGAAGGAGACCGGCGAGTGCACCAGCGCACGGCCGTCGACGGAGTCGTACGCCTCGCGGACCCACGACAGGTACTGCACCAGGGAGCGGTGCTCGACCATGACGCCCTTGGGGCGGCCGGTGGAGCCGGAGGTGAAGATGGTGAAGGCGGCGTGGGACGGCCGCAGCGGCGCCGTGCGCTCGGCGTCGGTCAGGGCGCCGTCGGCCTCGGCGGCGAGGGCGGCGTGCGTCGCGTCCTCGTCGAGGAGCAGGACGTCCGGGGCCTCGTCGGCCGGGCCGGCCAGGGCGATGGCCTCGCGCAGCGCGGGCAGTTGCGCGCCGTGGCCGATGACGGTGACGGGCCGGACGTCGGCCAGCATGAAGCCGGTGCGCTCGGCCGGGTAGGCGAGGTCGAGCGGCAGGTAGGCGCCGCCGGCCTTGAGCACGGCGAGCAGGGCGGTGACCAGGTCGACCGAGCGGGGCAGCGCGACGGCCGCGTACCGCTCGGGGCCGACGCCGCGGCGCACGAGCAGCCGGGCCAGCCGGTTGGCGCGGGCGTCGAGCTCGGCGTAGGTGAGCGTGGTGCCGGCGTGCTCGACGGCGACGGCGTGCGGGGTCCGGGCGGCCTGGGCCTCGAAGAGGGCGGTGAGCGTCGTGGCGTCGACCTCGCGCTTCTCGCCGTGCCAGGCGGTGAGCAGCTGGTGGCGCTCCTCGGGGGAGAGGATCTCCAGCTCGCCGATGGCCCGGTCGGGCTCGGCCGCAGCGGCGGCCAGCAGCCGCACCAGGCGGTCGGCGACGGCGCGGGCGCCGTCCTCGTCGAAGAGGTCGGTGGCGTACTCCAGGCTGCCGGTGATGCCCTGCGGGGCGCCGTCGGCGGTGTGCTCCTCCTGCAGGACGAACGACAGGTCGAACTTGGCCACGCGCTTGTCGACGGTGGTCAGGTCGGCGGTCAGGCCCGGCAGCGCGAACTGTGCGCCGGTGGAGCCGGCGAACGTCAGCATCGTCTGGAACAGCGGGGTGTGCGCCAGCGAACGGGCCGGGTTGACGGTCTCGACGACGCGCTCGAAGGGCACGTCCTGGTGGTCGAAGGCGGCCAGGTCGCCCTCGCGCACGCGGCCCAGCAGCTGGCGGAAGGTGGGGTCGCCGGAGGTGTCGGTGCGCAGGACGAGCGTGTTGGCGAAGAAGCCGACGAGGTCGTCGAGAGCCTCGTCGCCGCGGCCGGCCACCGGCGTGCCGAGGGGGATGTCGGTGCCGGCGCCGAGGCGGGTGAGCAGCGCGGCCAGGGCGGCGTGCACGGTCATGAAGACCGTGGTGCCGGTGCGGCGGGCGAGCCTGGTGAGGTCCTGGTGCAGGGCGGCGTCCACGCTCAGCGGGACGAGACCGCCCTTGTTGCTGGCCACCGCCGGCCGAGGCCGGTCGGTGGGCAGTTCGAGCACCTCGGGCAGGCCGGCGAGGCGCTCCTTCCAGTACGCGGCCTGCTCGTCGCCGAGGTGGCCCTGCTGCCACAGGGCGTAGTCGGCGTACTGCACGGGCAGTGGCGCCCACTGCGGCGCGCGACCGCCCCGACGGGCGGCGTACGCGGTGGACAGGTCGCGGCTGAGCGGCGCCAGGGAGCCGCCGTCGGTGACGATGTGGTGCAGCAGCAGGAGGAGCACGTGCTCGTCGTCGGAGACGGTGAACAGCGTGGGGCGGAAGGGCGGTTCGGCGGCGAGGTCGAAGCGGTGGCGGGCCGCCTCGGTGACGGCCTCTTCCAGGCCCTCGCCCGCGTCGACGACGGCCAGCTGCGGGCGGGCGCCGCCGGCGGGCAGCACGTCCTGGTACGGCTCCCCGTCCACCGCCGGGTAGCGGGTGCGCAGCGACTCGTGCCGGTCGGTGAGGTCGGCCAGGGCCGCGGCGAGCGCGTCGCGGTCCAGCCGGCCGCGCAGACGCACGCGCAGCGCCACGTTGTACGCGGCGGCGCCGTCCTCCAGGTCGTCCATGTGGTGCAGGAACCACAGGCGCTGCTGGGCGGCCGACAGCGGTACGCGCGCGGGGCGCTCGGCGGGGCGAAGGGCCGGGCGGGACGAGCCGGCCTCCGCGTCCAGGCGGGCGGCCAGGGCGGCGACCGTCGGCGCGTCGAAGAGGGTGTGCACGGACAGGGCCGCGCCGAAGACCTTGCGCACCCGGTTGATCAGGCGGTTGGCCTTGAGCGAGTGGCCGCCCAGCACGAAGAAGTCGTCGTCGATGCCGACCTGCGCGACGCCGAGCACCTCGGCGAACAGCCCGCACAGCACCTCCTCGCGCGGCGTGCGCGGCGCCCGGCCGCGCGCCGCGGCCGGCACGGCGCCCGGGGCGGGCAGCGCGGCGCGGTCCACCTTGCCGTTGGGGGTGAGCGGGAGGGCGTCGAGCGCCACGAGGACCGAGGGGACCATGTACGCGGGCAGAAGGGCCGCGGCGTGTTCGCGCAGGCCGTCGGTGTCGCCGACGACGTACGCGACGAGGGCGCGGTCGCCGGAGGCGTCCTCGGTGACGGTCACGGCCGCGCCCGAGACACCGGGGTGGGCACGCAGCACGGCCTCGACCTCGCCGGGCTCGACGCGGAAGCCGCGGATCTTGACCTGGTCGTCGGCGCGCCCCAGGTAGGTGAGCGTGCCGTCGCCGGCCGCGCGCACGAGGTCGCCGGTGGCGTACTCGTCGGGCACCTCGGCGGCGTCGGCGTACCGGGCCAGGTGCCGGGTGCGCACGACCAGTTCACCGGTGGCCCCGGCGGTGCCGGCGTCCACGAGGGTGCCGTCCTCGGCGCGCACCAGCAGCGTCACGCCGTCGATGCCCGGCCCCAGCGGCACGCGGGCCCCGGACTCGGCCCGCAGCGGACCGCCGGGCTCGCGCACGACGAGGACGGAGACGGCCTGCGGGGTCTCGGTGGCGCCGTAGAGGTTCAGCAGGCGCGCGCCGGGCGCGAGCCGCGCCCAGGTACGGGCGGTCCCCCAGCCCAGCGCCTCCCCGCCGAAGCCGGCCTGCCGCAGCGCCGGCCAGCCGGTGGCGGGGGCGGCGTCGGCGAGGGCGTCGGCGAGACCGGGCGTGAGGTGGACGACGGTGACGCCGGTCTCCGCCAGCCACCGGCCCAGCGCGGCGGCGTCGCGCAACGGCACGTCGGGGAAGTGCACTTCGGCACCGACCCACAGCGGGGTGAACAGATCCCGCAACAAGGGATCGTGCCCGAGCCCGGCAAGCGCAGCGAACCGATCCCCGGACCCGAGCGAGAAGGCCCGGCTGTACCACTCAAGAAAATGAGCAACAGGCTCCCAAGAGCCCACAACCCCCCGAGGCCGCCCAGTGGTCCCAGAGGTGAACGCAACGTACGCCTGCCGGTTTGTGGGCAGGCGTTCCGCAGGGCGGAACGGGTGGGCACAAACCGGCCCACCGCCAGCAAGCACCCCCGGTACGCCGATCACCGGCACTCCCGCTTCGGCCGGCACGGCCCCCGTACCGCAGGTCAGCCAAGCCCGCGGCGCAGCCGCACCCGCACAGGCGGCAACCCGAGCAGCCGGATGCCCCGCATCCAGCACGGTGAAGGCGGCCCCGGCCTTGAGCACGGCCACCAGCGCGATCAGCAGATGCGGGTCCCGCTCGCCGTACACGGCGACCACGTCACCGGCACCCACGCCGACGTCGTAAAGCCGCTGCGCCAGCACCTCGGTGTCCCGGTCCAGTTCGCGGTAGCTCCACCGCCGTCCCGCGCCGGTGAGCGCGGTGCGCTCCGGTGTACGGGTCGCGTGCGCGGCGAGCCGGTCCCGCAGGGACTCGTACGGCATCGGGACACCTTCCATCAATCCGACTCCTCGTTCGCTCATTGCGATCTTGCGGGGAAGTTAGTGAGCCGGGTTTTCGACGTGTTATTGACGGCTTTTCATACCGAGGAGTGCCGCTCGGGATAAGCAAGCGATATGCCGCCAATACGCGGGCCGCCTAGTTTCCGGACCCCGGTGGTACCCCGGGAGAAATCGAGAGGACCCGATGACGACGGCGATCCGGACCGAGGATCTGGTCAAGAGTTTCGCGGGCACCCCCGCGGTGCGCGGGGTGAGCCTGGAGGTGCCGGCGGGCAGCGTGCTGGGCGTGCTGGGCCCCAACGGCGCGGGCAAGACGACGACGGTGAGGATGCTCTCCACGCTGCTGCGCCCGGACGGCGGGCGGGCGGAGATCCTCGGCCACGACGTGGTGCGCGAGGCGCGCGCGGTGCGTTCGCTGATCGGTCTGACCGGCCAGTACGCGGCGGTGGACCAGGACATCTCCGGCTGGGAGAACCTCTACCTGGTCGGCCGGCTGACGGGCCTGGGCCGGCGCGGTGCGCGGGCGAGGGCCGACGAGATGCTGGAGCGGTTCCGGCTGACGGAGGCCGGCGGCCGGGCCGCGGGCGGCTACTCCGGCGGCATGCGCCGCCGGCTGGACATCGCGGTGAGCCTGGTCGGCGAGCCGCGGGTGCTGTTCCTGGACGAGCCGACCACCGGCCTGGACCCCCGCAGCCGCAACGAACTGTGGGACGAGGTGCGGGCGTTGGCGTCCGCCGGTACGACGGTGCTGCTCACGACCCAGTACATGGAGGAGGCCGAGGCCCTCGCCGACTCGCTGGTCGTCATCGACCGCGGCCGGGTCATCGCCTCCGGTGGCACGGCCGAGCTGCGCGCCCGGGTGGGCGGTCAGGTGCTGCGGGTGGTGCCGGAGGATCCGGCGCAACTGCCCGAGGTGCGCCGCGCCCTGGCGGGCTGCGGGGCGGGGGAGGCGCAGCTGGACGAGGCCGCGGGCCATGTCCAGGTGCCGTTGTCCGGCGAGGGCGGCGGTGCGCTGACGGCGGCCGTACGGGCGCTGGGCGCGGCCGGGATCCCGGTGGCCGGGGTCAACACGCACGTGCCGAGCCTGGACGAGGTGTTCCTGACGCTCACCGGGGCCGGTGCGCACGACGACGAGACCACGAGGAGCGCGGCATGAGCGCGACGACTGCCACGGGGGCCCGGGTGCCCGGAGCGGCGGAGGCGGTGCAGCACACGCTGGCGATCGCCCGCCGCAATCTGCGCAAGGTGCTGGCGAGTCCGGGGCAGGTCCTGGATGCCACGCTGATGCCGCTGATCTTCGCCGTGATCTTCGTGTTCGGCTTCGGCGGCGCGATCTCGGGCAGTGCGGCGGAGTACCGGCAGTACCTGATGCCGGGCATCATGGCGCTGAGCATCACCATCGCCTCCCGTACCTCGGGCATCAGCATCAACGGCGACTTCGGCAACGGCATCATGGACCGCTTCCGTTCCCTGCCGATGGCGGGTTCGGCGGTCCTGGGCGGGCGCATCCTCGCGGACACGGTCCGCATGCTGGTGAGCCTGCTGGTGATCCTGGCGTTCGCGCTGCTGATCGGCTTCCGCGTGCACACCGACGTCCTCGGAGTGCTGGGCGCGATCGGGCTGATCCTGCTGTACGGCGTGGCGTTGTGCTGGATGCACGCCTACATCGGCCTGGCGGCTCGCACGCCGGAGACGGTGCAGAGCATCGGCATGCTGGCCATGGTGCCGTTCCAGTTCGGCAGTTCGATTTTCGTCGACCCGGGTACGATGCCGGGCTGGCTGCGCGTGGTCGTGGCCAACAACCCGATGACGCTGGTCGTCGACGCCGCCCGGAACCTGATGAACGGCGGCCCGGTGGCCGGCAGCGCGACGGGCGCGCTCGCCTGGAGCGCGGGTCTCATCGCGCTCTTCGCGGGCCTGGCGGTGCGGCAGTACAGGAGGCGGGCATGAGCACGAACTGGTTGCGGGTCCTGCGCGCGGTGGCGCAGCCGCGTGTACGGCTGGTGTGCTTCCCGCACGCCGGCGGCACGGCGAGCGCCTTCCGCACCTGGCCGGCCGGTCTGCCGGACGACGTCGAGGTGCTGGCGGTGCGCTACCCGGGCCGCGAGGACCGCATCGCCGAGCCGTGCACGACGCGGATGGGCGAGATCACCGACGCCGTCACCGCTGCCCTGCTGGCCCTGGACGAGCGGCCGCTGGCCCTGTTCGGGCACAGCATGGGCGCCTCCGTCGCCTACGAGGTGGCGCACCGGCTGGCCGGGGAGCACGGGCGCCCGCCCGTGGCCCTGCTGGTCTCGGCGCGGCGCGCGCCGCACCGGCTCCGGCGCTCGGGCACCGGCGACCTGGACGACGACGCCCTGGTCGCGCACGTGCAGGGCCGGGGCGCGCCCTCGTCGGCCGCCCTCGACCACCCGGAGCTGCGCGAGCTGTTCCTGCCCGTGCTGCGCGCCGACTACCGGATGCTGGACGCGTACGCCGGCGAGGCCACCACCCGTGCGCTGCCCGTGCCGCTGACCGCGTACTACGGCGAGCAGGACACGGGCGCCGCCGAGCCCGAGGCGCTGGCCTGGGCCGCCGTCGCGGGCGCGGGCTTCGCCGCCCGCGGCTTCGCCGGCGGGCACTTCTACCTCGTGCCGCACGAGGCCGCGCTGCTCGACGACGTCGCCCGGCGGCTGGCCGGCACCGCCCTGGAGGCCACGTGCTGACGCTCACCACCCACCGCACCGGTGCCTGCCTGCTCGCCGCGGCCGGCGACGCGTGGACCGCCGCTCTGATCGCCCCCGGCCGCGACCTGGTGGCCTGGTCCCTGCCGGGCGCCGCGGCCTACGGCACCGCGCCGGGCGCGGAGCCCACCGAGTGGCTCACCGTCGTCGGCGCCCCGGGGCCCGCCGCCGACCTGCTGCGGGCCGTCCTGCCGGACCTGCCGGCACCGCCCTACGGGCTGACGGTGCCGCGCGGCACCGAGCTGACCGGGCTGCCCGGGACGGCCGTGGCGGAGGAGACGTACGAGCACTGGGAGCTGATGACGGCGACCCGTGCCCCGCAGCCGCATCCGCTGCAGGAGCGGGTGCGCACCGACGACGCGGGGATGCCGGAGATCACCGCCCTGCTGACGGCGGCCAGCCCCGGCTACGCCGTACGCCCCGGGGACCCGACCGTGCAGACGTGGGCCACGCTGCGGACGGAGGACGGCGAACTGGCCGCCGTCGGCGCCCTGCAGCGGCGCCCGGGGACGGGCACGGCCCACCTCGCCTCGATCGCCACCGCGCCCGCGCTGCGCGGCCGCGGGCTGGCCGCGGCCGTCACGGGCCGGCTCACGCGGGACGTCCTCGCGGCCGGGGAGGCGGTGTGCACGCTGTCGGTGCACTCCGGCAACGACTCCGCGGTGCGGCTGTACCGGCGCCTCGGCTACACCACCGTCCAGGAGTTCACCAGCGTGCAGCTGGAGGAGGACTTCTGAGCGCGTGCGGAAGGGGGCCGGGCCGGCGCTGTCCTGCAGCGCCGGCCCGGCCCCCTTCGTCATGCCCCTATTCGGCGTCCTCCAGCAGCCGCTGCATCGCCCGCACCCGTTCCGCCGTGTCGGCGAACGCGGTGCGCTGCTCGGTGGCGGCCCGCCAGACGACGGCCGCTCCGGCCAGCATGGCGCAACTGATCATCAGGGAACCGGCGATGACCGCATGCGATGTCTCCCTCACTCGTCCTCTCTTTCCTTGACTCCTGCTTCATCGGCAACCCGCGGCCAGCACCTGTGCCGGTGCCGCGGAGGTCTCCTGCTCCCGCAATCCCGCCGAGAGGGCGAGCTCGAAGGCGAGTTCGTCCCGGCCGAGCGCCACGGACTGCGCGATGACGGACGTCAGGCAGCGCTGCTCCGCCTCCAGCCAGTCGTGCGGTGAGGCGAGCAGCTCGTCGAGGTAGTCGGGGTCGATCCGGCGCCGCAGCGTGCTGCGCTGCAGGGAGACCCGGCGCACGCCGTGCTCGCGGCGGTGGGCCTCCTCGGCGATGGTCAGCCAGGCGCGCAGCGCCCGGTCCACCGCCCGCTCCCGCTCGTCCGCCGGCTCCTCGGCCTCGGCGCACTCGCGGGCGTGCAGCCGCATGAGGTCGGGGAAGCGGTAGCGCAGGCTGCCGGTGGCGTCGGTGCCGGTGGTGCCCAGCAGCTGGGCGTCGACGAGCTGCTCCATGAGCCGCTCGGCCTCCAGCACGCCGGTGTCGAGGACGGCGGCGCCGGCCCAGACGGCGAAGTCGGGCGCCTCCAGCAGGGCGAGCCGCCGGTACATGGCGGCGGCGTCCGCGGTCAGCCGGCGGTAGCTGAGGTCGAGGCCGGCGCGCAGTGCCGGGTCGGCCTCGCTCAGCTCGGCGAACCGGCGGCGCTCGTCGGCCAGCCGGGCGGTCAGGTGGCGCAGGGTCCAGTGCGGCTTGGCCGCGAGCCGGGTCGCGGCGATGCGCAGGGCGAGCGGCAGCCGGTCGCACTGGGCGGCCAGCCGGTCCGCGTGGGCGGGTTCGGCGGCGACGCGGTCGCGGCCGGCGATTCGGCCGATCAGGTCGACGGCCTCCGCCTCGGGCAGCATGCCCAGGCCGATGCGCACGGCGCCGCCCGCGGTGGCCGCGCTGTCGAGCGGGGCGCGGCTGGTGACCACGACGCGGCAGCGGCCGGTGCCGGGCAGCAGGGGGCGCAGCTGGGCGCCGGACTGGGCGTCGTCGAGGACGAGGAGGATGCGCCGGGTGGCCAGGACGCTGCGGTAGAGGGCCTCGCGCTCGCCGAGGTCGGCCGGCACCCGCTCGCCGGGCACGCCGAGGGCGCGCAGGAAGCGGGCGAGGACGTCGGCGGCGGTGACCGTCTCCTGGCCGCCGCGGCCGCCGAGGTCGGCGTAGAGCTGTCCGTCGGGGAAGGCGTCGGCCCACCGGTGCGCCCAGCGCAGCGCGAGGCCGGTCTTGCCGGCCCCGGGGACGCCGCTGACCAGGGCGATCGTGGGCGGCTGGGCGTCGGTGCGGGGGCCGTTGTCCTCGTCCAGCAGGGCGTCCAGCGCGGCGAGTTCGGCCTGCCGGCCGACGAAGACGGGCAGGGGGGTGGGCAGATGGGCCGGGGTGACGGCGGGTTCGGCGACGGCGGGCGGGGGTTCGGGGGTGCGGGCGGGCGTCAGGGCGGGGTCGTCGCGCAGGATCGCGTCGTGCAGCTCGGTGAGCGCGGGGCCCGGTTCGAGGCCGAGCTCCTCGATGAAGCGGCTGCGGGCCTCGCGGAAGACCTCCAGCGCCTCGGCCCGCCGGCCGGCCCGGTACTGGGCGAGCATCAGCTGGACGCGCGGCCGCTCGCGCAGCGGGTGCTCGCGGGTGAGGTCGGCGAGTTCGGGGATGAGGGCCTGGTACTGGCCGAGCTCCAGGCGCAGGTCGGACCACTCCTCGTACGCGGCGAGGCGGTGCTCCTCCAGGTGGGCGGCCTCCCCCTCCACGGGTCTGCCGGCCACGCCGGCCAGGGCCGGGCCGCGCCACAGGCCGAGTGCCCGCCGGTACAGGGCCTCCGCGCGGGTGGTGCGGCCCTCGCGGGCGGCCTGCCGGCCCTCGGCGACCAGGGCGGAGAAGTCCCCGGCGTCGACGCGGTGCCCGTTCATGCGCAGCAGGTAGCCGGGGTGGACGGTAACGATGGCGTCCTCGGCGCAGCCCGCGGCCTTGAAGGTCTTGCGCAGCCCGGCGATGCAGATGGCGACCTGGGTGCGCGCGGTGGCGGGGGGACGGCCGTCCCACACCACGTCCACCAGGCGGTCGACGGAGACCACCTGGCCCTGGGCGAGCAGCATCATCGCGAGGATCGTGCGTTGTCTGGGCCCGCCGACGGGCACCTGGCGGCCGCCCGCGGTCACCTGCAGCGGGCCGAGGATCCCGAATTCCATTCCCGCCGTGGCCGGCTCCGTCCCGGCCTGCTGCTCGTACGCCACCTCTGTCATATCCGCCCCCGTTGTTCCGTGCCGGTCGTGCTGTGGTTGCCGCGCGGGCCGTGTCGCCACGTCCCGTGTGGGGCGCCGTGATCGACGGCGCCGGGCGCTGCCCGGGGTGTGGGCAGATGCCAGTTAAAAACCAGCCAGCCGGTTTGTCAAAGCGGGATCCCTGCCCTGTCCAGGTGGGATGTGCCGGACGGAGCCCCAGGAATCGGGCCGATGGGGTTGGAAGAAACCACGCGGTATGTTTATTCTTCGCATGTTGTTGACCCAGCGGACGCCGAGGTGGCACGTGGAGCAGCAGGAGAGGGCGGAGCGCACCCGCCGGGCCCTCATTCGAGGAGCCGCGGACGTCTTCGACCGCATCGGGTACGAGCGCGCCACGCTGTCGCGCATCAGCGCGGCCGCCGGGGCCACCAAGGGAGCGCTGTACTTCCACTTCTCCACCAAGGCCGACCTGGCCCAGGCCGTGCGCGACGAGGCCCGCACGGCCTCCACGGCCGCCGTCGACGCCCTCGCCCGGCGGCCGGTGCTCGCCCTGCAGACCGTGGTCGACCTCACCCACCACCTGTCCCGGGCCCTGCGCACCGACCCCCTGACCCGGGCCGACGTACGGCTCTCCCGCGACGCCGAGTTCCCCGAGCGCTCCCGGCCGGACTGCTACGAGGAGTGGGGTGCGGCCGTGCGGTCGCTGCTGCAGCGGGCCAAGGCCGACGGCAGCCTGCTGCCGGACGCCGACGAGGACTCGGTGGCCGCCCTCGCCCTCTCCCTCGTCGCGGGCGCCGAACTCTTCTCCCGCGACGGCGACGGCAACGGTGACGGCAACGGCAACGGCGAGGGGAACGGCGTCGGCGCGGATGCGGAGTGGATCGCCCGGGTGTGGGCCCTGGTCCTGCCGCGGCTGGTGCCGCACGACCGGCTGCCGCTGCTGCGCCCCGCCGGCATCGAGGTCGGCTCGGAGAGCGCGTAGGAACCCGAGGGGGCGGGAGCCCAAAACGCTTCGATAACGAGGCAAAAAGCCTCCTGCCTAGGGTCCCCGTGCCCGCCGGCGCACGGCCGGCGGTCCCGTCGACCCGCAGGAGACCCATGTGACGACCGACACCGGCAGGGCCCTGCCCGCCGCCCTCAAACAGCGCCACCTGACCATGCTCGGCCTGGGCGGGGTGATCGGCGCCGGGCTGTTCGTCGGCTCGGGCGCCGGCGTGGCCCTCGCGGGCCCGGGCATCCTGATCTCGTACGCCATCGCCGGCACCCTCGCGCTGCTGGTGATGCGCATGCTCGGCGAGATGTCCGCGGCCGACCCGACCCCCGGGTCCTTCTCGGTGCACGCCGAGCGGGCCTTCGGGCGCTGGGCCGGATTCACCGTGGGCTGGCTGTACTGGCTGATGCTCGTGGTCGTGCTGTCCGTCGAGGCCACCGGCGCCGCGGCCATCGCCTCCGGCTGGCTGCCGGCGGTGCCGCAGTGGGCCTGGGTGCTGATGTTCATCACCTTCTTCACCGCCGCCAACCTGGCCTCGGTGAAGAACTTCGGCGAACTCGAGTTCTGGGCCGCCGCCTTGAAGGTGGGCGCCATCGTCTGCTTCCTCGGCCTCGGCCTGCTCGCCGTCCTCGGCCTGCTGCCCGGCTCGTCCTCGCCGGGTACGGCCAACCTCACCGGCCACGGCGGCTTCCTGCCGCACGGCTGGGGCGGGGTGGTCGCGGGCGTGCTCGCGGTGACGTTCTCCTTCGGCGGCCTGGAGGTGCTCACCATCGCCGCCGCCGAGTCCGAGGACCCGGCCCGGGCCGTGGGCCGGGCGGTGCGCAGCGCGGTCTGGCGCATCCTGGTCTTCTACATCGGCTCGCTCGCGGTCGTCGTCACCCTGCTGCCCTGGAACGACTCCGAGATCGGCCGCAGCCCCTACGTCGCGGTCCTGGAGCACCTCGGCATCCCCGCCGCCGGGCAGATCATGAACGTGGTGGTCGTGGTGGCCCTGCTGTCGGCCATCAACGCCAACCTCTACGGCGCCTCGCGCATGGTCTTCTCCCTCGCCGAGCGCGGCGAGGCCCCGCGGGCGCTGCTGGCCGTCAACCGCGAGGGCGTGCCGCACCGCGCCGTCCTGGCCTCCGTGGGCTTCGGCTTCGCCTCCGTGGTGCTGAACCTGCTGTGGCCGGACACGGTCTTCCTCTACCTGCTCAACACCGTCGGTGCCGTGCTGCTGGTGGTCTGGCTGCTGGTCGCCGCGTCCCAACTGCGGCTGCGCCGCCGCATGGAGCAGGCGGGTGCCGAGCGACCCGCGGTACGGATGTGGGGTTTCCCCTACGTCACCTGGCTGACCCTGGCCGGTGTCGCGGCCGTGCTCGTGCTGATGCTGACCGATGCGGACGCCAGGGTGCAGGTCCTGTGTTCGGCGGTGGCCAGTGCCGTGCTGGCGGGCATCGCCTGGGCGCGCGACGTCGTACGACGCAGGCGCCGCACCGCTCTTGCGGTGTCGTCACCTGCATGACCTCCGACCCCCCGAGGAGACGATTCTTCATGTCACGCACACCGCCCCGAGCCGTGCTCGCCGATCTGCTGCGGGTGCCCTTCAGGGCCGTCACCTGGCGGCACATGCTGCATGCGCTGCTCGCGCCGCTGGGGCTGGCCTGGTTCCTGGCCGTGGTCAACGGCCTGAGAATCACCCGGGAGAGGGGCGTTCCGGTGGTCGGTGTGGTGGGGGCGGTGGTGCTCACCGCGGTCGCCCTGGCGTGTGCCGGCGGGTTCGGCCGGGCGCGGGCGCGCTGGTTCCTCGGGGCGCGGATCGCGCCGCGTGCGGGGGAGGGCCGGCTCGGCGGTGCACTCGCCTACTTCCTGGCCGACCTGCTGCTCAGCGGGGTGGCCTGCGCGCTGGCGGTGGGCGTGGTCATCGTCTGCGCCCGCAACCTGACCTATCCCGTGTGGGGCTGGGCGCCCTATCCGGACCCGGCCTGGGGCGGTCCCACCCCGGAAGGCGCGGTGGCCCTGCACTTCGCGGCGGGCGTCCTCGCGCTCTTCGCCGGTCCCCGGCTGGTCGTCGCCCTCTCACGGGCCCAGCTGCGGCTGACCCGGCGCCTGGTGGGTGCGGGGTCGTAGGCCCCGCGCGGGCGGGCGGTGCGGCGGCACCACGGCCGCCGCGCCCCGCCGCCGTCAGTCCAGATCGTCGGCCCTGCTCGTCAGTCCTGCTCGTCGGGCAGGATCACGTGCATCGCCCAGGCGACGATGGAGACGATCACACCGCCGACGAGCGCGGCCCCGAAGCCCGCGACGTGGAAGGCCAGATCCAGCTTGCCCGCGAGCCACGAGGTCAGCAGCAGCATCAGCGCGTTGACCACCAGCGTGAACAGGCCGAGGGTCAGGATGAACAGCGGCAGGGACAGCAGCTTGACGACCGGCTTGACCAGATAGTTCACCGCGCCGAAGACCAGGGCGACGAGGAACAGCGTGATCACCTTGCGGGCGGTGTTCTCGCCGGAGAGCGTGATGCCCTTGAGCAGCCAGATGGCCACCGCCAGGGCCGCGGCGTTGGCGACCGTCTTGACTACGAAATTCTTCATGGTGAGATCGTTGCAGACGGGCGCGGCCCACGGGGAGCCGCACATCAACCATGATCGGTGCGGCAGGAAGCGGGTCAGGACATGAAGGCGTTCCGGCTGGACGAACTCGAGGCCGAGCGGGTCGCGAACGAGGGTGCGTACCTGCAGTTCCTGCGCGAGCGGAACATGTCGGTGGGGCTGTACGCGCTGGACGCCGGCGCCCCCGACCCCCAGGGCCCGCACGCCCAGGACGAGATCTACGTCGTCATGAGCGGCCGCGCGTCGATCACGGTGGGGGAGGAGACCACCCACGTCGGGCGCGGCAGCGTCGTGTACGTACCGGCCGGGGTGACGCACCGCTTCCACCACATCAGCGAGGACCTGCGGGTGCTCGTCGTCTTCTCGCCGCCCGAGAGCTGATCTCCCGCCCCCGGGGTCGGACCCCGGCATCCCGTAGGGGGCGGTTCAGGGGTGGACGAGGGATGCGCGGGCCCCTGCGGCGCACTCGGCACGCCTAGCATCGTGGACAGGACGGGGCATTCGCTCCGGACGGCCAGGAATGCGCGGACGCAATTGTGCGGCGGCGCGTTCGGCGACCGGACATCAACAAGAGCGCGGGAATACGCGCACGAAGTCGAGAGCAGGGGTTGAGATGTCGGAGAAGGGATTTTTCGCGGGACTGCCGTGGTGGGTGACGCTGGTCGTGCTGCCGGCTCTCGTGGTGCTGGTCTTCGGCAGCCTGATCCTGAGCCTGCTCGGTTTTGTCATCAACCTGCTCTTCAAGGTCCTGCTGCTGGTGGCCCTGGTCGGCGGTCTGATCTTCCTGGTCAAGAAGTTCACGTCGTCCTCGTCGTCGAGGGGCGACTGGTAGGGCCGGGGGTTCCGGGCGCGCGGGGGGCGCTCGGAACGCCCACCGGGCAGGGGACGTCGCCCACGCCACCGCCCGGTGTCCGCTCCACCGGCTCAACGAAACGGACGGCGGGGAGTTATCTCCGCCGTCAACTTTCCTCCGTCAACCTGAACGCCCCGCGGGCCGCCCGCACGGAAATCCGTGCCCTCTCGCGCCACTTTGGCCAGTTCTCGGCCGGTCCGTGCCATCAAATCCCACGTTACGACTCCGCGGAGTAGTCGAGTCGCTACGCTCCAGAGTCGGAGAGCTCGTATGCTCACCCTCGGTCTCCATGAGTAACTGGAAAATCACTCCTTGTGATCCACTGGGCGTTCTTGTCAGACTATGGCGTCATTGGGGCCACTAGGCTCCAATCCCTGCCAAACCGACGAAGACGGGGCATTGGGCGATGCGCGACACAGTTCAGGCAGAAGTGGTCATGACGTTCCTCGTGTCCGAGGAGCTGTCGTTCCGGATCCCGGTGGAGCTGGGCTACGACAGCAGCGACCCCTACGCGGTGAAGTTCACCTTCCACCTCCCCGGCGACGCGCCGGTGACCTGGGCCTTCGCCCGGGAGCTGCTGCTGGACGGGCTCAGCCAGCCCTCCGGCGAGGGCGACGTGCACATCGCCCCCGCCTCCTCGCAGCACCTGTCCGACGTCTTCATCCGGCTGCAAGTGGGCGGCGAGGGCGCGCTGTTCCGGGCCGGGGCCGCCCCGCTGGTGGCCTTCCTCGACCGGACCGACCGCATCGCCCCCCTCGGCGAGGAGCACACGGTCGCCGACTTCGACTACGAGCTCGCCGCGGCCCTCGACAGCATCCTCGCCGGCAACCCCGAGGGGCAGAACGCCGGTTAGCCGGGGCCTCACTTCGCCCGGCGGCGCCTGCCACCGCGCGACCTGGGCCGCCCCGTCCCCCTGCCGCCCCCCGCGGCGCCGGGCCGGTCGGCGCTCACCACGAGCGCGGCCAGCAGCGTGGTCACCGGCACCGAGGCCACCAGGCCGATGCTGCCCACCAGCGTCCGTACGATCTCCTCCGCGACGACCTCGCTCGTCGCCACCGTGCCCACCCCCCGGTCCGCGATGGTGAACAACAGCATCAGCGGCAGCGACGCACCCGCGTAGGCCAGCACGAGCGTGTTGACCACCGAGGCGATGTGATCGCGTCCGATGCGCATCGCCTGTCCGTACAACCGGCGCCAAGTGGCCGCCGGGTCCGCTTCCTTGAGCTCCCACACCGCCGACGTCTGGGTGACCGTGACGTCGTCGAGCACGCCCAGCGAACCGATGATGATCCCGGCGAGCAGCAGACCCCGTATCTCGATCTGCGGGTAGAGGCCGTGCACGAGCCCGGTCTGGTCGTCGGTGTTGCCCGTCAGATGGGCCCACGAGGTGAACAGCGACCCCAGCAGGCCGATGACCAGCAGGGAGGTGAGCGTGCCCAGAACCGCTACGGATGTGCGGGCGTTGAGCCCGTGGCACATGTAGAGCGCGATCAGCATGATCGCGCCGCCGCCGACCACCGCGACGACCAACGGGTCCGAGCCCTGCAGGATCGCCGGCAGGATGAACAGCGTCAGCACGCCGAAACTGATCACCAGCGCGACGAGCGCGAAGACGCCGCGCAACCGGCCGACGGCCACGACGGCGACCGCGAAGACGCCCGCGAGCAGCCCCATCGGCAGGTCGCGGTCGACGTCCGTGACCGAATAGCGCAGGTTCTCCGGGGCCTTCGGGGCGTAGGCGAGGACCACCTTCTGCCCGGAGGAGTAGTGGCGCGAGGAGCCGGGCTGCACCTGCTCGGTGAACGTGGTGCCCTTGTCCGGCCCCGAGGTCACCTCGACGGTGGCCTTCTGGCAGGTGCCCTGCGCCGGCGGCGGCGGGGCGGTGCCCTGCTGCGGTTGCTGCTGCGGGCCGCCGAACCCGCCGGAGGCCGGACAGGAGTACTCCTGGACGGCCGTCACCCGCCCCGACTGGGTCTGCTGGTCCATGCCGACCCCGGTGTGCTGGTGCGGCGGGGTGCCGCCGGGCCACAGCACGATCAGCCCGGCGGCCACCGCGGCGGCGAAGGGGATGAGCACGGCCGCGATGACCTTGCGCAGATGACCGGAGACGGGCGTCGCCGGACCGTGCGCATGGGCATGGCTGTGGCCGTGCCCGTGGCCGTGTCCTCGTCCGTGCCCATGGCCCTGCCGGTGTCCCGGTCCGTGTTCGTGCGCGGGACCGCCGGGGGCGGGCGCACGGGCGTGGTCGGGGTCGTGGGGGGCGTGCGAGTGGGGGGAAGGGTGCGTGGGGGTCACCCGTCGATGATGACAAGCCCCCCTGGCCCTCCGGGCGCGGGAGGCGCTAGCGTGGTGCCACCTTTGCAATCGCGGGAGCTCGGAGCACCGGGCTGAGAGGGCGCTGACCTTCGCACTGGACATGTCCGAACCGGACATGGGTGCGAAAGCCGCTGCGCCGACCGCCGAACCTGTTACCGGGTAATGCCGGCGTAGGGAGTTACGGTCATATGACCTCGCAGGATGCACGCACGTCCGCAACCGGCCGCGAGATCGGCTGGCACAAGGATTATGTGACGGGCTCGCGTCCGGACATCCGTGTTCCGGTGCGACGGGTGCACCTCACCAACGGCCAGGACGTCCGCCTCTACGACACGTCCGGCCCGTACACCGATCCGTCCGTCGAAACGGACGTACGACGGGGCCTGGCCCCGCTCCGGGAGAACTGGATCATCGCCCGCGGCGACACCGAGGAGTACGCCGGGCGGCCGGTGCGCCCCGAGGACGACGGCATCAGGCACACCGCCCCGCGCGGGGGCCTGCGCAACCTCGACGCCGTCTTCCCCGGCCGCCCCCGCCAGCCCCGCCGGGGCCGCGACGGAGCGGCGGTCACCCAGCTCGCGTACGCCCGGCGCGGTGAGATCACCGCCGAGATGGAGTACGTGGCACTGCGCGAGGGCGTCTCCCCGGAGACCGTCCGCGAGGAGATCGCCGCGGGCCGCGCCGTGCTGCCGGCCAACGTCAACCACCCGGAGATCGAGCCGATGATCATCGGCAAGAAGTTCCTGGTGAAGGTGAACGCCAACATCGGCAACTCCGCCGTCACCTCCTCCATCGAGGAGGAGGTGGAGAAGATGACCTGGGCCACCCGCTGGGGCGCCGACACGGTCATGGACCTCTCCACCGGCCGCAACATCCACACCACCCGCGAGTGGGTGCTGCGCAACTCCCCCGTGCCGATCGGCACCGTCCCGCTCTACCAGGCGCTGGAGAAGGTGGACGGCAAGGCCGAGGAGCTCACCTGGGAGATCTACAAGGACACCGTCATCGAGCAGGCCGAGCAGGGCGTCGACTACATGACCGTCCACGCCGGCGTGCTGCTGCGCTACGTCCCGCTGACCGCCCGCCGCAAGACCGGCATCGTCTCGCGCGGCGGCTCGATCATGGCGGCCTGGTGCCTGGCGCACCACAAGGAGTCGTTCCTCTACGAGAACTTCGAGGAGCTCTGCGAGATCCTCGCCTCCTACGACGTGACGTACTCGCTGGGCGACGGCCTGCGCCCGGGCTCGATCGCGGACGCCAACGACGAGGCGCAGTTCGCGGAGCTGAAGACGCTCGGCGAGCTCAACCGGATCGCCAAGCGGCACAACGTCCAGACGATGATCGAGGGCCCGGGCCACGTCCCGATGCACAAGATCAAGGAGAACATCGACCTCCAGCAGGAGATCTGCGAGGAGGCCCCGTTCTACACCCTCGGTCCGCTGACGACCGACGTCGCACCGGCGTACGACCACATCACCTCCGGCATCGGCGCGGCGATGATCGCCTGGTGGGGCACGGCGATGCTCTGCTACGTCACGCCCAAGGAGCACCTCGGCCTGCCGGACCGCGACGACGTGAAGACCGGCGTCATCACGTACAAGATCGCGGCCCATGCGGCGGACCTCGCCAAGGGCCACCCGGGCGCCCAGGAATGGGACGACGCGCTGTCGGACGCGCGTTTCGAATTCCGCTGGGAGGACCAGTTCAACCTGGCCCTCGACCCGGACACCGCCCGCGCCTTCCACGACGAGACGCTGCCGGCCGAACCCGCGAAGACGGCGCACTTCTGCTCGATGTGCGGGCCGAAGTTCTGTTCGATGAAGATCTCCCAGGACATTCGCCGCGAGCACGGCGGCGACCTGGCCGTCGACCCCGACGAGGGCATGGCCCAGAAGTCGCGCGAATTCGCCGCCTCCGGCAACCGCGTCTACCTCCCCATCGCCGACTGAGGCAGCGCCCCGAAGGGGCGCGGGGAACTGCGCGACAAGCCACGACGCGCCCGCAGGCGAGGTGCCACGTCGGCTGCGGGCCGTCGGTGGCCGATAGCGCCCACGCGGCGGCAGCCGCAGGTCGACACTGCCCCGCGCCCCTATGGGGCGCCGGTCACTGCGGAGCTCTGCCGTTGCCGCCCTGCTCAGGGCTCGTGAAGCCCGGCGGGGAGTAGCCCAGCCGCGGCGTGCGGCCCGCGCCGCCGGGCGGCGGCGGCCCGCCGCCGTTCGCGTACGAACGGCGCGCCGGGGCGCCCGTGTTGATCAGCGCCTCTCTCAGGAACGGCAGCAGGCCGCGGTGCAGCAGGGCCTGCCGCCAGGCCTCGCGGGCCCGCTCGGCCTCCTCGGCGAGGGGGTCGTGCGGCGTGCCGTCCTGGGCCTCCCGGCCGGTGCGCAGGGCGGTGACCAGCAGGCCGGAGGAGGCCACCAGCACCGCGGCGACGGTCAGGCCGCCGAACCACCAGCCGATGGTGACCATCTGGCCGGCCGCCGACCCGCCCGTGCCCACCGTGCGCATCACATAGCCGATGAGCAGGAACAGGAAGGCCGCGATTCCGGCCAGCACGGGCGCCAGCACCGCGACCACCGCGAGTGCGCCGGCGCCCGGGGCGTCCGGCCCCTCCGGGGTCGTGCTCGCGGAGGCGACCGCGTGGTCGTCCCCCGCCTCGCTCCCGCCGCCGGAAGCGGAAGCGGAACCGCCGCCGACCGGCTGGGGCCGGGCGGCGGCGGAGCGGGCGCGCAGTTCCTCACGGACGGCGATGAGCTCCTGATATTCCGTCGCCGCGCACGAGACGATGGCGGCCATGGCCCCTCGTGCCATGCTGCGCAGCTGCTCGGTGCCGAGCCGCTGTCCTATGAGTGCGGACAGTTCCGGGTCCTGGTTCGCGGTACGCAGCGCCTGGTCGAGAAGCCGCTCGAATTCCGGGCGGTCCTCGGCAAGCAGGTGCGGAGCGCTGTTCATGTGCATCCCCCGATGCTCCGTATGGCGCCGTGGTGTCGGCTTGTACCGGGCAGTGGGCGGAAACGGAGGAGAGCGAGCCTGCGACGGACAAGCCGATGGTAGAGCGCTACCGGCGCGCGGTGACAGCCGGTTTCCCGAATTGCCCCGCGCCGGTGGAACCCTCGATCTGCCCGGGGAACGCCCCGCTGAATCCTCAGTCGGCCAGCGGAAGTTGCGCCACCAGCAGTTTTCCGGCCATGGTGACCCCGCCGTCCATGGCGACCGCGAGCCCGTCGGCGTACAGGTGCGGGCCGTCCACGAGGGGCGCGCCGTCCTCGCCGTCCGCGTCCTCCGCGGGCACCTCGCCCAGCAGATAGGGGATGGGGCTGTGGCCGTGGACGATACGGCTGCCGCCGTACGTCTGCAGCAGCTCCCGTACGGCGAGGGGCCCCGCCTCCTCGTCGCGGAAGGCGAAGCGCTTGGTGAATTTGCGGAACAGCTCCCAGCATTCGTCGGGGTCGTTGCGCTGCAGGGCCTCGGTGATGGCGTCGTTGACGGCCTCGATGGAGTCGCCGAACTCGAGGTAGGCGGTGGTGTCGGAGTGCAGCAGCAGGTGGCCGTCCTCCTCCGCGATCGCGTCCAGGCGCGACATCCACTGCAGGTGGTGGTCCTGCAGCCGCTCCATGTCGCTGCGCTGCCCGCCGTTGAGCAGCCAGGCGGCCTGGAAGGAGGCGGTGCCGGCGCCGGAGTTCACGGGGGTGTCGGCGAACCGGCGGGCGCCGATGAGCAGCAGCTCGTGGTTGCCCATGAGGGCCTTGCAGTAGCCCCCGGCGGCGGCGGCCTCCGCGGACAGCCGCATCACCAGGTCGATCACGCCGACGCCGTCGGGGCCCCGGTCGGTGAAGTCGCCGAGGAACCACAGCCGGGCGTTGCCGGCGGCCCAGTTGCCGTGCGCGTCGATCAGGCCCTCGGCGGCCAGTGCCTCGTACAGCTCGTCCAGGTAGCCGTGGACGTCGCCGACGACGTACAGCGGGCCGGGGCCGGCCGGCAGGGGGTCCTGCTGGGGCTGCGGCTGGGGCTGCGGCGCGGCGAGCGGGGTGAGCTCGACGGTGGGCACGTCCTGCGGGGCGCCGCGGTGGATGACGGGCAGGTCGCGGGCGGTGGGGGTGTAGCCCTCGGGGTACTCGCCGTACTCCCCGCCGCCGGGCAGCGGCGGCTGGGCCGGTGCGGGCGGCACGGGGGGCGGGGCGGGGTGGCCGTAGCCGGGCGCGGGAGGCTGCGCTGCGGCGTACCCGGAGATGGGCGGCATCGCCGCCGTGGCCCGTGCCGCAGGTCCCTGCCCGGCCCCCTGAGTCATCGACCCCTCCACCATCGCGCCGCCGTGCACCTTGTGGACCTTGCCTGGTCGACGGCGGTCCGCGGTGTCGTGCGCCCATCATAGGAATGACCGTCGCGCCTTGTGACGCACCAGGGGCTGTGAATCGGGGCGGGTGACCGGGATCGCCGGTCATTTCTCCCCAAATGCGCCGTTAAATGAGCCGTTCGGGCCGGTCGAGCGGCCCCGTGCGCCGTCCCCGGGCCCGGTGACCCGCTCCCCCGGGAGCGGGGGTGCTTCCGGTTGACGTCCCGCGCCCGGGCGACGTCCGGGCGTGGCGGGCGGGTGGGTGCGTGGGCCGGTCGGCCGGCGGTCCGCCGCGGATCGGCGCGGCGGGCGGGAGGTGGCTGCGGTGGCAGTGGGGGGACGTGCGGGGTGGTGCGGGTGGTGGTGCGCGGCTGTCCGGGCGTACGGGTGGTCGCGAGGTGTCAGCCGGATGCGGGCCCGCGCGGGGGGCTCACGGTGGTGCGCGGCGGGCGCCGTTCGGAGGACGTCCGCACGATCAGCTCCGTCGGTATCACCTGCTCGACCGGGCGGCCGCTGCCCAGGCCCTCGATCGCGTCGATGAGCAGCTGGACGACCGCGGTGCCGATGCGCCGCGGCTTGAGCGAGAGCGTGGTGATCGGCGGTTCGGTGGTGGCGTAGACGGTGGATTCGCTGCAGCACACCAGCAGCAGGTCGTCGGGGACGCGCAGGCCGTAGCGGCGGGCGGCGGCGAGCAGGTCGGTGCCGTTGGGGTCGAACAGCCCGTACACCGCGTCCGGCCGGTCGGGCCGGGCCAGCAGCCGGTCGGCGGCGACGGCGCCGGCGCAGGGGTCGTGCGCGGGGTACTCCTCGTAGACCGGGTCCTGGCCCACGCGCTCGCACCAGCGCAGGTAGGCGGTGGTCGACAGCCGGGTGTAGGTGTCGGTGGTGGTGCCGGTGAGCAGGCCGATCCGGCGGGCCCCGGCGGCGGCGAGGTGGTCGAGGATGTCGAGCACCGCGGCCTCGTGGTCGTTGTCCACCCAGGCGGTCACCGGCAGGGAGCCGGCCGGGCGCCCGTCGGAGACCACCGGGATGCCCTGGCGGACCAGGTCGGAGACGACCGGGTCGTGGTCGGAGGGGTCGATGACGACCGTGCCGTCGAGGGCGACGTTGGACCACACGTCGTGACGGGAGGTCGCGGGCAGGATGACCAGGGCGTAGCCGCGGGCGAGCGCGGCGGAGGTGGCGGCCCGGGCCATCTCGGCGAAGTAGGCGAACTCGGTGAAGGTGAAAGGTTCATCCCCGTATGTGGTCACGGTCAGTCCGATGAGCCCGGACTTGCCCGTACGGAGCGTGCGGGCCGCGGCCGACGGGCGGTAGCCCAGCCGGTCGGCGACCTCGCGGACGTGGCGGCGGGTCGCGTCCGGTAGCCGGCCCTTGCCGTTGAGCGCGTCGGAGACGGTCGTGATCGACACCCCGGCGGCGGCGGCCACGTCGCGGATGCCCGCGCGCCCCTGCCTGCTGCCCCGGCGGGAGGTCTCAGCCCGGCTCACCTGATGCTTCCCTGCTGCTGTCATGGCAGGCCGATAGTAGGGCTCGGGTGGTCCTTTGGCAGGGTGCCTCATTTGACTGTTGACAGGCACGTTTCTGCTGTGACCGGTTCCCTCAATGATCATGGAATCGCAGGTAGTTGAGGGAGCTTGCGGGGTGCCGTGGGCCTCTGGCATATCCACGCCCGCGGAATGGTCCAGGTCTCGAAGAGGTCTCAACTCACCTTCACGAGGGACGCGCGCCAGGGCGCCCGCCACGGCGCGCGGACCTGCGAGGAGCGCTCCCGAAACTCTGGACGCCGCCCCGGGCAATCCTCATAAGGTGTGGTGTATTCAGTCAGAGGTGGAGGAGGACCCGCGGTGACCGAGAAGACCCCGAAGCTGCGCGCCGCGCTCGAGGGCGTACCGACCTACAAGCCCGGCCGGCCCGCGGCCGCCGGCGGCCCCGTGGCGTACAAGCTCTCCTCCAACGAGAACCCGTACCCGCCGCTGCCCGGGGTGCTGGAGAGCGCCCTCAAGGCCGCCGCCTCCCTCAACCGCTACCCCGACATGGCCTGCGCCGGCCTGATGGCCGAGCTCGCCGAGCGCTTCGACGTGCCGCTGACCCACCTGGCCACCGGCACCGGTTCGGTCGGCGTCGCCCAGCAGCTGGTGCAGGCGACGGCGGGCCCCGGTGACGAGGTGATCTACGCCTGGCGGTCCTTCGAGGCGTACCCGATCATCACCCAGGTCTCCGGCGCGACCCCGGTGCAGGTGCCGCTGACCGAGGGCGCGGTCCACGATCTGGACGCGATGCTGGCCGCGATCACCGAGCGGACGCGTCTGATCTTCGTCTGCAACCCCAACAACCCCACCGGCACGGTGGTGCGCCGGGCCGAGCTGGAGTCCTTCCTGGACCGTGTGCCCTCGGACGTGCTGATCGTGCTCGACGAGGCCTACCGCGAGTTCATCCGGGACGAGGAGGTGCCCGACGGTATCGACCTGTACCGCGACCGGCCCAACGTCTGCGTGCTGCGCACCTTCTCCAAGGCGTACGGCCTGGCCGGCATGCGGATCGGCTTCGCCGTCGCCCACGAGCCGGTGGCCGCGGCGCTGCGCAAGACCGCGGTGCCGTTCGGCGTGAGCCAGATGGCCCAGGACGCGGCCGTCGCCTCGCTGCGCAGCGAGGACGCGCTGCGCGAGCGGGTGGACGCGCTGGTGGCCGAGCGCACCCGGGTGGTCGAGGGGCTGGTCGGCCAGGGCTGGACGGTCCCGGAGTCGCAGGCCAACTTCGTCTGGCTGCCGCTGGGGGAGCGCGCCGCGGACTTCGCCGCCGCCTGCGAGCGGGCGGGCGTGGTCGTCCGGCCGTTCCCGGGCGAGGGCGTGCGGGTGACGATCGGCGAGACCGAGGCGAACGACCTGGTGCTGCGGGCGGCGGAGGAGTTCCGCAAGGAGCTGTGACGGCGCCGCCGTCGGGCGTACGGGCCCTCACCCCCTGCGGGGTGGGGGCCCGTTCCGTTGTGCGCTAGGGCCGGTCGGGGCACCCCGGCTGCTTGTCCGAAAAACGGGTGTGCCATGATGCTTGTGAATGTGAACGCGTTCACAAGCGCGCTTGGATGCCCGCATTTATGCGGGGCATACAGGGGCGAAACCACCGGTGGCAGGCGTCACCGGTGAGGCAAGAGGCAAGGAGAGACCCCGGTGAATCTGGCCCTGGCTCCTGAGACGCTCGCCCGCTGGCAATTCGGCATCACGACCGTCTACCACTTCCTCTTCGTCCCCCTCACCATCAGCCTCGCGGCGATCACGGCCGGCCTGGAGACGGCCTGGGTCCGCACGGGCAAGGAGAAGTACTTCCACGCCACGAAGTTCTGGGGGAAGCTCTTCCTGATCAACATCGCCATGGGCGTGGTCACCGGCATCGTGCAGGAGTTCCAGTTCGGCATGAACTGGTCGGACTACTCGCGCTTCGTCGGCGACGTCTTCGGCGCCCCGCTCGCGATGGAGGCGCTGCTCGCCTTCTTCTTCGAGTCCACCTTCATCGGACTGTGGATCTTCGGCTGGGACAAGCTGCCCAAGAAGATCCACTGCGCCTGCATCTGGATCGTGGCCCTCGGCACGATCCTCTCCTCCTACTTCATCCTGGCCGCCAACTCCTGGATGCAGCACCCCGTCGGCTACACCGTCGACAAGGCCACCGGCCGGGCGCAGCTGACCGACATCTGGGCGGTGTTCACCCAGAACACGACCATGGTCGTCGTCCTGCACACCCTGACCGCCGCCTTCCTCACCGGCGCGGCCTTCATCGTGGGCGTCTCCTCCTTCCACCTCTGGCGCGCCAAGCGCAAGCAGATCCGGGGCGAGGAGCTCGGCGCCAAGCAGCGCCGGCAGCTGCCGGCCATGCTCGCCTCGCTGCGCGTGGGCCTGGTCGTCGCCGTGATCGCCGGCCTGGGCACGGCCGTCAGCGGCGACGAGCTGGGCAAGGTGATGTTCGAGCAGCAGCCGATGAAGATGGCCGCCGCCGAGGCCCTGTGGGAGACGCAGTCGCCGGCGCCGTTCTCGGTCTTCGCGGTCGGCGACGTCTCCCAGGGGCACAACAGCGTCGAGATCGAGATACCCGGCCTGCTGTCCTTCCTCGCCCACAACAACTTCACCGAGTCCGTCCCCGGCATCAAGGACGTCGCGGCCCAGGAGGCCGCCCGCTACGGCGGGAAGGCCGAGGACTACATCCCGAGCATCTTCATGACCTTCTGGGGCTTCCGCCTCATGATCGGCTTCGGGATGACCTCCTTCGTGGCCGGCCTGATCGGCCTGTGGACCACCCGCCGCAAGCTGTGGGTGGCACCGGACAAGCGCGTCGGGGAGGACGAGATCCCGCGCCTGATGCTCACCCGCACCCGGGAGATGAACCCCTTCCTGACCGCGTGGTCCTGGCGCATCGGCATCCTGACCATGGGCTTCCCGCTCCTGGCCAACTCCTTCGGCTGGATCTTCACCGAGATGGGCCGTCAGCCCTGGGCCGTCTACGGCCTGATGAAGACCTCCGACGCGGTCTCGCCGGGCGTGGGCCGCGGCGAGGTCATCACCTCGCTGGCCGTCTTCACCGGCCTGTACGCGGTGCTCGCCGTGGTCGAGGTCCGGCTGCTGCTGAAGTACGGCAAGGCCGGACCCGACACCGACGAGCAGCCGCCGGCGAAGGACCCCCGGCTGCGGCTGCCCGGCGGCCGCGACGCCGCCGGCGAGCGGCCCGAGGACGCCGACAAGCCGATGACGTTCGCGTACTGACCGGCGCGGCGGAGCGTCAACAGACAAGGGAGAGAGGGCCATGCACCTCCACGACTTCTGGTTCCTGCTCATCGCGGTCCTGTGGACCGGCTACTTCTTCCTCGAAGGCTTCGACTTCGGCATCGGTGTGCTCACCCGCACCCTGGCGAAGGACCGCACCGAACGCCGGGTTCTGATCAACACCATCGGGCCCGTCTGGGACGGCAACGAGGTCTGGCTCATCACCGCCGCCGGCGCCACCTTCGCCGCCTTCCCCGACTGGTACGCCACCCTCTTCAGCGGTTTCTACCTGCCGCTGCTGGCGATCCTGGTGTGCCTGATCGTGCGCGGCGTGGCCTTCGAGTACCGCCACAAGCGCCCCGAGGAGCGCTGGCAGCGCACCTGGGAGGCCGCCATCTTCTGGTGCTCGCTGCTGCCCGCCTTCCTGTGGGGCGTCGCCTTCGCCGACATCGTGCGCGGGGTGCCGATCGGGCCCGACAAGAACTTCACCGGTGACGTGCTCGACCTGATCAGCCCCTACGCCCTGCTCGGCGGCCTGTTCACGCTCGTGCTCTTCACCTTCCACGGCGCGGTCTTCGCCGCCCTGAAGACCGACGGCGACATCCGCCACCGGGCCCGCGCCCACGCCGGCCGCTACGGCATCGCGGCCCTGCTGCTCGCCGCCGCCTTCCTGATCTGGACGCAGGCGGCGTACGGCAACGGGCGCAGCCTGCCCGCGGTCGTCCTGGCCCTCGGCGCCCTGCCGCTGGCCCAGCTGCTGAACCGGGCGGGCCGCGAGGGCTGGGCGTTCGCGCTGTCCGGACTGGCGGTGGCGGCCGCCTTCGCCACGGTCTTCCTCGCGCTCTTCCCGAACGTGCTGCCCTCCACCTCCGACCCCGCGTGGAGCCTGACCGTCACCAACGCCGCCTCCGCCGCCTACACGTTGAAGATCATGACCTGGGTCGCGGCCTTCGCGACCCCCGTCATCATCGGCTACCAGGCATGGACGTACTGGGTCTTCCGCAAGCGGATCTCCACCCGGCACATCCCGGCCGCCCACTGAGCCCGGCGCCATGAAGCCCGTCGACCCCCGGCTCCTGCGCCACGCCGCAGCGGCCCGCCGCTTCGTCGCCGCCACCGTCGCCCTCGGCCTGGCGGGCGCCGGGCTGGTGATCGCCCAGGCGATGCTGATCGCCGAGGTGGTCACCGGCGCCTTCCAGCACGGCCGGACGCCCGCGGACCTGCTGCGGCCGCTGACCCTGCTGGCCGCCGCCGCCCTCGGCCGGGCGGCGGTGGCCTGGCTCACCGAACGGGCCGCGCACCGTGCGAGCGCCGCGGTGAAGTCCACCCTGCGCACCCGGCTCCTCGCCCACGCCGCCCTGCTGGGACCCGGCGCCGCCCCGACCGGTGCCCTGGCCACCCTGGCCACGCGCGGCATGGACGCGCTCGACGACTACTTCGCCCGCTACCTGCCCCAGCTCGGCCTCGCCGTCGTCGTCCCCGTCGCCGTGCTCGCCCGCATCGGCACCGCCGACTGGCTCTCGGCCCTGATCATCGTCCTCACCCTGCCCCTCATCCCCCTGTTCATGGCCCTCATCGGCTGGGCCACCCAGAGCCGGATGGACCGGCAGTGGCGGCTGCTCTCCCGCCTGTCGGGCCACTTCCTCGACGTCGTCGCGGGCCTGCCCACGCTCAAGGTCTTCGGCCGCGCCAAGGCCCAGGCCGCCTCCATCCGCACGATCACCGCCGACTACCGGCGGGCCACCCTGCGCACCCTGCGGCTGGCCTTCCTGTCCTCCTTCGCCCTGGAACTGCTGTCCACCGTCTCGGTGGCCCTGGTCGCCGTCGGCATCGGCATGCGGCTCGTGCACGGTGAACTCGACCTGGCCACCGGGCTGATGGTGCTCGTCCTCGCCCCCGAGGCGTACCTCCCGCTGCGCCAGGTCGGCGCGCAGTACCACGCCGCGGCCGAGGGCCTGGCGGCCGCGGACGAGGCGCTCACCCTCCTGCAGACCGCGCCCGCCCCGGCCGGCACGCAGTCGGCCCCGGACGCGCGCGGTGCCGCGCTGCGCCTGCAGGACGTCGAGGTGCGCCACCCGGGCCGCACCGAACCGGCCCTGGCCGCCACCACCTTGACCGTCTCCCCGGGCGAGACGGTCGCCCTGACCGGCCCCAGCGGATCGGGCAAGACCACCCTGCTGAACGTCCTGCTCGGGCTGCAGCGCCCCACGAGCGGACGCGTGCTGATCGGCGGGACGGACCTGACATCGCTGACCCCCTCCGGCTGGCGGGACCAGGTGGCCTGGGTCCCGCAGCGCCCCCACTTCTTCGCCGGCACCGTCGCCGAGAACGTGACGCTGGCCCGGCCCGGTGCCACGGACGCACAGCTGCACGCCGCACTGCGCGACGCCGGTGCGCTCGAGTTCGTCTCCATGCTGCCGCAGGGCACTGACACCCGCCTCGGCGAGGACGGCGCGGGGCTGTCCGCCGGGCAGCGCCAACGCCTCGCCCTGGCCCGCGCGTTCCTCGCCGACCGCCCGGTCCTGCTGCTGGACGAGCCGACGGCGGCCCTGGACGGCACGACGGAGGCGGCCGTCGTCGAGGCGGTCCGCAGACTGGCGGCGGGCCGCACGGTGATCATGGTCGTCCACCGCCCGGCCCTGCTGGCGGTGGCGGACCGGGTGGTGCACCTGGGTCCTGCCCGACCGGCGGGGCCGGGGGCATCGCCCACGCACCAGCCGGTCCACCGGGAACCGCACGTTCCCACCCAGCCGGATGCGGTGCCGGGGCATCGGGCGGGCGGGTGGGTGGACTCCCCGGCCCGAAGGGCCGGGGCCCTGGCCCGGGTGCGGGCAGCGGCACACCCCGTACGCAAAAGGCTCGTCCTCGCGGCAGCGCTCGGCACGCTGGCCCTCGCCAGCACCCTGGCCCTGATGGCCACCTCCGGCTGGCTGATCTCCCGCGCCTCCCAACAGCCGCCCGTGCTGTACCTGATGGTGGCGGTCACCGCGACCAGGGCGTCCGGCATCGGCCGTTCCGTCTTCCGGTACGCCGAGCGCCTCGTGTCCCACGACGCGGCCCTGCGCGTGCTGGCGGATCTGCGGGTCGCGGTCTACCGGCGGCTGGAGCGGCTGGCGCCGGCGGGGTTGCGGGAGAGCCGCCGGGGCGACCTGCTCTCCCGCCTGGTCGCCGACGTGGACGCGCTGCAGGACTATTTCCTGCGCTGGCTGCTGCCCCTGGTCTCGGCCCTGGTCGTGGGCACCGCCTCGGTGGCCTTCGCCGCGTGGCTGCTGCCGGAGGCCGGTGCCGTGCTGGCCGCCGGGCTGCTGCTGGCCGGGGTCGTCGTGCCGGTGCTGTCCGGTGCCGTCGCCCGGCGGGCCGAGCGGCGGCTGGCGCCGGCGCGAGGGCAGTTGACGGAGCAGGTGGTCGAGCTGATGACGGGGCTCGCCGAGCTGACCGTCGCCGGTGCGGTGCCGGCCCGGCTGGCGCGGCTGCGGGCGACCGACGGGGCGCTCACGCGTATCGCCCGCCGGGCGTCGGCGGCCACCGCGCTGGGGGCCGGGCTGTCGGCGCTGGCCTGCGGTCTGACCGTGGCGGGTGCGGCGTGGGCGGGGGCGGCCGCGGTGCACGAGGGCCGGCTGGGCGGGGTGTGGCTGGCGGTGGTGGTGCTTCTGCCGCTGGCCGCCTTCGAGGCGGTGGCCGGCCTGCCGTCGGCCGTGCAGCACCGGCAGCGCGTACGGCGCTCGGCCGAGCGGGTGTACGAGGTGCTGGACGCGCCCGAGCCCGTACGGGAGGGGACGCAGCCGGCACCGGAGTCCCCCTTCCCGCTGCGGGTGCAGGGCCTGACGGCACGGTATCCGGGGCAGCAGGCGCCGGCGCTGGAGGACTTCGGGATGGAGCTGACGGCCGGCCGCCGCATCGCGGTGGTGGGGGCGTCGGGTGCGGGCAAGACCACGCTGGCCCAGGTGCTGCTGCGCTTCCTGGACGCCGAGTCCGGTTCGTACACGCTGGCGGGCCGCGAGGCCGCGGCGATGGACGGCGACGCGGTGCGCCGCCTGGTGGGGCTGTGCGCCCAGGACGCGCACGTCTTCGACAGCTCGCTGCGGGAGAACCTGCGGCTGGCGCGGCCGGGGGCCGGCGAGGAGGAGCTGCGCGCGGCGCTGGCGGGGGCGCGGCTGCTGGAGTGGGTGGACGGCCTGCCGCAGGGGCTGGAGACGATGGTCGGCGAGCACGGCGCCCGGCTGTCGGGCGGCCAGCGGCAGCGCCTGGCGCTGGCCCGGGTGCTGCTGGCGGGCTTCCCCGTCCTGGTGCTGGACGAGCCAGCCGAGCACCTGGACCCGGCCACCGCGGACGCGCTGACGGCGGATCTGCTGGCGGCGACCCGGGGCCGTACGACGGTGATCATCACGCACCGGCTCGCGCGGCTGTCGGATGTCGACGAGGTCGTCGTCCTGGACCACGGGCGCGTGGTGCAGCGCGGGACGTACGAGGAGCTCGCGGGCGCGCCGGGGCCGTTCCGCCGCATGCTCGACCGGGAAGCGGGCAACGACGCGCCGGACACTCACCGAAAGGCGCTTTCCCTGGCAAATGGGGCTCATTAGGCTCGGCGGCATGGCAGCCACGGCGGGGCCCACCGGGCCCGCGGACCCCCCGGACGAGTCCCCCGACAGGCCCTCCGGCGAGTCCGCCGGCGAGTCGTCGGGCGGATCCGCCGCCCGGCCCATGGATTCCCTGGACGCGGCCACCGAGGCCACGCGCAGCCTGTGGGGGCTGTCCACGGAGCTCACCGGGCGGGTGCCGCAGCTGCTGGAGGCGATGCGCTCGGTCGGCACCGGCATGGAGCTGCACACCACCTTGGACCGCATCTGCCGCACGGCCGCCGAGCTGGCCGGCGCCCGGTACGCCGCCATCGGGGTGGTCGGCGCGGCCGGCGGGGAGGAGCTGTCGGACTTCGTCACCTACGGCACGGCGGAGGGGAACGGAGGCGGGATCGCGGCCTTCCCCGACGGGCGGCATGCGCTGGGGGTGCCGATCCGGGTGGGCGGCGAGATCTTCGGCCACCTGTACCTGACGGAGAAGCGGGACGGCGGCGAGTTCGGCATCGCGGACCTGCACATGGTGAAGATCCTCGCGACCGAGGCGGGCATCGCGATCGGCAATGCGCGGGTGCACGAGGAGCGGGGGCAGCGCATGCGCTGGATCGACGGTTCGGTGGCGGTGACCACCGCCCTGCTCTCGGGCGGGGAGGGCGAGGACGCGCTGACCGTCGTCGCCGAGCAGGCGCGCCGGCTCGCCGGTGCCGACGCCGGCATCGTGCTGGTGCCGGACGGCGAGGGCGGCCTGGAGATGGTGGCGGTCGCGGCCGACGAGCCGGAGGAACTGCTGGGCACGGTGATGCCGCCGCACAGCCCGGTGGTCTCGCAGCTGATGGCGGGGGAGCCGGTGTTCGTCGACGACTCGGCCACCGACCCCCGCATGATCACGGAGGTGGCGCCGCGCTTCGGCCCGAGCATGCTGCTGCCGCTCAAGAGCGGCGAGCGGGTGCTGGGCACGCTCGCCATCCCGCGGCGGCGCGGGGCGAGACCGTACAGCGACACCGAGCGGACCCTCGCCGTCCAGTTCGCCGCGCAGGCCGCCCTCGCGCTCGTCCTGGCCCAGGCCCGGCGCGACCGCGAGCGCCTCGCGGTCTTCGAGGACCGCGACCGCATCGCCCGCGACCTGCACGACCTGGTCATCCAGCGGCTCTTCGCCACCGGGCTGCTGCTGGAGAGCGCCCACCGGATGGCCGACCTGCCCGAGGTGCGCGAGAAGGTGGGACAGGCCGTCGACGAGCTGGACGTGACGATCCAGGAGATCCGCACCGCCATCTTCGCGCTGCAGCAGGAGCCCACGGAGAGCCCCGCCGGGCTGCGCACCCGGGTGCTGCGGGAGCTGGGCACGGCGGCGGTGCCGCTGGGCTTCCGGCCGTCGGCGACGTTCACCGGCCCGGTGGACGCCAAGGTCGGCGAACTCACCGGCAAGAACTTGATCGCCGCCCTGCGGGAGGCGCTCTCCAACGCCTACCGGCACGCGCGGGCCTCCCGCATCGAGGTCGCCGTCGACGCCACCGTCACCCTGCCGGACGGCCGGGAGGCGGTGCGCCTGACGGTCGCCGACGACGGAGTGGGCATCCCGCAGGGCGGCCGGCGCAGCGGGCTGCGCAACCTCGCCAAGCGCGCCGAGTCCCTCGGCGGCTCCAGTGGATACGGCCCCGGCATCGGCGAGGACGGCGGCGGGACGACGGTGGTGTGGCAGGCGCCGCTGTAGCGCGCCGCCCGTGGGCCCGGTGGGCGTACGGGCGGGTCCTTCCGGCCGCATTCCTTCCTCCGAACGGTCGCCCGCGGGCGCGGTCCGCCGGGTGCCCGCGCAGGATCGCGGCATGCGGCGATTGCATCCGTACGCTCCCCACCGCCGGCCGTGGCGGACGCGCCGGGCCGCGCGCGCCGGGCACAGGCGCCTGCGCGGCGTCGCCGCGCTGTGCGCGCTGGGCATCCTGCTGGTGCCCGTCTCGGCCGCGGAACCGTCGACCGCCGGGCGGCCGCAGCGCCTGGTGCGCGTCGGCTCGGAGGTCCTGCGCCTGGCCCACGAGGCCGGCCGGATCGCCCTGCGGTACGAGCGGGACGTGCGGGCGGCCAAGGAGGAGCGGACGCGGGCCGCGCGGCTGGCCCACCAGCTCCAGGGACAGCGGTCGGCCGCCTCCCTGCTGCGCCGGGACGCGGGGGCCGCGGCGCGCGAGCAGTACCGCACCGGCGGCTTCACCGCGGCGGGCTCCCCGGACGTGGCGGAGGAGCCCTTGGAGCTGATCGCGATGCAGATGATGGAATTCGACCGGCGCGAGCGGCTGGCCCGGATGCTCATCGAGAACGACAACAGAAGCCGGACGCTGGCCGCCGGCCGGCTCTCGGCCTCCGTCACGGCCCAGGCCCTGGCCGCCGACACCGCACGGCTGCGGGCGGAGAAGGCCGCCCTGGAGGAGCGCCTCGCGACCTCGCGCAGCGAGCTCAACGCCCTGGCCGAGCAGACCGTCCGCGACGGCCGCTGCACCCCGGTGGACCTCGACGGGCTGCAGGAGGAGCTGCAGGGCGCCGCGCAGCCGCAGGACGACGCCAACCGGGGCGCGGGCGTCTCCCGCTCCGGCTGGACCCGGCCGCTGCTGAGCTACGAGCTGAGCGCCGGCTTCGGCGGCACCGGCGCGCACTGGGCGAGCGGCCACAGCGGGCAGGACTTCGCGGTGCCCACGGGCACGCCGGTGCGCTCGGTGGGCGCGGGGACGGTGCTGTCCATCGGCTGTGGCGGGCCGTTCGGGATCAGCATGGTCGTGCGCCACCAGGGCGGCTGGTACTCGCAGTACGCCCACCTGGCGGCGCCGCTGCTGGCCCCGGGCCACCGGGTGCGCCCGGGCGAGTGGATCGCCCTGTCGGGCACCACCGGCAACTCCACCGGGCCGCACCTGCACTTCGAGGTCCGCACGACCGCCGACTTCGGCAGCGCCGTCGACCCCGTCCCCTGGCTCCGCGCCCGCGGGGTGGTGCTTTAGCGGCGCGTGCAGCGGTGCTGCGCCCCGTAAGGGGCGCGGGGAACTGCGCGACAAGCCACGACGCGCCCGCAGGCGAGGTGCCGTGCTTGCCGCACATGCGCAGCTACAGGCGCTGCAGGATCTCCTCGATGACGGCGGCCACGCCGTCCTCCGTGTTGGCGGCGGTGTGCAGCACCGTCGCGGCCAGCACTTCGGGATGGGCGTTGGCCATGGCGTACGCGGTGCCCGCCCAGTCGAGCATCTCCAGGTCGTTGGGCATGTCGCCGAAGGCGACCACCTGGTCGGGGGAGATGCCGCGCTCCGCGCAGCACTCGGCGAGCGTGCTGGCCTTGCTCACGCCGGGGCCGCTGATCTCCAGCAGCGCGGTGGGGCTGGACCGGGTGAAGACGCCGTGTTCGCCGGCGGCGGCCCGGGCCAGGTGCAAGAACGCGTCCGGTTCCAGCTCCGGGTGGTACGCCAGCAGCTTGACGACCGGGTCGTCGGCGCATTCGCCGTCGCCCAGCAGCTCCTCGGCCGGGGCGGTCTCCTTGGTCGGGTCGAGCGGGAAGGGCGGGTACTGCGGCTCGTAGCGCACGCCTCCGGTGCGTTCGACCGCGAAGGAGGCGCCGGGGGCCGCGGCGCGCACCGCGTGGACGATCTCCAGGGCGGCGGCCGCCCGCAGCGGGCGCACCTTCACGAAGCGGGCGCCGTCGCGCAGGTCGGCCACGACGGCGCCGTTGGCGCAGATGGCCAGGCCGTGCCCGTGCACGTGGTCGGCCACGACGTCCATCCAGCGGGCCGGGCGGCCGGTGACGAAGAAGACCTCGATGCCGGCGGCCTCGGCGGCCGCCAGGGCGGCCACGGTCCGGGGGGAGACGGTCTTGTCGTCCCGCAGCAGGGTGCCGTCCAGGTCGGTGGCGATCAGCCGGGGCACGGCGGGGCTCCGGCGGGGCGGCGGCGGACCGGGCTGCTCGGTAGCGGAAGTCACGGGCCCATTCTCCGGTACCGCGGTGGGGCGTGCGCACAAGCGTGCGTACTCGTTTGCGTACGCATGTGCGTGCGTACGGATTTCCGGGGCGGCGGTTACGCTCGGGGCATGCGACTGAGCACCGTGATCCTTCCCGACCGCCGCTGGCACGAGGGCGGCCGGGCGTCCTGGGAGCGCGCCGAGGCGCTGGGCTTCCACACCGCGTACACCTACGACCACCTCTCGTGGCGCACCTTCCGCGACGGCCCGTGGTTCGGCGCGGTGCCGACCCTGACGGCGGCCGCCGGCGTGACGTCCCGGATGCGCCTGGGCACGCTGGTCACCTCCCCGAACTTCCGCCACCCGGTGACGCTCGCCAAGGAGCTCATCTCGCTGGACGACATCTCCGGCGGGCGCATCACGCTCGGCATCGGCGCCGGCGGCTCGGGCTTCGACGCCACCGCCCTGCTCGGGCCCGGCCGGGAGCCGTGGACGCCGCGCGAGCGCGCCGACCGTTTCGCCGAGTTCGTGCCCCTGCTGGACCGGCTGCTCACCGAGCCCGTCGTCACCCACGAGGGCGAGCACTACGCGGCCCACGAGGTGCGCAACATCCCCGGCTGCGTGCAGCGGCCCCGGCTGCCCTTCGCCGTCGCGGCCACCGGCCCGCGCGGGATGCGGCTGGCGGCCCGGCACGGCCAGGCGTGGGTGACCACGGGCGACCCGAAGCTGTACGAGACGGGCACGCCGGAGCAGTCCCGGGCGGCCATCGCCGGGCAGATCGAGCGGCTCGGGGAGGTCTGCGCCAAGGCCGGCCGTGACGTCGCCGAGCTGCCGAAGGTGCTGCTCACCGGCTTCACCCCGGACCGGCCGCTGGAGTCCTTCGACGCGTTCGTCGACTTCGCGGGCGCCCATGCCGAGCTGGGGATCGACGAGATCGTGGTGCACTTCCCGATCGCCGACTCGATCTTCGCGGCGGACGTGGCGATCTTCGAGAAGATCGCCACGGACGCGCTCGCCCAGCTGGGCTGACCCGCGGGCCCCGGAGAGGGAGAATCGGGACGAAGGCTCCGCCGGGCCCTGGAGGTGCGCGGTGCGTGGATCCCGATTCGCCCCCGACCGGGGGCTGACCACCCGCATGGTCGGCACGATGTTCCTCATCGGCCTGCTGTACGTCGTCTTCGTCGGTGTGCTGGTGGCGTTGCTGCGCGGGTCCTGGCCGGTGGTCCTGGTGCTCGCGGGCGCGGTGTTCGTCGCCCAGTTCTGGTTCAGCGACCGGATCGCGGCCTTCGGCATGGGCGCCCGCGAGGTCACCCGCGAACAGGCGCCCGAGCTGCACGGCGCCGTCGACCGGCTGTGCGCGCTCGCCGACATGCCCAAACCTCGCGTGGCGATCGCCGACAGCGACGTGCCCAACGCCTTCGCCACCGGCCGCAACCAGCGCAACGCCGTCGTCTGCGCGACGACCGGGCTGCTGCGCCGGCTGGAACCCGAGGAGCTCGAAGGCGTGCTCGCGCACGAGCTCTCCCACGTCGCCCACCGCGACGTGGCGGTCATGACCGTCGCCTCCTTCCTCGGCGTCCTGGCGGGGATCGTCACCCGCATCGGGCTGTGGGGCGGGCTGCGCCGGGCCGGCGGCCGCGACCATAACACCGCCGTGCTCCTGGTGCTCGTCCCGCTGATCAGCGCGGCCGTCTACGCGATCAGCTTCCTGCTGACCCGCATGCTCTCCCGCTACCGCGAACTGTCCGCCGACCGCGCCGCCGCCCTGCTCACCGGCCGTCCCTCGGCACTGGCGTCCGCGCTGACCAAGGTGACCGGGCAGATGGCCCGCATCCCCACCCGCGACTTGCGCCAGGCGGAGCCCTTCAACGCCTTCTACTTCGTCCCCGCCTTCTCCAAGGAGAGCCTGACCCGGCTGCTGGACTCCCACCCCTCCCTGGAACAGCGGCTGGACCAGCTCGGACGCATCACGGCACAGCTCGGAGGCGCCTGATGGGAGGCGCCTGATGGGCTGGTGGGACGCGATCCTCGGCCGCAGCCGGCAGGTGGGGCCGGATCTCGACCGGCTGTTCGCCCTGCCCTCCGCCGCCGTCACCCTGCAGGCGGGGGCCGGGTTCACACCGACGGGACTGGCGTCGGTGTGCTTCGCCAGCGTCGAAGGCGGGGCGTTCGACCGGATCCGGCGCGAGGTGGGGGAGCTGCTGGACACCGACGTGGCACGCGGCGGCGCGCCCGTCGAGTTCAGCAGGGACGCCTACGGCTACACCTGGCTGCTCGCCCGGCAGCCCCCCGAGGACACCGCCGCCCTGGTGAGCGACCTGCACGCGGTGAACACCCTGCTGCAGGACGGCGGATTCGGACCCCAACTGCTGTGCTCGCTCATGGCGTTCGCGGACGGCGACCGGCGGCCGCTCGCCCTCGTCTACCTCTACAAGCGCGGGACGTTCTACCCCTTCGCGCCGCTGCCCGCGGCGCACGACAAGCGGGACAACGCCCTGGAACTGCAGGTCAGGGCGCTGCTGGCGGACGATCTACGGATCGAGGAGGACCTGGGGCGCTGGTTCCCGGTGTGGGGGGCGCCGGGGCTGTGAGCAGCCGGTCCTCCGTCAGGAGGCGTCCTCCTCTTCCGGCCGGGCGGCTCTCTCCTGCCGCATGCGCTCCTCGACCTGCGCGGCCGCCCAGCGGGCCCACTCCTCGTACATCGCGGTGAAGCGCAGGCCGTACTCCAGGGCCAGGCGGCCGTTGACCGCCAGCGAGCCGTCGCTCCAGTCGACGGAACGTTCCAGCTCCCGCATGCCCGCGTGCTGCCGGGCGACGCGCTCGGCCTCGCCGGTGAGGTAGGCGACGGCCTCCAGGGGGGTGAGGAGGTCGAGGAAGAAGACCCGCAGCATCGCTTCGCTGCGGCGGCTCCGCTCGGGGGCCGTCTCGGTCAGCCAGCGGCGCAGCTCGGCGCGGCCGGCCTCGGTGATGGCGTACTCCTTGCGGCCGCGCGGGCCCTCGGACACCACTTCGAGCAGGTCGGCCTTGGCGAGCTTGCCCAGCTCGCCGTAGACCTGGCTCTGCGTGGCCGGCCAGGCGTTGCCGAGCGTGGTCTCGAACCGCTTCATCAGGTCGTATCCGCTGGCCGGCTGCTCGGCCAGGAGGCCGAGCATGGCGTGTCTCAGGCTCATGGTCCCCACCTTACCTTCCACAGTTGACATGTGGGGGATGGATCTTCTAACTTCGACCTGTCAACATTGGAATGTCAGTGAGGGATCGAGGAGATCCGGTGAACTACCTGCGCGGCTTCATTCCCTGGATCGCCTTCGCGGTCGTCTCGTCGGCCGGTTGGCAGTGGGGTGCGGTCACCGGCCTGGTGGCGGCGCTGGCACTGCTGGCCTCGGAGCGCCGGGCGGGCACGGAGCGCGAGGCGCTGGTGCTGGAGGGCAGCACCGCCGTCTTCTTCGCGGCCCTGACGGCCCTGGCCTTCGCCCTGCCGCACAGCGGGCTGCGGCATTACGGCGGGGGCCTGTCGCTCGGCTGGCTCGCCGTCACCGCCTGGGCGACGCTCCTGGTGGGCCGGCCCTTCACCACCGGCATAGCCAAGCGCCAGGCGCCGCGCGAGGTGTGGGAGCACCCCGGCTTCCGCCGGATCAACATGGTCCTCACGGCGGCCTGGGCGGCCTCGTTCACCGTCACCGCGGCGGCGCTGGCGGGGGTCGCCGCCGCGGGGCTTGGCAGCGCCGTCTCGATACCGGTGCAGGTGGCCGGCTTCATGGCGCCGGCCATGTTCACGGCCCGCTACCCGGAGCGCGTCAGGTCCCGCATGGAACAGGGCGCGTAGCGCCTGCCCGGCGGATCAGGCAGCGCCCCGCAGGGGGTTGCGCGTCGACTGCGGGCCGTCGGTGGCCGATCGCGCCCACGCGGCGGCAGCCGCAGATCGGCACCGCCCCGTGCCCCTGACGGGGGCGCCCCGTAGGGGCGCGGGGAACTGCGCGACAAGCCACGACGCGCCCGCAGATGGGGCACCGTGCATGACCAGGACCCGCCGGCCACGGCCTAACCCGCCTCCGGGCCCGCATGCCGGATGCTCTCGTCCTCCAACGGGGGTAGGACGAGCGCGTCCAGCGTGCGGGCCCGGACCTCCCGCTCGGCCGCGGCGGCGATGAAGGCGGCGGTGTTCGCGGGTCCGGCCAGGGCCCGCACGGCGCGCACGGTCGCGGCCGGCAGCGGCACCGGTTCGGGGGGATCGTCCGCGGGGGGCGTGCAGGGCGGCGGGGCCAGGTGGCGGCGCAGGTGGCTGACGGCCAGCTCCCGCATGGCGCGGGCCAGTTCGGCGTCCACGGTCTGCTGGGCCAGCGGGCGCAGCCGGCGCACCAGGTCGGCGGCCTCGGCGGCCTTCTCGTCGGCGAGCGGCCCGTCGAGGTAGGGGCGGAAGACGTGTTCGGTGGTGAACTCCAGGAAGCGGGAGGCGATGTGTTCGACCTGGGTCCGCAGTTCGCGCAGGTGGCCGGAGATCGCGGAAAGGGGCACCCCGGCGGCGTGCAGCTCGACGGCGACGGCGAGTTGCCGGGGGCTGGGCACCAGGAACTCCTCGCCACGCTCCTCACCGGGCTCCTCGCCCGAGGGCGGCAGCCGGACGAGGACGCCGAGGTCCACCGCCTCCCGGACGGCGTCGTCGTCCGACTCCCCGCCGAAGGCCGCGGCGAGCTCGGCGCGGCCGATCCGGCCCGGCTCCTCGTCGCTCCAGGGCCCCTCGGTCTCGGTGACGAGGCCCAGCACCCCGCCCAGGCCCCGCCCGGTGTCCCAGGCGTCCAGCAGTTCCTTGATGCTGGCCAGGGTGTAGCCGCGCTCCAGCAGTTCCGCGATCTGGTGCAGCCGGGTGAGGTGGGCCTCGCCGTAGACGTTGGCGCGGCCGTCGCGCCGGGGCCTGGGCAGCAGGCCGCGGTCCTGGTAGGCGCGGATGGTGCGGACCGTGGTGCCGCTGCGGTGGGCCAGGTCCTCGATGCGGTATTCCGCTTCCGGCACGGCGACTCCTTACGAGGCGGCTGCGGCGCGGCCCACCGCGCCCGCGGCGGCCCGGGCGGCGGGGGAGGAGACGAGGTAGGCGACGGCCCGTTGCATCGAGCCCTCCTGGGAGGGGTGGTAGGAGCGCCGCAGGTAGCGGGGCACGGCCGCGCCCAGCTCGCGCCAGGAGGGCAGCAGGCCCTTGGAGATGGCCCGGTTGTGATGGCCGAGGGTGTAGCGCAGCCGGCCGGTGAGCCAGGGGTCGTTGCGGATGAGGTAGGCCGCGCCCCGGCCCCACAGGTAGAACAGTGTGGGCGCGGTGACGGCCATGCCGAGCATCCGCCGGGCGTAGCGGCCGGGGTCCTCGCCGCCGCAGTGTTCGTACATGTCGAAGGCCACGGAGCGGTGTTCGACCTCTTCCGCGCCGTGCCAGCGCAGCAGGTCCAGCATCACCGGGTCCGGCTCGGCCGCGTCCACGGTGTCCGCGCGCAGCACCCAGTCGCCCAGCACCGCCGTGAACTGCTCGATCGCCGCGATCACCGAGAGCCGGAAGCGCAGCCATTCGCGGGCGGTGAGGGGCAGGCCGAAGGGGGGCTTCTCGCCGAGCAGCACGTCGAAGAGGTAGTCCACGTGCCGGGTGTAGGGCGTGGTGTCCAGGCCCTGTTCGGCGAGGTGCTGCAGCACGTAGGAGTGCTGGACGCTGTGGGTGGACTCCTGGCCCATGAAGCCCTTGACGTCCTTGCGTAGCGCCTCGTCCGTGACCAGCGGCAGGGCTTCCTTGAAGACCTTGACGAACCACCGCTCGCCGGCGGGCAGCAGCAGGTGCAGCACGTTGACCACGTGGGTGGCCGTGGGTTCGTCCGGTATCCAGTGCAGCGGGGTCTCGCGCCAGTCGAAGGACACGCGGCGCGGGGCTATGCGGTGGCCGTGCTTCATGCGGGGGTTCCTCCAGGTCCTCTTCCGGTCCGGCTACAGCGGGGGATCGATCCGCGCGAGGGCTCGCCGCAGCCGCGGGGTGAAGCGGGAGAGCAGCCGCAGGACGTGTGCCTCGGGGGCCACCGGCACCACGGCGGCGTTGCCGGCCACCGCCCGCAGGATGGCAGCGGCCACCTTCTCGGGCGGGTAGTTGCGCCGGGCGTACAGCCGTGCGGTCCGCTCCCTGCGGCGGCGCTGTTCCTCCTCGTCCACGCCCACGAAGGAGGTGCTGCCGGTGATCGGCGTGTTGACGATGCCGGGGCACACGGCGGTGACCCCGATGCCCTTGCCGGCGAGCTCGGCGCGCAGGCACTCGCTGAGCATCAGCACCGCCGCCTTGGAGGCGCTGTAGGCCGGCAGGCCGCGCGAGGGCTGGAAGGCCGCTGCGGACGCGGTGTTGACGATGTGCCCGCCCTGGCCCCGCTCGGCCATCTGCCGGCCGAAGACGCGGCATCCGTGGACGACGCCGCCGACGTTGACGTCCCAGACCCGGCGCCATTCCTCGGCGGTGGTGTCCAGGAAGGTGCCGGCCAGGCCGATGCCGGCGTTGTTGACCAGCACGTCCACCACGCCGTGCTCGTCCGCGACCTTGGCCGCCAGTTTCTCCATGGCCTGCTCGTCGGAGACGTCGCAGCACTCGGCCCAGGCGCCGCGTGCCCCGGTCAGTCGCGCCAGCTCGGCGGTGCGGGCGGCCCCGGCGGCGTCCCGGTCGACCGTGATCACGCGGGCGCCGGCCTCGGCGAAGGCCAGCGCGGTGGCCCGCCCGATACCGCTCGCCGCGCCCGTGACCAGCACGAGCTGCCCGCCGAAGCGGTCGGCGTACGGGCCGGTGCCCGCCGGCACCCGGGCGGGCACGCCGCCGGCCGGGGCGTCCTCCTGGGCGGTGACGAAGTCGGTGATCCAGGAGGCCAGGAGGTCGGGCCGGGTGCGCGGCACCCAGTGCCGGGCCGCCACCGTGCGGCGCACCAGGCGGGGCGCCCACCGCTCCAGGTCGTCGTAGAGCCGTTCGGAGAGGTAGATGTCGCCGGTGGGCACGATCAGCTGGACGGGCACGTGGGCGTGGGCGTCCGGGCGGGGGTGCAGCATCCTGGCCCGTACGTTGTCCCGGTACAGCCAGGCGCCGTGGGCGCCGTCGCTCCGCACGGAGGCCGTGGGGTAGCCGGGGTCGGCGTCCGGCGGCAGCGTCTCCAGCCGGCCCAGCATCCGTGGCCAGCGCCGGCCCAGCGGCCCGCGCCAGGCGGCTTCGGGCAGGGCGGGCAGGTGCAGCGCCCCCACGTACCAGGAGCGGCGGCTCTGGCCGAGGAGGTGGGCGAGGCGGCGCGGGGTGGGCCGGGCGAGCCGTTCCTTGATCCAGTGCCCGAAGTGGTCCAGGGACGGGCCCGAGATCGAGGTGAAGGAGGCCAGGCGGCCCTCGGTCGCCGCCACGGTGGCGAACTCCCAGCCCTGCACCGATCCCCAGTCGTGCCCGACCAGGTGCACCGGCCGGCCGGGGCTGACCGCGTCGGCGACGGCCAGGAAGTCGTCGGTGAGCTTCTCCAGGGTGAAGCCGCCGCGCAGCGGGGCGGGGGCGCTGGAGCGGCCGTGGCCGCGCACGTCGTACAGCACGACGTGGAAGCGGTCCCGCAGCCGGGCGGCCACCTCGGCCCAGACCTCCTTGGAGTCGGGGTAGCCGTGCAGCAGTACCACCGTGGGGCGGTCCGCCTCGCCGAGCTCGGCGACGCACAGCTCGATTCCGCCCGTGCGCACGGTGCGCTCGCGCGCCCCCTCGATCCGCCTGCCGTCCCCTGTGCCGTCCCCGCTCATGCGGCTGCTCCCTCCCTCTTCCCCCGCCGTACGTGCGGCAGGTCGTCGTCCAGCCAGAAAGCGCTCTCCTCGGGGTCCCGGGAGTCGGTGACCACCAGGAGCTCCTCGAACTTCGCGCCCGTCCCCCGGAAGCCGAGATGAGGCTCCACCGCCCACAGGCCGGGCCGCGGCGGGTGGCCGGAGGAGCGGCGCGGGCTCCACAGCGGCGACCAGCCCTCCCGGTGGCCGCGCAGGGCGTCCGCCGCCAGCCCCTTGAGCGCCTGCGTGCCGAAGCCGAGGACGTGCGGCGAGAAGCGGCGCTGCGGCACCCGGCCCACCTTGTGGGCGATCACGCCGAAGGGGTAGGCGCGGTGCCGGTTGACGTGGCCCTGGCGGACCATGAGCCGCTCGACGTCCTCGTAGATCTCCCGCAGCGGGCGGCGTTCGCGCACCTCGCGCAGGATCAGCTCCCGGTGCTCGGCCAGGTCGTCCAGGAGCCGGTCGTGCAGGGGGTTCGCGCCCAGGCAGCCCGAGTAGCCGATGTCCGCGGTGAAGCCGTCGAGCACCGGTGCCATGTCGAGGATGAACGGCATCCCCGGCTCCAGCCGGCGGTCCGTGGGGAAGAACTGCAGCGGTATCCGGAAGCCGGTGAAGGCCGTCCGGTCGCCGAACCACGCGAAGGGCAGGTGGAACCAGTCCCGCACCCCGCGCCCGTACAGCCACTCCCGCTGCATCCGGGCGGCCTCGCGCTCGGTCACCCCCGGCCGCAGCCGGGCGGCCACCGCCTCCGCACATGCGTACGCCAGGCGCTGCACCCGGCGGAAGCCCTCCAGCTCCGCCGTGCCCATCGCATCCGTCATGCCCTCGTCCTCCGCCCAAGACCGAAGCCGTGCACGCACGTTGACACCGATGAATGTGACAATGACCGGCGGCCACGTCAAGGGCCGTGCACCGACCGGGCGCCCGCACCGACCCCCGTCACCCGTACGGGAATGTCAGACCGGAGGAGTAGGCGGATCCAGCCGTCTGGTCTGACGCCCGGCGCGGGACGCGGCACTACCGTCGAAGGTGTGACTGTGATCGCCACCGAAAGCCTCACCATGCGGTACCCACGGGTGACCGCCCTGGACCGGCTCTCCCTCGACATCACCCCCGGTGTCACCGGTCTGGTGGGTGCCAACGGAGCCGGCAAGTCCACGCTCATCAAGATCCTGCTCGGGCTGATGCCGGCCACCGAGGGCCGGGCCGAGGTGCTGGGCCTGGACGTCGCCACCCAGGGCGGCAGCATCCGCGAGCGCGTGGGGTACATGCCCGAGCACGACTGCCTGCCGCCCGACGTCTCGGCCACCGAGTTCGTCGTGCACATGGCCAGGATGTCCGGGCTGCCGCCCACCGCCGCGCGCGAGCGCACCGCGGACACCCTGCGCCACGTCGGCCTGTACGAGGAGCGCTACCGCCCCATGGGCGGCTACTCGACGGGCATGAAGCAGCGGGTCAAGCTGGCCCAGGCGCTCGTGCACGACCCGCGCCTGGTGCTGCTCGACGAGCCCACCAACGGCCTCGACCCGGTCGGCCGGGACGAGATGCTGGCCCTGATCCGCCGCGTCCACACCGACTTCGGCATCTCGGTGCTGGTCACCTCGCACCTGCTCGGCGAGCTGGAGCGCACCTGCGACCACGTCGTCGTCATCGACGGCGGCCGGCTGCTGCGCTCCTCCTCCACCGAGGACTTCACCCAGGACACCGGCTCCCTCGCCGTCGAGGTCACCGACACCGACGCGTGCCCCGACGGCACCGCGGCCCTGCTCGCGGCGCTGACCGGCGCGGGCCTGACGGCCCGGCCCGCCGGCCGGGCGGCCGACGGCTCCCCGGCGTCCGGCCGGGTGCTGCTGGTCGACGTGGCGGGCGAGGAGACGTACGACGTGGTGCGCGACGCCGTCGCCGGGCTGGGCGTGGGCCTGGTCCGCATGGAGCAGCGCCGCCACCGCATCGCGGAGGTCTTCCGCGACGAGCAACCGCACGAGCTGCACAAGGGAGGCGCCGGCCATGCCGCATGACGCCCCGACCACCGGCGGGCCCGCGCGCGGCGCCCACCCGGACGTCATCCACAACATCGGCTACCGCCCCTACGAGGGCGCCCGCCTCGGCCGGGCCTACGCCCGCCGCTCGCTGTTCTCGCAGAGCCTGCGCGGCGCCTACGGCCTGGGCCGCTCGGCGCGCTCCAAGGTCCTGCCGATGATCCTCTTCGGTGTGATGTGCCTGCCCGCCGCCATCGTGGTGGCCGTGGCCGTCAGCACCAAGATGCACAGCCTGCCCATGCAGTACACGCGCTACGCGCTCTACGTGCAGGCCGTCATCGGGCTGTTCCTGGCCGCGCAGGCGCCCCAGGCGGTCTCCCGCGACCTGCGCTTCAAGACGGTTCCGCTGTACTTCTCCCGCCCGATCGAGCGCGTGGACTACGTCGTCGCGAAGTTCGCGGCGATGGCGTCGGCGCTGTTCGTCCTCACCGCGGTGCCCCTGGTGATCCTCTACGCCGGCGCCCTGCTGGCCAAGATGGACTTCGCCGACCAGACGAAGGGCTTCGCACAAGGACTGGTCTCCGTGGCTCTGCTCTCGCTCCTCTTCGCCGGCATCGGCCTGGTGGTCGCCGCCCTCACGCCCCGCCGCGGGTTCGGAGTGGCCGCCGTCATCGCCGTCCTGACGATCTCCTACGGCGCGGTCAGCACCGTCCAGGGCATCGCGCTCACCACCGACCACACCGACGTGATCCCCTGGCTCGGGCTGCTCTCGCCGATCACCCTGGTCGACGGCGTTCAGACGGCGTTCCTGTCGGCCACCAGCACCTTCCCCGGCGGCCACGGGCCGGGCACCGGCGCCGGCGTCGTCTACCTGGGCGTCCTGCTGGCCGTCGTCGCCGGCTGCTACGCACTCCTGATGCGCCGATACCGGAGGGCCGGGCTGTGACCACGATCCGCCTCGACAACGTCTCCCGCTGGTTCGGCAACGTGGTGGCCGTCAACGACATCACCATGACCGTCGGCCCCGGCGTCACCGGCCTGCTGGGCCCCAACGGCGCCGGCAAGTCCACCCTCATCAACATGATGGGCGGCTTCCTCGCCCCCTCCACCGGCACCGTCACCCTCGACGGCGACGTCATCTGGCGCAACGAGCAGGTCTACCGCCACATCGGGGTCGTCCCCGAGCGCGAGGCGATGTACGACTTCCTCACCGGGCGCGAATTCGTCCTGGCCAACGCCGAGCTGCACGGTCTGGGCGCCGCGCAGGCCCAGCGGGCCCTGGCCACGGTCGAGATGGAGTACGCCCAGGACCGCAAGATCGCCACGTACAGCAAGGGCATGCGCCAGCGCGTGAAGATGGCCTCCGCCCTTGTGCACGAGCCGTCCGTGCTGCTGCTGGACGAGCCGTTCAACGGCATGGACCCGCGCCAGCGCATGCAGCTGATGGACCTGCTGCGCGCCATGGGCTCCGAAGGCCGCACCGTGCTGTTCTCCTCCCACATCCTGGAGGAGGTCGAGCAACTGGCCGCGCACATCGAGGTCGTCGTCGCCGGCCGGCACGCCGCCTCCGGCGACTTCCGCAAGATCCGCCGCCTGATGACCGACCGCCCCCACCGCTATCTCGTGCGCTCCAGCGACGACCGGGCCCTGGCCGCGGCGCTCATCGCCGATCCCTCGACCACCGGCATCGACGTCGACGTCCAGGAGGGCGCCCTGCGCGTCCAGGCCGCCGACTTCGGCCGGTTCACCGAGATCCTGCCGCAGCTCGCCCGGGCCCACGGCATCCGGCTCCTGACCGTCACGCCCTCCGACGAGTCCCTGGAATCGGTCTTCTCCTACCTCGTCGCGGCCTGAAAGGAGGCGCCTCGATGTCCACCGTGTCGCTCTACCACCCGACCGTCGCCCGGCTCACCTACCGGGGTCTCCTGGGCCGCCGCCGGGCGGTCGTGCTCTTCGCCCTGCCCGCCCTGCTGCTCGTGCTCTCCGCCGCCGTCCGCGCCTTCACCGGCGCCGACGACGACACGGCCGTCAACGTCCTCGGCGGCTTCGCGCTCGCCACGATGGTGCCGCTCGTCGGCGTCGTCGCCGGCACCGGCGCGATCGGCCCGGAGATCGACGACGGCTCCGTCGTCTACCTCCTGGCCAAGCCGGTGCCGCGCACGACCGTCGTCCTGACCAAACTCCTCGTGGCGATCGGCGTGAGCGTCGCCTTCACGGCGCTGCCCACGCTGCTGGCCGGCTTCCTGCTCAACGGCAACAGCCAGCAGATCGCCGTGGCCTACGCGGCCGCCGCCGCGGCCGCGTCGGTGGCCTACAGCGCCCTGTTCCTGCTGCTGGGCATCGTGACCCGGCACGCGGTCGTCGCCGGACTGGTGTACGCGCTGGTGTGGGAGTCGCTGTTCGGCAACCTCATCCCCGGGGCGCGCACGCTCAGCGTCCAGCAGTGGGCCCTGTCCCTGGCCCAGCGCACGGCTGCGGACGGCGTCATCACCTCGGACGTCCGCCTCCCGGTGGCGGTGACCCTGCTGGCGGTCGTGACGGTGGCGGCAACGGCGTACGCGGTGCGCCGCATGAAGTCCCTGACGCTGGCGGGCGAGGAGTGACAGGCACTCAGATCTTCCGGTTCCGCCCGGCTCCCAGGCCGAGGAAGAGCAGGGCCGCGCAGGCGCCCAGGAGAAGCGCGACCGGCAGCGCCCAGCCGCCGGTCGCCCCGTACACCCACCCGATCGCGAACGGCCCGACTGACGCCAGCAGGTAGCCCCACGTCTGGGCCATGCCCGACAGCCGTGCCGCCGTGTGGGCGTCGCGCGTCCGCAGCACCATGAAGGTGAGGGCGAGTCCGAGCAGTCCGCCCTGGGCCACGCCCATGAGCGTGGCCCAGACCCATGCCCCGGCGACCGGGGCGGTCAGCAGACCCGTCAGGCCCGCGGCCAGCAGCGCGACGACGCCGACGGCGAGCAGGCGCTGGTCGCGCATGCGTCCGGCGAGCAGGGGCACGAAGAAGGAGCCGGCCATCTGGGTGAGGGTGTAGAAGGCGTAGACGATGCCGGCCTGGCTCTTGCTCATGCCGTGGTCGGTGAAGATCGTCGGCATCCAGGCGATGCACACGTAGGCCACCAGCGACTGCGTGCCCATCATCAGCGTGACCTGCCAGGCCAGCGGTGAGCGGCTCAGGCGGGGTCCGGCCGCCGCGGGGGCCGGGGCGGTGTGCGGCCCGTTCCCGCGGCCGGCGCGGCGTACGAGCACGGCCTGCGGCAGCCAGAGCACGGCGGCCACGGCGGCGAGGACGGCCCAGGAGGCGAGGGAGCCCTGCCAGCCGCCGAGGGCGTCCTCCAGCGGTACGGCGGAGGCGGCCGCTCCGGTGGCACCGAGGATCAGCGTGGTGGAGTACAGGGCGGTCATGCCTGCCGCGCGGTCGGGGAAGTCCCGCTTGACCAGGCCGGGCATCAGGACGTTGAGCAGGGCGATGGCGGTGCCGACGAGGGCGCAGCCGACGAAGAGCGCGACGACCGGCGGGGTGACGCGCAGCAGGATGCCGCCGCACAGCAGGGCGAGGGCCGCGCACAGGACGGTCTCGGTGCCCCAGCGCCGGGCGAGGCGGGGGGCGGCGATGGAGCCGAGGCCCATGAAGACCAGCGGGATGGTGGTGACCAGGCTGGAGGTGGCGGCGGTGAGGTGGAAGTGGTCGCCGATCTCGCTCATGAGCGGGGAGACGCCGGCGAGGGCGGCGCGCATGTTCAGCGAGGCCAGGACGATGCCGGTGAGGACGAACGCGGGGTGGGCGAGCAGCCGGCGCCGCGCGGCGGCCACGGGGGGCGCGGGGGCGGCCTGTTCCTCGGCGTCGATCAGGGGGGTGCCGGGCCTCGGCTCGGGCATGGGGGTGCCTCCAGGGGTGGTGCGATGAGGACGTGCGGAAGGGGGCGGCTCAGTCCTCGGCGAGCAGGGACTCGACGGCCTGTTTGGGGCGTTCGAGGAGCGTGCGGGCGGCCTGCCCGGCGGCCTCGGGGTCGCCGGAGGCGATGGCCTCCATCAGGGCGTGGTGGTCGCCGTGGACGATGCGCGGCATGTCGCGGTCGCCGAGGGCGGTGACGAGGGCTTCGCGCACGGAGCTGCTGAACCAGGCGTACGTCGCGGTCAGCGCGGGGTTGTGCGCGGCTTCGACCACGGCCCGGTGGAAGGCGACGTCGTGGTCGGCGTACAGCTCCAGGCGGCCGGAGTCGGGCTGCCCCTCGGGGTCCTCGTAGGCGGTCTGGGCGTCGAGGGCGGCGCGCATCCGTTCGATGTCGGTGCTCTCGTGCCGCAGGGCGGCGAGGCGGGCGGCCTCGGTCTCCAGGGCGATGCGCAGTTCGAGGACGTCGCGGATGCCGGCGCGCTGCAGGCCGCGGACGATGTCGGCGGGGTCGGCGGTGGAGACGACGAAGGTCCCCTCGCCCTGGCGTGAGCGGAGCATGCCGGCGTGGACGAGGACGCGTACGGCCTCGCGGACGGTGTTGCGCCCGACCTGCAGCTGTTCGGCGAGGGCGTGCTCGGTGGGGATGCGCTCGCCGACGCGCCATTCGCCGGCGGCGACCTGGGCGCGCAGCTGTTCCACGACGGTGTCCACGAGGGACTGGCGTCCCGCCGCTCGCAGGGCCATCGGTGTCCTTCCGCAGGGGGTGAGCAGTCAACCGGTTGCCCAGTCATCCTACAACTGCGTCCCACAGGTGGCGCCGCTACCGTCGAAGGGTGAACCTCCACGCGAACCCCGACGCGCTCCGCGCCGGGATCCGCACCTGGATCCGCACCTCGCCGGGCACCCACATCTGGCTGCTGATCATCGGCATCACCAGCCTGGTCGTCGCGTCGGCCAGCGAGGGCCTGGAGACGTTCCTGCTGCACCGCACCAGCAGCAACATCCACGAGCTGAACAAGCACCCGCTGCAGTCCCTGCTGATCAGCGGCTTCTGGATCGAGAGCCCGTCGTCGTTCCTGCTCTACGCCGCCCTCTTCGAGATCGTCCACGCCAACGTCGAGCGCTGGATCGGCAGCCTGCGCTGGCTGCTCACGGTCGCCGCCGCGCACATCGCGGCCACGCTGATCAGCCAGGAGGTGCTGCTGCTGGCGATTCAGAGCCATTCGGCGCCGCGCTCGATGAAGCACGTTGTCGACATAGGCGTCTCGTACGGCCTCGCCGGTGCCGTGGGCGTCCTCGCCTACCGCGTCCCGCGGCCCTGGCGCTGGGGCTACCTCGTGGGGGCGGTCGCGTTCTTCGGCGTACCACTGGTGACCGGCGGGACGTTCACGGACGTCGGGCACGCGATCGCGCTGGCCATCGGGCTGGGGTGCCGGCCGCTGACGCGCGGACGGCCGCCGTGGTCCTGGGAGGGGCCCACGGCGGCCGTACGGGCGGTGCTCAGCCGAACAGGCGCTCCAGGACGACGGCGATCCCGTCCTCGTCGTTCCCGGCGGTGACCTCGTCGGCCACGGCCAGCAGCTCCGGGTGGGCGCCCGCCATGGCCACGCCGTGCGCGGCCCAGCCGAACATCGGCACGTCGTTGGGCATGTCGCCGAAGGCGATCGTCGCCGCGGCCGGTACGCCCAGGCGGCGTGCGGCCAGGGACAGGCCGGTGGCCTTGCTCAGGCCCAGCGGCAGCAGCTCGACGATGCCGGAGCCCGCCATCGTCACGCCCACCAGGCCGCCCGCGACGCCGCGGGCGGTCTCGGCGAGGGCGTCGTCGTCCAGGTCGGGGTGCTGGAGGTAGAGCTTGTTCAGCGGCGCCGCCCACAGCTCGGCCGCGTCGGTGATCGGCACGGTCGGCAGCGGGCCCTCCTGGACGCGGTAGCCGGGGGCGACCAGGAGGTCGCCCTCCAGGCCCTCGCGGCTGGCCGCCAGGTACAGCGGACCGGTCTCCGCCTCGATCTTGGCCACGGCCAGCGCGGCCAGCTGCCGGTCGAGGGTCACCGAGGTCAGCAGCCGGTGCTCACCGGCGTGGTAGACCTGCGCGCCCTGGCCGCAGACGGCCAGGCCCCGGTAGTCCAGCGCGTCGAGGATGTGCCGGGTCCAGGCGACGGACCGGCCGGTGACGACGAGGTGCGCCGCACCGGCCGCCGTGGCCCGCGCCAGGGCGGCGCGGGTGCGCTCCGAGACGGTCTCGTCGGAGCGCAGCAGCGTCCCGTCGAGATCGGTCGCAATGAGTCGGTACGGAAGCTCGTGGCTCACTTACCGACCGGCTCCAGGAGCTCCCGGCCGCCCAGGTACGGGCGCAGGACCTCGGGCACGCGCACCGAGCCGTCGGCCTGCTGGTGGTTCTCCAGGATCGCCACGATGGTGCGCGGCACGGCGCACAGCGTGCCGTTGAGCGTGGCCAGCGGGCGCACGTTCTTGCCCTCGCGCATACGGACGGACAGGCGGCGTGCCTGGAACTCGTCGCAGTTGGAGGTCGAGGTCAGCTCGCGGTACTTGCCCTGGGTCGGGATCCAGGCCTCGCAGTCGAACTTGCGCGAGGCGGAGGCGCCCAGGTCGCCGGTGGCGGTGTCGATGACCTGGAACGGCAGCTCCAGGCTCGTCAGCCACTGCTTCTCCCACTCCAGCAGGCGCGCGTGCTCCGCCTCGGCGTCCTCCGGCGCGATGTACGAGAACATCTCGACCTTGTCGAACTGGTGGACGCGGAAGATGCCGCGGGTGTCCTTGCCGTAGGTGCCGGCCTCGCGGCGGAAGCAGGGCGAGAAGCCCGCGTACCGCAGCGGCAGCTTGTCGGCCTCGATGATCTCGTCCATGTGGTACGCGGCGAGCGGCACCTCGGACGTGCCGACCAGGTAGAAGTCGTCCTTCTCCAGGTGGTAGACGTCCTGCGCGGCCTGGCCGAGGAAGCCCGTGCCCTCCATGGCGCGCGGCTTGACCAGCGCCGGGGTGAGCATCGGGGTGAAGCCGGCGGCGGTGGCCTGCGCGATGGCGGCGTTGACGAGGGCGAGCTCCAGGAGCGCGCCGACGCCCGTCAGGTAGTAGAAGCGCGAGCCGGAGACCTTGGCGCCGCGCTCGACGTCGATGGCACCCAGCGCCTGGCCGAGCTCCAGGTGGTCCTTGGGCTCGAAGCCCTCGGCGGCGAAGTCGCGGGGGGTGCCGACGGTCTCCAGGACGACGAAGTCGTCCTCGCCGCCGCGCGGCACGTCGGGGTGGACGAGGTTGCCGATCTGCAGCAGCAGGCGCTGGGCCTCGGCCGCGGCCTCGTCCTGCTCGGCGTCGGCGGCCTTGACGGCGGCGGACAGCTCGGCGGCCTTCTGCAGCAGGGCGGCCTTCTCGTCGCCGGTGGCCTTGGGGATCTGCTTGCCGAGCGCCTTCTGCTCGGAGCGCAGCTCGTCGAAGCGGACGCCGGACGACCTGCGCCGCTCGTCGGCGGAGAGCAGTGCGTCGACGAGGTCGACGTCCTCTCCACGGGCGCGCTGGGAGGCGCGCACTCGGTCGGGGTCCTCACGGAGCAGGCGAAGGTCAATCACCCCTCCAGGCTACCGTCGTGGGCCGCCGCCGCTCGACGCGATATTCCTTTTGATGGCGATTTGCCCGAATCAAGCCGCGTGAATGAACGGTATTCGGGGGAGGCGGAAAAACGCCTGTGGCTTGTGTGCGGCATGGTGACGGTACACGCCGGAATTCCCGGAAAGATGCCCACGGTGGGCCGCCGCTGCGTTGTCCACAGGAGCATGGGCTTCCACTTCATTGTCCACAGGGTGTGCGGGAAATCTGTGGATGTCGGAATCAAGCCTTCCGGCTCTTCCGTCATTCATCAGGGTTTCCTCGTGTAAACCTCTGCGCGCCACTCTTTGGGGTGGCGTTCCCTCCCTCTAAAGGGTTGTTCGAGGCATTTCGGTGGACCGGGGGCTGGGGATCACCGGAAAGAGGGGCTGTGGACGGACGGCGTGACCCCTCGGAGTGATTTGTCGAGCGGTGACCGTTTCGTGCGGATTTCCCGGGCTCTCGATCTGTCGACTTATCCCCAGGTCGAGAAGTGCCTGTGGATAACTCTGTGGGTAACCGCGACCCGGGTCCCGGCGGGCCCGGCGGCTCAGGTACGCCCGTCCTGGCAGCGCGCCAGCCACTCGGCCGCCGCCACGAAGTCACCGTCCGAGGTGCCCGCCCGGGGCGGCACCACGGCACCCGACAGCTCGTCCGGGTCGACACCCGCACGCGGGTACGAACCCAGGAAGCGTACCTTCGCGCACGTCCGCTTCAACCCCATCAGGGCCTCCGCTACCCGGCGGTCGGTGATGTGGCCCTCGCAGTCGACGGAGAAGCAGTAGCGGCCCATGCCCTCGCCCGTCGGACGCGACTCGATCCGCATGAGGTTCACCCCGCGCACCGCGAACTCCTGCAAGTACTCCAGCAGGGCGCCCGGATGGTCGTCGCGCTGCCACATCACCAGCGACGTGCGGTCCGCCCCCGTCCGCGCCGCCGGCCGCGCCGGGCGGCCCACCAGCACGAAGCGGGTCTGCGCGTTCTGCGCGTCGTGGATGCCGGTCACCAGCGGCTGCAGTGCGTACGTCGCCGCCGCGAACTCCCCCGCGAACGCGGCGTCGTAGCGGCCCTCGCGCACCAGCCGCGCACCGTCCGCGTTGGACGCAGAGGACTCCCACACCGCGTCCGGCAGGTGCGCCGCCAGCCACTTGCGCACCTGCGGCTGCGCGACCGGGTGACCGGTGACCGTCTTGATGTCCTCCATACGGGTGCCGGGGCGCACCAGCAGCGCGAAGGCGATCTCCAGCAGCACCTCGCGGTAGATCATCAGCGGTTCGCCGGTGGCGAGTTCGTCGAGGGTGGCGGTGACGCCGCCCTCGACGGAGTTCTCGATCGGCACCAGCGCGGCGGCCGCGTCCCCGCCGCGGACGGCGTCGAGCGCGGCGGGCACGGAGACCATGGGCACGAGCTCACGGGTCGCGGCCTCGGGCAGCGTGCGCAGAGCGGCCTCGGTGAAGGTCCCCTCGGGCCCGAGGTACGTATAGCGAGTGGCCGGCATCACGCGGTTCTCCTCCGGAGGGGTGCGCCCAATTGCGGGCTGCCCACGATAGCCGGGGCCACCCCCGCGCCCGGGGGCGTGCCCCGTCAGGGGCGCGGGGCTGTGCCGATCTGCGGCTGCCGCCGCGTGGGCGCGACAAACCACGACGCGCCCGCAGACGGAGGGCCGGGCCCAGGCCGTGTCCGGCGTGCCCCGTAGGGGCGCGGGGAACTGCGCGATCAGCCGGCGACGGCCTGCAGCTGACACACCACCCCGGGGTCCGGGCGACCTGCGGGCACGTCGTGGCTTGTCGCGCAGTTCCCCGCGCCCCTACGGGGCGCCGCGGCGGCCGCGTGACGAAGATCCGCCGGACAGGCTCTAACCCTCCAGCAGGCGCTGCCCCACGTACTCCCCCTCCGCACACCCACCCGGCACCGCGAACAGCGCACTCGCCTCGTGGCTGAGGAAGCGGGACAGCCCGTCCCCGCGGTCCAGCTTCCGCTGCACCGGCACGAACCCCTTCATCGGGTCCGCCTGCCATGCGACGAACAGCAGGCCCGCGTCCGGCGCCCCGTCGTCGCGGAAGCCGTCGTGGTAGGAGAAGGGCCGGCGCAGCATGGCCGCGCCGCGGTTCGAGGCCGGGGAGGCCACGCGGATGTGGGCGTCGCCGGCGATGGCGAGGGCCCCGTCGGGTCCGACCTTCTGGAGGTCGGCCGGTGTGGTCTCGGAGCCGCCGGACAGCGGCGCGCCGTCGGACTTGCGGCGGCCGATGATCCGTTCCTGGCGTTCCAGCGAGAGATGGTCCCAGCTGTCGAGCAGCATGCGGATGCGCCGGATGACGGCGTAGGAGCCGCCGGCCATCCATGCCTCCGCCGCGCCGGCGCCCGCGTCGCGGCCGTCCGGTACGAAGACGTGCTTGTCGAAGGCGGCGTCCGACGGCTTGGGGTTGTTGGTGCCGTCGATCTGGCCCATGAGGTTGCGCCCGGTCATGGGGTGGGACGTGGCGCCCGGTGTGCGGTTGAAGCCGTTCATCTGCCAGCGCAGGCGCGCGGTCTCGCCGGCCTTGCGCTGCAGGAGCCGCAGGGCGTGGAAGGCGACGAGGGCGTCGTCGGAGCCGATCTGGATCCACAGGTCGCCGTCGCTGCGCTTGGGGTCGAGCGCGTCGGCGCTGAAGGACGGCAGCGGTTCGAGTGCCGCGGGGCGGCGGTCGGTGAGCCCGGTGCGGTCGAAGAAGCTGTGGCCGAAGCCGAAGGTGACGGTCAGGGCCGCGGGGCCGGCGTCGAGGGCGATGCCCAGGTCGTCGTCGCGGGGGGTCTCGCCGGACATGAGGTCGGCGGCCGTGGTGGACCAGCGGCGCAGCAGGGCCGCGGCGGCCTTGCGGCCGCTGCCGGGGGCGAGGTCGAAGGCGACCAGGTGGGCGTGGGCCTGGGCCGGCTGGACGATGCCGCTCTGGCGGGGGCCGTGGAAGGGGTACTTGGTCGACCCGATCGAGGTGAGGGGGTCGGGTCTGCCTCCGACCGCCTGGGCGCCGGCGGCGCCGGCTCCGGCGCCCACGACGAGGGCGCCGGCGCCGACGGCTCCGGCGGTGCCCAGCAGCCGGCGCCGCGAGACGGCGGCAGGCCCGGCGGCGGGGGGCTCGGAGGACGGACCGGAGGGGGAGCCGGCGGTCTTGGTACCAGTCGTGTCAGCCATCAGGTGATCTTCACGTTCTCGATCTCGGTGACCTGGTCGATGTCCGAGGTCCGTACGGTCAGGGACAGCTGCCAGTCGCCGGCCATGGGCACCCGGAATCCGGTGGCCCGCCACTGTCCGGTGGACTGACGTTCGAGCGTGGCGTGCAGGGGACCGATCCGTTTCGCCTTCTCGGTCAAGGACAGTGTCAGCTCGGGGACGTCCGCACGGCGGCCGGAGTCGTCCGTCAGGGTGACGGTCACCGTGGTGGCCCCGGCGCGGGCCGGGTCCAGGGTGACCAGGGCCGTGCCGCGGCCGCCCTTGCCGCCGGTGTCGTAGGGGATGCGCACCTCGGCCGGCGCGGCGGCCGCCTGTCCGGATGCCGGCCGGCCGCCGGCCTGCCGGGTCTCGGCCTCGGCCCGCCCGGGCTGAGTGCTCGTCAGGAGGGTGGTGACGGCCAGCAGGACGGCGGCGACGGCGGCCTCGGCCAGCACCGCGCGCCGCAGCCCGGTGCGCGAGGTGTCGGCGTCGCGCGCCCGCCGTCCGGCGGCCTTCTCCTGTGCCGCCCGCTGCCGGGCGAGCTGGGCGGCCCGTACCGGATCGGCGGCCGGTGCCGTGGCGGCCGGCCGGGCCGGCGTCCGCCGTGCGGTGGCGGCGCCGTCCGTCAGGCGTCCGGTCCAGCGGCGCGACACGGCGGCCAGGGCCACCATGAGGACCACTAGTCCAACTTTGACCAGCAGGGTCCGTCCGTAGGAGGTGCCGGTCAGCGCGTCGAAGGAGCCGAGCTGCCGCCACGACTGGTAGACGCCGGTCGCCACCAGGACGCACACCGAGATGAAGGCGGCCCGTGAGAAGCGCAGTACCGCCGCCCGCCCGACCGCCGCTCCCGACCACAGCGCGGCCAGCAGGGCGGCGAGCCCGCCCAGCCACACGGCCACGCCCAGCAGGTGCACCACGTCGACCGGCATGGCCAGCCACGCCTGCACGCCCGCGGAGGCGTGCTCGGCCAGGGCCCACGTCGCCGCGAGGCCCGAGGCCACGACGGCACCGCCGGCGCCCAGCCCGTACGCGACGGCCCGGCCGCGCTCGACGGGGCCGTCCTCGCGCGCGAAGCTGCCGAACAGCACGGCGAGGAAGACCGCCGCTGCACTCAGCAGCAGCAGGCGCGACAGCAGCGCCACGCCCGGCTTCGTCGCCAGGACGCCGGTCAGCAGCGACAGGTCGGCGACCGCCCCCAGTCCCTTGCCGCCGGTGTACGCGCCCCGCAGCAGCAACAGCGCGGTCGTCGAGGCGAACAGCGCGACCCAGCCGCCGACCGCGACGCGCTGCACGGCCCGCGAGGCACCGCACAGTCCCGCGAACAGGCAGCCGCCCACGAGCAGCACGAAGCCGCCGTACGCCGCATAGCGGCCGATGCCGTAGAAGGCGGAGACCGCCGCGTCGGTGTGCTGTGCCACCGAGTCCACCGACACCGTGGTCGCCGACGGCGCGCCGATCGAGAAGGTGAAGGCGCCGGCCACCGGGTGGCTGTCCGCCGAGACGGCCTGCCACGCCACGGTGTACGTGCCGTCGGCGAGCTGCCCGCGCAGGGCGACGACCGCCGTCTCGGAGCGGCCGTCCGCGTGGTGGGGCGCTCCTTCGTCGACGCGCCCGCCCCGCGGGTCGAGGACCCGTACCGAGTCCGCGCCCAGCAGCACGCCCTCCGAGAAGGTGAGCGTGACCTGGCGGGGCGCGGTGGCCGCCACCGACCCGTCGGCCGGGTCGGTGGCGGTCAGCGCGGCGTGCGCCGAGGCGGGGGTCGCGCCGAGCGTGAGGGTGCACAGCAGCGCGGCGAGCAGGGCGCCGAACAGCGCCCCGGCCCGCCGGGCCGTACCCGTCCTGCTCATCGTCGCGTCAGCCCGCCGGACGGTACGACGCGCTCTGCACCGGCACCTTGACGGTGATCGGCGCGGAGTCCGCGAAGTGCAGCGTGAACTCCACCTTCTCGCCCACCTGCGGCTTGTGGCCGAGCTTGCCGAGCATCAGGTGGGTGCCGCCGCGCGAGAGCGCGAGCTTGCCGTTGGCGGGCACCTGCAGCTGCGGGGCGTGCTTCATCTGCGAGCCCTCGGTGGTGTGCAGGGTGACGTCGGAGGAGAGCGGGCTGGTGACCTTGGTCAGCGTGTCGGCCTTGCCGCCGTCGTTCTCGACGGTGAAGTAGGCGGCGGCCATGTCGTCCATCGCCGGCTGCGGCATGTAGGCGCCGCTGACGGACAGCTCCGGCTTGTTCGAGGACAGCGCGTCCTTCTCCGACTGGCAGCCGGTGACCATCAGCAGGGCGCCGGCGACGACGAGCGGCAGGGCGGCGGCGGTGAGGACGGTGCTCTTGCGCATCACGGGTTCTCCCCCTTGACGATCTTCGGGAGATCCTTGGCGTACTGCTCGGACGTGGTGGACGTGGTGTAGATCCAGTGGCCGGCGTCGTCCTTCGGCGAGAAGCCGACGACCTCGGCGCCGTGGCTGACGGTCACCGAGCCGTCCTTCTCCTTCTTCGGCTTCTCCACGAGGATGCCCAGCGGCTTGGCCGCCGCCTGGATCGTGTCAAAGTCGCCGGTCAGGCCGACGATGTCCTGCCCGCCCTGGGCGTCGAGCCACGTGCGCATCCGCTCGGGGGTGTCGCGCTCGGGGTCGGTGGTGACGAAGACGACCTGCAGCCGGTCCTGATCGGCCTTGGGCAGCTTCTTCTCGGCGGCCGCGACGTCGGAGATCACCGTCGAGCAGACGTCGGGGCAGTAGGTGTAGCCGAAGTAGAGCAGGACCGGGCGGCCCTTGGTCTCCTTGACCAGCTCGTACTTCTTGCCGGAGGTGTCGCTCAGCACGAGGTCGGGCTTGGCCTTCGGCGTGTCCAGGGTGATCGCCCCGGTCTTCTGCGGCTCGGCGGAGACGTCCGCGGCGGGCTTGTCGCCGCCGTCGCCGGATCCGCCGCCGCAGGCGGTGAGGGTGAGCGCGGCCGCCACGGCGAGGGCCGCGCCCAGGAGCTTGGTGCGCATGGGTGCTTCTCCAGGAAGTCGGTGCTGCTCGGTCAGGCGGCGGTGCGGCGGCGACCGGCCAGCACGCCGAAGGCCACGCCGGCCGCGCCGACGACGATGCCGGCGATGCCCAGGGCACGGGCGGTGCCGTCGCTCGCGTCCTTGTCGCCGTCGGCCGCCTCGGCGGTGACGCCGCCCTTCGCCTCGTCCTTCTTGTCGGCCTTGTCGTCGTGCGAGTGGCCGCCCGCCGCGCCGGCCGTGCCCTTGGCCACGAGCTTGAGGACCGGGGCCGGGTGCTCGGGCTCCTCGCCGCCCGGCTTGGACGGGTCGATCCAGCGCACGACCTCGTCGTCGGAGTAGGTCTGCAGCGCCTTGAAGACCAGCTCGTCGGCGTCGGTGGGCAGCTGGCCGACCGACAGCGGGAACTGCTGGAACTGCCCCGGCTCGATCTTGCCGCCGGTCCAGGTGACCTTGCTGACGGCCTCGTCGATGGTCTTGCCGTGCATCTGCAGCGGCTTGTCGAGCTTGGTCTTCTCCACCTTCACCTCCCAGCCCGGCACGGCCTGCGGCATCACGGAGGCCAGCGGGTGCTTGGGGTCGAGGCTGAGCTCGAGCTTGACCGTGGAGGCGTTGTCCTTCTCGTTGGGCACCTTGATGTTGATGGTGCTGTAGCCGCCCTTCTCGGCGGTACCCGGCTGCACGCCGACGTGGGCGAAGGCGGGGCCGGAGAGCAGCAGCAGGCTGCCCGCGGCCAGGCCGGCGACGAGGGAGGTGCGGGCGGCGAGCGGACGACGGGACGCGGTCATGGGAGGACTCCGATCGATGGCAGGAGGGAAAAAGGGGTGGCGCGCGTGCGGCGACGGCGCGAACGGCCCCTTTCCCGCCCTGCGGGCGGCGGTGCGTCGCGTCGGTCAGGCCGCGAGGGCGCAGGCCGGAGGTCCCCGCCTGATCACGAAGTGCTGGAGCTCCGGTTCCCGGGCCGGGCGCTCGTCGTCGGCCGCGCTGCGGCGCCGTACGACGACGGGGGCCTGCAGGGCCCGTACGCGCACGCGCACCAGCGCGAGGGCGGCGCGCAGGGCGCCGAGCAGCGCGGCCCCGGCCAGCTGTCGGGCGGGGCCGGCGGACAGGCGCACCAGCCGCCACAGTGCCGCTTCGCCGCGCCGCAGCAGCCAGCCCAGGGCGACGGCGGCCAGCAGGTGGCCCAGGACCATCGGCAGCGAGGGCAGCAGGGCGTGCGCGAGCGAGGTGTGACCGGTGCCGGGCGCGGCCGCGCCGGTGGCGGGTGCGGCCAGGGCCGGGTGCACCGCGGGGTCGAGACCGGCGTCGGTCACGACGCGCCGCGCCTCGGCCGCGGACAGCGGCCGCTGGTCGCACAGCAGCTGGCCGGCGAAGTCGATGAGACGGCCCTCGTGGCCGCCCCGCCCGGGGGCGGGCATCGCGCCCGCGCGGGCCTGGCCGAGCCCGAAGAGGGCGTGCAGCGCGAGCTGGCCGACGGCCAGTGCGGCCGCGATGCCCGGCAGCGAGCGTTCCCGCCCGGCCAGTGGCACGGCCACCGCGAAGACCAGCGCGCAACCCGCGGCCAGGGTCCACAGCGGTACCCCGGCGCAGGACGCCAGCACGTGCCCGCCCGCGGACAGCACGACACAGACCGCGGTGAACACCGCGGCCCGGGTCAGTCGCAGATCGGCGCCGGCGCGCGCGACGGGTTGAGGCATGGCTGCGCCATCATCCCACCGCCTCCGGGCGATCTAGGAAGCAGGGTGCCCGGCCTGCGCACGGGTCCCGCGCGCTTCCACGACCACTCCCTTACACGATTTCACCCACTCGGCGCGTCGGCCGAATGAGGGGACTCACAGGGCCGACAGGCTTACCGGGCGCGTGGTGCGGCTATAGGTATCGGTATGTCGAGCCGCAGCCAGGAGGCTGAGCATGAGCATTTGGTGGTCACTCCACTTGCGGCGCGAGGCCGCGAGCGTTCCGCTCGCAAGGCGGCTGCTGATCGGTGCCATGGAGACGGCCGGCGTCGACCCCGAGACCTCGTACGACCTGGCCATCGCCTTGAGCGAGGCGTGTGCGAACGCCGTCGAGCACGGGGGTGACGCATCGTCCGGCTACCGGGTCACCGCCGTGATCGACGGCGACACCTGTCGTATCGAGGTGACCGATTCGGGACCAGGGTTCACCGATCCCCGCAGGCGCGCCGCCCGCACGGCCCGCGCCACGTACACCAAGGCCCCGGCCGGCGTTCACGAGGAACACGGCCGGGGTCTTTATTTGATCGCCTCCCTCACGGATCACGTGCGGGTGCGCAACCGGCCCGGCAGAGCCGGTGCGGTGGTGAGCTTCGACAAGATCCTCAAGTGGCGGGACGGCGCCCCGCCGGCGGGCGCCCTCCTCCAGGCCTCGTAGGGCGAGCCCCGTAGGGGCGCGGGGAACTGCGCGACAAGCCACGACGTGCCCGCAGACGGGGTGCCGAGCTTCGCCCCGGCGCGTCGGCCGCAGGCCGCCCGTGGCTTGTCGCGCCCCCGCGGCGGCAGCCGCAGATGGCACTGCCCCGCGCCCCTACGGGGCGCCATGGTGGCCGACGTCACACCGCCGGCCGCGCCGCGCGCGGCGGTCGCCGGCGCCGCAATCAACCGGCGCGGCGCGGCGGAATCTGCCGCCTTGTGACCGCCGGTACGCCCTGCTCGCGTCCGCCCAGGTCACCGCACTGTGTCCATGTCAACCGCGCGGTAGGAACTGCCGTTCGCGGTGAAGACGCGCTGCAGATCGGCTTCCCCCTTTCCTCCGTACGGTCGCAGTGCGGGGGCGCCGAGATCTTGAAGGTCGACAAGGCCGGCCTCGCACCACGGTCGACCCGGCGAGAAGGCGTGAGGAGCAGTGGTGCACATGCAGCAGGCACATGTCGGAGAGATCGAAGAGATCGGAGAGATCGCGGCGTCCTGGGCGGGTGCCGGACCGGGCGGCGCGAACACCTCGCCGAACAGTCCGCAGCACCGCCTGCTGGTGGCCTCGCTGCAGTCGCTGGCCCAGGAGATGAGCGAGATCGCCGAACAGGCGTCCTCGCTCCTGCGGGGCCCGGCGGACGGGCTGTCCACCGATTCGGACGCCTTCGCGCGCATCGCCCGCCGGACGGTGCCGCGCTGGCACTTCCCCATGCTCAACGACGCCGAGCGCAACGACGCCCTGGTCACCGCCATGGAGCGGGTGATCCCACCGGGGGCGAGCGTGCTGGACATCGGCTCCGGCAGCGGGCTGCTCGCCATGGCCGCGGCCCGGGCCGGCGCCCGCAAGGTCGTCACGTGCGAGATGAACCCGCTGCTGGCCGAGGTCGCCCGGCAGGTCGTCGACGCGCACGACCTGTCGGGGACGATCACGGTGATCGGTAAGCCGTCGCACGAGCTGGAGGTCGGCAAGGACCTCGACGGCCCGGTGGACGTCCTGGTCTCCGAGATCGTCGACTGCGGCCTGATCGGCGAGGGCCTGCTGCCCTCCGTGCGGCACGCCCGCGAGCACCTGCTGGCCCCGGACGCCGTCATGCTGCCCACGAGCGCGCGGCTGATCGGGCAGCTGGTGCACAGCGAGGCCGCCGTGAAGCTCAACCAGGTCGCCATGGCCGACTCCTTCGACGTCTCGCTGATGAACACGCTGGCCACCCGCGGGCACTTCCCCGTACGGCTGGGCACCTGGCCGCACCGGCTGATGTCGCACGCCGACCGCGTCCTGGAGTTCGACCTCGTGCACGACCCGCTGGAGGCGGGCGAGCGCCCGGTGTCGCTGACCGCGACGGACGACGGCGAGGTCCACGCCCTGGTGGTCTGGTTCGAGCTCGACCTGGACGACGGCATCACGCTGAGCAATTCGCCCCGCAACACCACGTCGCACTGGATGCAGGGGTGGGTCCCCTTCGAGAAGCCGGTGCCGGTCAAGGCGGGGGAGCAGGTCCCCTTCCGCCTGCGGTGGAGCGACTTCCAGCTGAGCGTGCACCTCTGAGGACAAGGGAGCGAGTAATGAGTCACGTCCCGCAGCACATACCGTTCGAACTCAGTGGCAAGGAACTGCGCGACGCCGTGGTGCAGTACGCCACCAACCCCATCTACCTCGACAACGAGGACTGGCTGAACCACGACAACCCCTACCGCCGCCAGCTGCGCCCGCAGGTGCTCCCGCACCTCGACTTCGACGCGGTGCCGGGCCGGGCGAACGTCCTCGACTACACCAGCCTGGCCGTGAACCGCCTGCTGACCAGCATCTACGAGGCCGATCTCGTCTTCTTCCCCAAGTCCGGCCTCAAGGGCAAGGAGGAGGACTTCCGCGCCTTCTACAGCCCGGGCAACCGGGCGCTGGGCGAGCGGATCCGCCCGGCCCTGGAGCGCTACGCCTTCGGCTTCCTCGACGAGGAGGTGGAGACCTCCGGCACCTGGACGACGGAGAGCCTCGACAGCTACCTGGACTCGCTGGTCATGGAGAGCGAGGAGGAGCAGTCGCCGTTCGAGCGCACCATCACCGGCTCCGCCGATCCGGAGCGCGCCGCGCGGATGTGGCTGGTGCAGTTCGCACCGGACTTCCTCTCCGAGGCGTCCCCGATGATGCGCAATGTGCTCGGCTACTACGGCAGGGCCCAGTCGGAGTGGTTCAAGGTCGTCATCGACGAGTACGGCTACGGGGTGCACGAGACGAAGCACAGCACCCTGTACGAGCGGACTCTGGAGTCGGTCGGCCTGGAGTCGGATGTCCACCGGTACTGGCAGTACTACCTCAACAGCAGCCTCCTGTTGAACAATTACTTCCATTACCTGGGCAAGAACCACGAACTCTTCTTCCGCTACGTGGGCGCCCTCTACTACACCGAGAGCTCGCTGGTCGACTTCTGCCGCCGGGCCGACCGGCTGCTGCGCGGCGTGTTCGGCGACACGGTGGACACCGAGTACTTCACCGAGCACGTCCACATCGACCAGCACCACGGCCGCATGGCCCGCGAGAAGATCATCAAGCCGCTGCTGGAGGCGCACGGCGAGGGGATCATCCCGGAGCTCGTCCGCGGCATCGAGGAGTACCGCCTGCTGCTGGAGATCGGCGACCACGACTTCGCCGAGCAGATCCGGTGGATGGACGACCAGCCGGAGCTCAAGAAGCTCCACGGTCCGGTCTTCGAGGGCATCCGGCAGGGCCGGGTGCAGGCGCCGGTCGCCCACTTGGTCGAGCCGCGCGGCGAGTTGTCCAACACCCACTGCCACGACGGCGACGAGCTGTGCCACATCGTCTCCGGCACCATGCGCTTCGAGAGCGGGCTCGGCTCGTCGCTGACCCTGCAGGCGGGCGAGGGCGTCGTGATCAGGCGCAACCGGCTGCACGGCGCCGACATCCTGTCCGAGGAATGCGTCTACGAGATCCACTCCGTGGGGGACTACCGCGCGTGCCTGTCGTGACCTTCCCCGTCGCCGGACGGGACAACTGCGTCGTCGTCGCCGGCACCCCGTACGTCTACGCGACGGTGGCGGGCCGGGGGTTCGTGATGCGGGCCCGGTGCCCGCACCGCGGCGGCCCCCTGCACCTGGCCGCCCCCACCGCGGACGCCGTGCGGCTGGTGTGCCCGTGGCACGAGATGAAGACGTCGGTCGCGCGGCTGCGCGCGGAGATCCCCGCGGTCCGGGTGGGCGGCACGGTGACCGCCGTCTTCCCCGACCGGCCCGCCGCCTGGGGCACGGACCCGGCGGCGGAGGGGGAGGCCGGGGTGAGGCGGGAACACCGGACCCTGGCACCGGAACTGGCGGCCCGGTGCCCCCTTTGACCCCCGCCGCACCACGGGAGGGGGCCCGTGCAACGGCAGCGGCCGATCCGGTGTTTCAACCGGTGACCGCCGAATGCGCGCAGTGGGGGCACCTCCCGCGGCCGCACCGGCCGCAGGAGCGATTCGAGACGTGAGGGAGCGGAACATGGGGTGGGACGGCGAGAAGCCGCTGTTGCTTCTGGTGGGCAGCAGCAGCCGGCGCAGCAGGGAGTTCATTCTCCAAGCGGTCGCCCGGCGGTATGCGCTGTGGCTCCTGCAGCCCGCGGAGGTGACGTGGGAGCGGCCGTACGTCGTCGGCAGCACGATCGTCGACAACACGCGCCCGGAGCCGCTCGTCGAAGCCGCCCGCCGCGTGGCCGCCGAGCACCCGGTGGCGGGCATGTTCTGCTACGACGAGGGGCTGATCGCCCCGGCCGCGCACATCGTGCAGGCCCTCGGGCTGCCGGGCAACAGCCCCGAGGCCGTCACCGCCTGCCGGGACAAGCTCGCGGGCAGAACGGCGCTGGAGCGGGCCGGTGTGGCCCAGCCGGTCTCGATCGGCGTGCGGTCGCAGGCCGAGGCCGAGGCCGCCGCGGAGAAGATCGGCTATCCCGTCGTGCTCAAGCCGCGCGGTCTCGCGGGCAGCCTGGGCGTGCGCAAGGCCGGCAGCGCCGGGGAGCTGGCCGACGCCTACGCGGCCGCCGCGGGCGCCTCCTACCCCGGCGTTCCCGTCTACGACGTCTCCGTGCTGGTCGAGGAGTTCGTCGACGGGCCGGAGATCAGCGTCGACTCCGTCTGCTTCGAGGGCGAGTGCACCCCGCTCGTCGTCGCGCACAAGGAGGTCGGCATGGCGCCCTACTTCGAGGAGATCGGCCACGAGGTGGACGGCGCCGACCCGCTGCTGTCCGACCCGGTGCTCCTCGACGCCCTGCGGCGCAGCCACGCCGCGCTGGGCCTCACCACCGGCGTCAGCCACACCGAGTTCCGCCTGACGCCCGACGGTCCGAAGCTGATGGAGGTCAACGCCCGCCTCGGCGGCGACATGATCCCCTACCTCGGGCACCTGACCACCGGCGTCGACGTCGCCCTCGCGGCGGCGGACGCGGCCGCGGGCCGGCGTCCCGACACCACGGTCCGGCACCGCAAGGCGGCGGCCGTCCGCTTCCTCTACCCCGAGCAGGACGTCGAGGTGGAGGCGGTGACCGTCCACGAGGAGCGGTTCACGCCGTCGATCCACAGCGCCACGGAAATGGCGGATGCCGGGGCCGTGCTGCGCCTGCCGCCCCGCGGGTACATCTCCCGCTACGGTCGCGTTGTCGCGCTCGCCGACTCGGTGGAGCAGGCGCGGGCCGCGCTCGCCGACGCCCCGCGGATCGTCGAGCTCAAGGGCCGGCCCCTGGAGGGCCCGGCCAGATGACCACGACCGGACAGCCACCCGCTCCCGCGCCGAAGGCCGCCAAGCCCTCGGTCATGCAGACGCTGCGGGGCATCCCCGGGCCCATCTGGCTCGTGCTCGGCGGCATGCTCATCAACCGGCTGGGCAACTTCCTGCAGATCTACCTGGTGCTCTACCTCACCGACAAGGGCATCTCCGCCACCGACGCGGCCTTCGCGCTCGGTGCCTACGGTGTCGGCACGGTGGTGGGCGTCCTGCTGGGCGGCTCGCTCTCCGACCGGCTCGGCTACGCCCGGACGATCGCGGGCTCGATGGCGCTCGCCGGAGCGCTCACGCTCAGCCTGGTCTATCTCACCAGCCTGCCGCTGATCGTCGTGGTGGCGGCCCTGATCGGCGTGGTGGCCCAGGCGTACCGCCCGGCCTCCTCGGCGCTGCTGGTGGAGCGCACGCCCAAGGAGCACCACGTCATGGTGTTCGCCATCTACCGCATGGCGTTCAACCTGGGTACGACCATAGGCCCGTTGCTCGGCGCGCTCCTCATCAGCTACTCCTACGACCTCATCTTCTACATCGAGGCGGCGGCACAGATCGGCTTCGCCCTGTGCGCCCTGGTGCTCACCCGCTCCGGGGACCGCACCGGGGCCGTCACGGCGGAGGAGGACGCCCCTGTCCGGTCGTATGCGGCAGTGGTGCGCGACCGGCGGTACATGCTCTTCCTGCTGGCCCTCTTCCTCAACGCGCTGGTGTACATCCAGCACACCTCCGCGCTGCCGCTGCAGCTGAAGTCCGACGGGTACGGCACGACGTTCTACTCGACGCTGCTGTCGCTCAACGCGATCATGGTGATCGCGCTGGAGCTGCTCATCACCAAGTACGTGCAGCACCTGCCCGCCAGGATCGCGGTGGCGCTGGGCATCGGGCTGGTCGGCGTCGGGATGAACCTGTACGTGGCGGGCACCGGGATGGCGATGTTCGTCGTGGCCACCGTGGTGTGGACGGTGGGCGAGATGATCGGCACCCCGAGCGCGTCCGCGTACCCGGGGCACGTCGCCCCGCCGCACCTGCGCGGCCGGTACATAGCGGCAGCGGCCTTCCCGTTCCAGATCGGCTACGCGATCGGCCCGGTGGCGGGCGTCGCGGTGTGGTCGGCGTCGCCCGCGGCCACCTGGTGGATGTGCGGCGCGCTGACGGCGGTGGCCGTGGCCGCCACCCTGACCGGCATGACCGGGCCGCGCGCCGGCGCGGACGAGGAGACCGACGCCGGCGCCGAGCCGGGCCGTCACGACGCGAAAGCGAGCTAGGCGCATGGCCTACGCAGAGGGCATCGAGGAGTTCGTGGCGACGGTCGACCGCGCGCTGCCTCCCGACTTCTACACCTATCCCGTGGAGCGGCAGCGCGCGCTGTACGACGGGCTCACCGAGGTGCTGCCCGTCCCCGTGCCCGAGGGCGTCCGGCACCGCGATGCGACGGTCTCCCACGAGGGGCGCACGGCCCGGGTCCGGGTCTACGAGCCGGTCGAACGCACCGGCAGCGCTGTGCTGTTCTACATACGCGGCGGCGGGTTCGTCATCGGCTCGCTGCACAGCCACCACAGCCTCGTCGCCGAACTGGCCGCCCGCACCGGCCTGGTGACCGTCGCCCTCGACTTCGGCACCGCGCCCGAGCACCCCTTCCCGGGTCCCGTCGAGGACTGTTATGCGGGGCTGTGCGGCACGCTCGCCGGTCTGCCCGCGCTCGGCCTCGGCGGGCTCGACCCCGCTGCGGCGGTGATCTGCGGGGAGAGCTCCGGGGCGAACATGGCGGTGGTGCTGTCGATGATGACCCGCGACCGCGGCGGCCCGCGCCTGCGCGGCCAGGCGGTGATCAGCCCGGTGCTCGACTTCACCCGCTGGCGGCAGGGCGGCGAGGACGCGCCGCTGCTGTCCGGGGGCGAGATGGAGTTCTACACCGGCTGCTACTGCCCGCGGCCCGGCCAGGCCGAGGATCCGTACGTCTCCCCGCTCCTGGGCGGCGCGTTCCACGAGCTGCCCCCGGCCTACGTCGTGGGCTGCGAGATGGACTCGCTGCGCGTGGACGCCGAGAAGTACGCAGGTCTGCTGCGCGAGCACGGCACCCCTGTGGAGTACGTGATGGAGGAGGGCATGGTGCACGCACCGGTGCGCGCCCGCCGGGTCAGCCGACCCGCGGGGGAGTTCTTCGCCCGCTACTGCGCGGCGGTGTCCGCCCTGGCGGCGGGAGGTGCCGGCCGTGACCACGCCTGAGCACCGCACGGGGTGGGGACAGGGCCCCTGCGTCGTCGTCGACCCCTACTCCTCGGGTGCGCTGTTCGCCGAGGCCCTCGCCCGGCACGGCATTCCGGCCGTGGCCGTGCTCACCGGCCCGCAGCCCCCGGAGGCCTATGCCTCCTCCTTCCGCCCGCAGGATTTCCCCGACACCGTGGTGTACGAGGGTGATCTTGATGCGGTCGTCCGGCAGTTGGCCGGCCGCGCGCCGCGGGCCGTCGTCGCGGGCTGCGAGTCGGGCGTGGAGCTGGCCGAGCGGCTGGCCCCGCTCCTGGTGCCCGGCCGCTGCAACGTGCCGCACCTGGCCGAGGCGCGCCGCGACAAGAGCCGCATGGCCGAGGCCGTCGCCGCGGCCGGGCTGCCGGTCATCCCGCAGATCTGCACCGCCGATGCCGGCGAGGTGCAGGAATGGCTGGAGAAGGAGCGCCTCCAGGGCGCGGATCTGGTGCTCAAGCCGCCCAAGAGCGCCAGCACGGACGGTGTGGTCAAGTTGCCGGGCGGCGCCGACTGGCGGGCGGTCTTCGAGCGGCAGCTCGGTCGCGTCAATCAGTTCGGCGAGGTCGACGACCGCCTGATCGTGCAGAAGTTCGTCACGGGCACCGAGTACGTGGTGGACACCTTCAGCCACGACGGTCGGCATTCCCTTGTCGACGTATGCGCCTATCGAAAGGTCGACAACGGCCCGCACATGGCCGTCTACGACACGATGCGCTGGCTGCCTCCGGACGACGCGGCGGTCGCGGGCCTCACCGAGTACGTCTTCGGCGTCCTGGACGCCGTGGGCATGCGGGTCGGTGCGGCCCATGTGGAGGTCATGGGCACGGCGGAGGGGCCGGTGCTCATCGAGCTCGGGGCCCGCCCGCACGGCGGCGGCCAGCCCCGGTTCAACCGCAACGCCACCGGTGACAGTCAGATCGACCGTACGGTGCGCTGGCTGGCCGGGGAGGAGCCGCCCCGGGGGTACACCCTGCGCGCCCACCAGATGTGCGTCTTCCACATGGCCCGCCGGGCCGGGACGGTGCGCAGCACGGCGCCGCTGGAGGCGATACGCACCCTGCCCAGCCACCACTTCTCGGTGCTCAACCTCTCCGACGGCGACCGGATTTCCCTCACCAAGGACCTGGTCGACAGCCTGAACTTCGGCTTCGTGATCCTCTCCCATCCCGAGGAGGAGCAACTGCTGGAGGACTACGCCACGGTCCGTGCGCTCGAGGAGCGCCTGGTCGTCGAGGAGGAGTCGTCGACGCGGTCGCCTTCGTGACCAGCTCCCTGCTGGTGATCATGACGCCGGGGCCCGACCTCGCCCTGATCACCCGCCTGGTGCTGGGCGGCACCCGCCGGGCGGCGGCCGCCGCCGCGATCGGCATGATCGCGGCGGGGGCCGCCCAGGCGGCCCTGGGCGCGGCCGGTCTGGCCGCGCTGCTGACCACACGGCCGCAGCTGTTCACGGCGTTCCGCTGGGCGGGGGCGCTCGTGCTGGTGGCCTGGGCCGTCCTCGCCCTGCGGTCGGCGCTGCGCCCGCCCGCGCCGGCGGCAGCGGCGCCCGGGCCGGCCGCCGGGCGGGGGCCCGGGGTGCGACTGGCGTTCGCCCAGGGGTTGGTGTGCACGGGCTCCAACCCCAAGGTGGGCCTGTTCCTGATGGCCTTCCTTCCGCAGTTCGTGCCCGCGGGGGCGGACCCCGCGGCCGGGGTGGCGGTGCTGGCCGCCTGCTATCTGGCCATGGGGCTGTGCTGGCTCCTGGTGTGGATGCGGCTGGTGCACCGGCTGGCCCGCTTCCTGCACTCCCCGCGGGCGGCCCGGTTCACGCATGGGGTCACCGCCGCCGTCTTCGGGACGTTCGCCGTGCGCCTGGCGCTCGGCGGCTGACCCGAGGATCTCCGACCGTCCGCATCACATGGTCGAGGACCGGACCACCCGGAGGTGACCGGCATCGTCGTTCTTCACCAGGACCCGCGCATAGCGCCGCAGCAGGTCGGGCATGCGGAAGCAGCCGTGGGCGTACTCCTGCACCAGGCTCGCGTCGACGAGGGCGCGCAGCATGCGGATCGCCTCGCACGGCGTCATCCGCGCCCGCTCGGCCATGGTGAGTGCAGTGACGTTTCCGCTGTCGGTCGTGGCCACCAGGCGGAAGAAGCGCCGCACCGGCTCCGGCAGTGCCCTGTACGACAGTTCGAAGGTCGCCTCGATCGAGGAGAGCCGGTCCCCCTCGACCCGCAGGCCCCGCACCGGGCCGTCGCCGAGCTCCGAGCAGTACGCGGCGAGACCGACGCCGGGGTTCTCGGCGAGGTGGGCGGCGACGATGCGGATCGCCAGCGGCAGCCCCCCGCAGTACTGCACGAGCTCCGCGGCGGCCTGCGGCTCGGCCTCGGTGCGCGCCCGCCCCAGCAGCCGGGTGAGCAGCACCAGGGCCTCGTCCGGGCCGAGCGCGTCCAGGCCGATGCGGCGGATCCCCTCCCGGGCCACGAGCCCGGAGAGCGTGTTGCGGCTCGTGACGAGGACGGCGCACTCGGCGTTGCCGGGGATCAGGGGGCGTACCTGCTCGGCCGTGCCGGCGTTGTCGAGGACGATCAGCACCCGCCGGCCGGAGAGCAGGGTGCGGTAGGTGTTCGCCGCCTCGTCGGGGGCGGTGGGCAGGCGATGGTCCGCGACGCCGAGGGCCCGCAGGAACAGCGTCAGGGCCGCGGCGGCCGGCAGCGGCGGCCGGACGGAGTGGCCGTGCAGGTCGACGTACAGCTGGCCGTCCGGGAAGCGCTCGCGGACGCGGTGGGCCCAGCGCAGGGCCAGCGCCGTCTTGCCCACGCCGGGGAGCCCGGTGAGGAGGGCGACCGGCACCTGTCCGTGCCACTCGCCGGGGGAGAGGAGCAGCCGGTCCAGCTGCCGGGTCTCCGCGGCGCGACCCACGTGGATGCGGGCCTCGCCGGGCAGTTGGGAGGGTTTGCAGGCCGGCGGCGCCGAGGGAGGGTGGCGCGGCGGCACGGGGGCGGGCCGTTCGCCGCGTCCGGACAGGCGGGCCAGCCACTCGCCGCGCGGCCAGGGCAGCTCCTGGCGCAGCACCTGCAGGTGGGCGCGGCGGATCTCGTCGCCGGGGGCGATGCCGAGCTCCCGGTCGAGCCGGTGGGTGACCTCGGTGAAGACCTTCAGCGCCGCGGATTGCTCGCCGCAGCTGGCCAGGGCCACCATGAGGCGGGCCTGCAGCCCTTCGTGCAGGGGTTCCTGCTCGGCGACCAGGCGCAGCGGGTGCACCACCTGTTCGGGGCGCCGCAGTTCCATGGCGAGGTCGGCGTACAGCAGGAGGCTGTCGATGCGCCGCTTGGCGGCGGCCGTGGCGGCCGGGTCCTGGGTCAGCAGGGGTTCGTCCGACAGCAGGGGGCCGCGCCAGCAGCGGTAGGCGCGGCCGGCCAGGTCGTGGGCGGCTGCGGTGTCCCCGGCAGCGCGGGCCTGCCGGGCCCGGGCGGAGAGGTCCTCGAAGCGGGTGAGGTCGACCTGGTCCCGCTCGACGCACAGCGCGTAGCCGGTGTGGGTGCGTGCCAGGTAGGAGGCGGCCGGGGCGGCGGGCCCGGCGCCGGGCGGCAGCAGGAGCCGGCGCACCTGGCCGACGTAGGTGTGGATCAGGCCCTGGTACGAGGGGGGCGGGTCGGTGGGCCACAGGGCCCGGGTGATCTCGCCGAGGCCGACCGGTTGCGGGTGGTGCAGGGCCAGCAGGGCCAGTAATCGCCGGGGTTTGGCGGCGCTGACGTCCAGTTCGGTGCCGCCGAGGCTGATGCGCAGCGGGCCGAGGATGCCGATGCGCAGCCGGTCGTCCGGCGGATGGGCCTCGGGGTCCGCGTCCGTGCCGGGGTCCGTGCCCGTGCCCGCCCGGCGGACCTCCTCCGGGTCGAGGCCGAGGCATTCCATCAGGCGCTGCAGGGTCCTGGTCTGCGGTTGCTGCACGCGGCCCTGCTCGATGTCGCGCAGGGCCCGCACGCTCAGGCCGGACTTCTCGGCGAGTTCGCGCTGGGTGAGCCCGGCGCGCCCCCGGTACCAGCGCAGCTGGTCCCCGAAGGTTCCGGTTCCGCCGGGCCGGTGGCGGCTGGTGGCTGTCGTCCCATTCCGATGGATCGGCATCGTCCCCCCTAGGAGCGGAAGTCGCAGTCGTGCCGTACGGGTTGAACGCGCGGGAGAAGGGGCGGGTTCGACCGGGCCCGCCGCGCCGGTCACGCGGGGCGTGGCCGTGCGGTGCTTCGAGGGAGGAAGCGAGTGAGTGGGGCGAACTGTGCCGTGGTTCCGCGCAGAATGACAGCCCCCATTCCCCCCGAGCTTTCGATTAACGGTACGGTCGTGCGATTTGCTTGGCAATCAACATGCAACGATTCCTTCGGGATTGCAGCACCCGCCGAACGCCGCGGACCGGGGGCCACCGTACGGTGGGTCCCCCGGTCCGCCGGGTTGTCGCCGCAGGTCGCGGCGCTGTGCCGGGTCAGCCCTTGAGGGCGGCCATCCACGCCTCGACGTCGGCGGAGGTGCGCGGCAGGCCGGCCGAGAGATTCCGGTTGCCGTCCTCGGTGACCAGGATGTCGTCCTCGATGCGCACGCCGATGCCGCGGTACTCCGCGGGCACGCTCAGGTCGTCGGCCTGGAAGTACAGGCCGGGCTCGACGGTGAGCACCATGCCGGGCTCCAGCACGCCGTCGACGTAGGTCTCGGTGCGGGCGACCGCGCAGTCGTGGACGTCCAGGCCGAGCATGTGGCCGGTGCCGTGCAGGGTCCAGCGGCGCTGCAGGCCGAGCTCCAGGACGCGCTCGACCGGGCCCTCGACCAGGCCCCACTCGACGAGCTTCGTCGCGAGGACGTGCTGGGCGGCGTCGTGGAAGTCGCGGTACTTCGCGCCGGGCCGGACCGCCGCGATACCGGCCTCCTGGGCCTCGTACACCGCGTCGTAGATCTTCCGCTGCAGGTCGGTGTACGTGCCGCTGATCGGCAGCGTGCGGGTGACGTCGGCGGTGTAGAGGGTGTGGGTCTCCACGCCGGCGTCGAGCAGGAGCAGGTCGCCGGAGCGGACGGGGCCGTCGTTGCGCACCCAGTGCAGGGTGGTCGCGTGCGGGCCGGCGGCGCATATGGAGCCGTAGCCGACGTCGTTGCCCTCGACGCGGGCGCGCAGGAAGAACGTTCCCTCGATGTAGCGCTCGCTGGTCGCCTCGGCCTTGTCGAGCACCTTCACGACGTCCTCGAAGCCGCGGACGGTGGAGTCGACGGCCTTCTGCAGCTCGCCGATCTCGAAGGCGTCCTTCACCAGGCGCTGCTCGCTGACGAAGACGCGCAGCTCCTCGTCGCGCTCGGCGTCGGCCAGGCCGTCGAGGGCCGCCTCGATGCCGGCGTCGTGGCCGCGCACGACACGGACCGGGCCGGTGCCGGCGCGCAGCGCGTCGGGCAGCTCGCGCACGTCCGCCGCGGGCAGGCCCAGCAGCCGCTCGGCCTCGGTGAGGCTGTGGCGGCGGCCGACCCACAGCTCGCCGTCGCGGCCGTCCAGCCAGAACTCGCCGTTCCCGCGGTCGGAGCGGGGCAGCAGGTAGACGGTGGCGGTGTGGCCCTGCTCACCGGCCGGCTCCAGGACGAGGACGCCGTCGTGGGTCTGGTCACCGGTGAGGTACACGTACTCCGTCGCGGCGCGGAACGGGTACTCGGTGTCGTTCGAGCGGGTCAGCAGGTTGCCGGCCGGGATCACCAGGCGCTCGCCCGGGAAGCGGGCGGACAGCTCCGCGCGGCGGCGGGCGGTCTCGGCGGCCTGGGGGATCGGCTGCAGGTCGTGCAGCTCGGTGTCGGCCCAGCCGGACGTCATGTTGGCGGCAAGCTCGTCGGAGACGGCCGGGTAGAGGCCGTTCTTCCGCTGCTTGATGGGCTGCTCATCGCCCTCGGGGTTCTCGGGCGCGGGCTGCTCGGTCACTGCAATTCCTCCTCGGCGGGGCGCTCACCTCGACCGTTCACATCGTATGTGCGCAGGAATGTGCCGGAGAAGGGACCGAGGACCCGGTACGCAGCGCTGCCGTCCGGCTCCGCTCAGTCGAAGTGGGCCACCAGCAGGACCGTGTCGTCGGCCGCTGCGCCCCCCGCCGGGCCGGCCGCGTCCTTCGGCAGGACCGCCCGCAGGACGTGGTCGGCCACGGCCTCCGGGTCGTGCCGGGCCGCGCGGGGCACACTGGCGGCCGCCCGGTGCAGCCGGGCGAAGGCCCGGTCGGCGCTGCCGCCGGCGCGGCGCAGCAGCCCGTCGCTGTAGAAGAGGAGCGTTTCTCCGGGCGCCGGTTCGATCTCCACGCTGGGCGCCTCCCAGCAGGCGAGCATGCCCAGCGGTGCCGACAGCGTCGTGTCCACGTACTCCACCCGCCCGTCGCCGACGATCAGCGGGGCGCAGTGCCCGGCCCCGGCGACCACGACCTTGCGCTCGGCGGGCTCGCAGTACGCGAACAGGGCCGTGGCCGTGCGGTGCGGCTCGGTCAGGCGCAGCAGCAGTTCGAGGTCGGAGAGCACGGCGACCGGGTCCTCGCCCTCCATGACGGCGTACGCGCGCAGGGAGGCCCGCAACCGGCCCATCGCGGCGATCGCGCCGGGCCCGGAGTCGGTGACCGCACCGATGGCCAGGCCCAGCGCGCCCTCGGGCAGCGGCAGCGCGTCGTACCAGGCGCCGCCGCCGTCCGCCCCGGGGTGGTGCCGGACGGCGAGCCGGACCCCGGGCACCCGCGGCAGCCGGCGCGGGAGCAGCTCCTCGCGCAGGGCGGCCAGGGTCTGCCGGGCGTGGTCGAGCTCGATGAGCCGCGCCAGGTGCTCGGTGGCGTAGCCGCAGTACAGGCCGGCCAGGTGCCGCTGGCGCTCGTCGGGCTCGGCCGGTTCGTCGTACAGCCACACGGCGCCGCCGATGCGGCCCGCGCCGGCGGCCGCGGGCCCGCTGCGGCCCGCGGCGGACTCCAGCGGCAGGGCGTAGCTGGCGGCGTAGCCGAGCCGGGCCGCGACCTCGCGGTGGCGGGGGTCGAGGCCGCTGTCGTGCGGGATGTCGGGGTGGGCGGTGCCGCTCCGGTCGCCGAGGGGCGGCAGGTCGTCGAGGAGGCCGGCGTACGGCCCGCCGGAGCCTTCCGGTTCGCCGGAGCCCTGCGGTCCGCCGGCGGGGAGGGTCTCGATGTGGCCGAGGTCGGCGTGGCCGAGGCCCAGGCCCACGGTGACCGGGTGGCCGTGGGCGGCGGCGGGGTGGAGGGTGACCAGGCCGCGGCCGGCGCCGACGAGCGAGGCGCCCGCGCGCAGCAGTTCGCCGAGGGCGTCCTCGACACCGGCCGTGCGGCTCAGGCGTTCGGTCAGCTCCTGCAGCGTGGTCAGGTCGGAGACCCAGCCGGCGAGGCGGTCCTGGACCGCGCGGGCGGGCGAGGGGCCGGCGGGGCCGTCCGCCGGGGGCCCCTGGGCGGGCGGCGCGCCCGGCTCGGGGGCGGCGGGGGGACCGGGCACCGCGGGGGAGGAAGTGTGCGCGGGGGCAGGGGCCGGTGGATTGATTCCGGCCACTTTCGGCGGGTGGGGCGTGGTCATGGCGGCCCGCCTCGGCCGGGCCGTCGCGGGCCCGCTCGGTCCCCGGCCGGCGCGGGGCTCGCGGGCACCCCGGCGGCCCCGCTCGACCAGCGGGTTGGCCTGTGCTTTCGGGGCAACGGCACCGCACACCCCCTGACGTGTCGCGCGCTGTGGGTGCTCCACATGTACACGCCCGGGCAAGGGCATGTCCAGCATTGGACCAGTGGGATTGGTGGTGTCTGATGAGGTTTCGCGGCCGGTCGGGGACACAGGGAGTTTGGCCGGAAAATGTGGCCGGGGCCCGTCCATTGCGGTCGACTGATCCCGCTCCGACGGCGCGTCGCACCCACCCCGGTGGGTACGTACTCGAAAGAAGGGCAAGCGGCAGTCGGGACCGCCCCGCAACCCGGTGGCGGGCCCGAGCGTCTTATCGGTCGACGGCCACGCCCGTCCCCGGGCGGCACGGGGCGACCCGCGCCGCGGGCGAGGGGCGCACCGGCTCAGCACGAAGCGCCATGCGCGCGCCACCCCCCGCCAGGTTTTCCGCTTGGCCCGCGGTGTGATGCGCTGCGTTGTACGCAGTGACCCGTGATCCACGTGGTGTGCCGGCCGAGGGGTCGCGGCGCGTTGAGTACCGCGCCGAGCAGTGCCCGTAGTGCCATATGTAGTCCCCATGGGCTCCAGGGGGCTATAGCAGTCCCAGGAAGCTGTTGCAGTCCCATGCAGTCCCCCGCAGTCCCTGCAATGCAGTTCCCCGCAGTTCACGCAGTGCCTTTGCAGTCTTGCGATTCCTGCAGTCCCTGCGGTGCATGCCGTTCACTCAGGTGCATGTGCATGTGCCCCACGGTCCCGGCCGTGCCCCGGCCGCGGACCGACCTTCGGCGTTCACGGACGTTCACGGAAAGGAACGAGCGCTCATGCGCGAGATCCTCGGAAGGCGACGCAAGCTCTCCCTGCGCCGGGCCGGCCGGTCCGCGGTGCTGACCGCGGCCCTGACCTATGCCACGGAGTGGCAGTGGCCGGTGGTGCCCGGCGTCGGGCTGCGGCCCGGCCGCCTGCGCGAGTGCGGCTGCCCCGACCCCGAGTGCGCCCACCCCGGCGCCCACCCCTTCGACCCCGGGCTGCTGGCCGCGACCACCGACGCCCGGATGGTCCGCTGGTGGTGGACCAACCGCCCGGAGGCCCCCGTCGTGCTGGCCACCGGGGGCCGGGCCCCCTGCGCGGTGAGCCTGCCGGCCGTCGCCGGCGCCCGGGCACTGGCCGCCCTGGACCGGGCGGGCGTACGGGTCGGCCCGGTCGTCGCCACCCCCACCCGCTGGGTGCTGCTGGTCGCCCCGTACTCCCTGGAGGCGCTCGGCGAGCTGCTGCACCGCCAGGACTGGGTGCCCGGCTCGCTGCGCTTCCACGGCGAGGGCGGCTACACCGTGCTGCCGCCCTCGCCGACGGGCGCGGGCCAGGTCCGCTGGGAGCGCGCCCCGCGCCCGGCGGCACCGGCCCCGGCCCGTGCGGGCCGCGGCGGCGGGCGGCGCCGCCCGGCGGAACCGGCCCGGCCCTGGCTGCCCGACGTGGCCACGCTCGTCGACGTGCTGGTCGAACAGTGCGCCGGCACCGGCGGGGACAGCACCCGGCTCGCCCACTGACGGGCGCCGGGCCGCTGCCCGGCGCGGGCGGGAGCGGAGGAGCGCGTACGGACGGGAGACGCACGCGCTGCCCCACCCACCCGGGACGGGCCGCGAACCGGCGCTCACTCTTTTGGGTGTAAGCCACCCGGAGAAACGCGGGAAACGGGCGCGCGGCGCGGCGAAGAGCCCCTTCCTGCCCGTATGTTCGGGGTTCCGGACCGGATCCGGGCGCCGCGACAGCGAGGGCGCCGCCGGGCCGGCGGGGCCGCTCGGCCCCCACCCCTCCTTACGTTCCGTTCCCCGCGGTGGCGCGCGAGCGCGTGCCCCGCGGCGAGTTGCAGGTGATCCTCATGGTGCGTGCCTCCAGCCTTCCCGGCCCCTCCGGGCAGCGCGCGGCGAATTTCCGGATGATCGCGCTGGCGAGCGCGGTGGTACTGGCCGTGGTGCTGCCGCTGGCAGTCGCCACGGCCGGGCCGGCGGGACGGGCGAAGGAGCGCGCCGGGCGGGCCCCGCAGGGCCGCCCCGGCTCCGGCACCGGCCCGGCGGCCCGCGCTGCCGCCCTGCGGCCGATGGGCGGGGCACGGGGTGCGGGCGCGGAACACCCCGGCGGTGCGGACGGCTGGGACGACCCGGCCCTCGGCCTGTCGGCGATGCCCGGCCTCGCGGGCCCGGCGGCCGGAGCCGCCGGAGTGGCGCGGTGCGGCCCCGAACTCACCTCCCCCGAGGGGGTGGAGGCGCAGACCTGCGTCCTCGGGCAGGATCGGGAGACGTGGGGACGCACGTACTACCGCAACGCCACCGGCGCCCCGCTGACGGGCGTGCTCAGCCTGATGTCCCCCGACGGCCGGACCGTGCAGGTGAACTGCCGCCTGACCGCAACCGATGATCCGGACATGTGCGAGACCCCCCACCGGGCGACCGTGCGGGGACATGGCTCGTATGCAGCGGTTGCGGAGATCGCCTCGACCGAAGGGAAGCTCCTGCTCCGCTCCGGCAGCAACTCTCCGGAGGACGATGCGGGTTGATCACCGGGCGGCCCGGCGGGCCGCGGGGAGGGGCGCGCGGGGGCATTGTCGGTGCCGTTCCGGCGAGTCCGCGCCCCGTCGCGAGGCCCGCGCAGGGGGCGTGGGACCGGCCGTACGCGCCGCCGGCGGCGCCGCCCCCGAGCGGGGCTCCCGCGCATGACCTGCGGCTTCGGCAGGGCGATGAGCTGGACGGAGGGGCCGGGGGGCACAGGGGCCGCATCCCTCGGCGGCACGGCCGGGCGGGGAACGGATGTCCAGGGCGCCGGTACCGCGGCCGGACTGCGGCCGAAGGCGCCGAACCGGCGCCGGGCATGGAAACGCCCGGTCGCTGGCGACGGGGGATGCACCAGCGACCGGGCTCCTAGAACGGTAACAAGAGATCCGCGGTTCGCAAATTCGATCGTGGATTTCCGGACGCCGATTTGCCGGTCAGCGGCGGGAGTTGTGACAGGAGTCACGCCTTCCGGCCACGGAACCGCCCGCTCCGGACGCCGGAAAGCGCCCCATCCGCCCGCCTTCGAGGAAGCGGCCGGTGAGGGGCGGGGGGCCGACGGGTGTCCGAATGCCTCCGGGAGGCCCTTCGGATGACCCTTCGGATGGCCCTTCGAGCGATCACCCGGAAGGCCGCCCGGAGTCCCGAATTCCATGATCGGCGGCCGTGGCACGGCCGCTTGATCGACTGTCACGGACTACGTGATCACCCGTCACCGGCCGCGCGGCGGGATCGCCGAGGGCGCCCAGGACGCCCGGGCCGGCTGCCGCAGACCTAGGCCGTGCCCGGCGGATCATGCAGCGCCCCGTCTGCGGGCGCGTGGTGGCTTGTCGCGCAGTTCCCCGCGCCCGTACGGGCGCCCCGTCAGGGGCGCGGGGAACTGCGCGATCGGCCACTGACGGCCCGCAGCCGACGCGCCACCCCGGGGCCCGGGCGCAGCACGGCACCCCTATGGGGTCGCCGTGGGCTGGTGCAGTGCCCCGTCAGGGGCGCGGGGAACTGCGCGATCGGCCACCGACGGCCCGCAGCCGACGCGCCACCCCGACGCCCGGGCGTAGCACGGCACCCCGTCGGCGGGCGCGTGGTGGCAGCCGCGGATCGACACCGCCCCGCGCCCCCGTGGGGCGCCGCATGATCCGCCGGACAGGCTCTGGCGATCGGCTGGCGGGGACGCCCGACCGGCTGTCAGTTGAGCGTGACCTGACGGCTCGTGAGGCCGCCGCGGGCGCGGCGCTCGTCGGCGGTCAGCGGGCTGTCGTCGGCGAGCGCGGCGGCGAGCCGCTCCGCGAGGGCCGCCGCCGGCTTCTCGGTCTCCGCCGCACCCATCGTGCTCGGCAGGTCCCACACCGGCACGGTCAGCCCGTGCGCCCGGAACGAGCCGACCAGGCGGGTGCCCTCGCCCAGCGAGCTCGTGCCGGCGGCGTGCAGCCGGGCCAGGGCGTCGAGCAGCCGCTCCTCGGGCGCGGTCATGACCCAGCGCAGGTGGTTCTTCTCCGGCGTCTCGCACCAGTACGCGGCGTCCAGGCCGGCCAGGCGGACGGTGGGGATCGCGGCGGCGTTGGCCCGCTCGAGAGAGGCGGCGACCTCGCCGGTGGCGTTCTCGGCGTTCTCGACCCAGAACTCGAAGCCCGTGTGCACCTGCGGCTCGAACGGCGCCTCGGTGTCCAGCAGGTCCTGCAGGCGCGGCCCGTCGGCGGCGGCCCGGCCGGCGGCGACGGGCGTGCCGGGCTCGGCCGTCAGCGCCCGCTGCAGGGTGTCGGCGAGGTCGCGGCTGAGGTCGCCGGTGGCGGTGTCGTTCTGCAGGCCGAGCAGCACGGCGCCGTTGTCGCGGCGCAGCGCGGGCCAGGCCATCGGCAGCACGGTGGCCAGCGTCACCGACGGCACGCCCTCGGGCAGCCCGCCCTTCAGGCGGAGTTCCACGGTCGCGGCCGGGACCAGCTCGCGCAGGGCCACCCAGTCGGCCTCGCCCGGCAGTCCCTCGAACGGTCGCTGCACCAGCTCGACGGCGGCGTGCGAGGCCTCGCGGCCGTGGCAGGCCTTGTAGCGCCGGCCCGAGCCGCAGGGGCAGGGCTCACGGGCGCCGACGACGGGGACCGGGGTGTTGCCGGTCCGAGGCTGGGCGGCCTGGGTCTGGGGGCGGCGCTTCTTGGCCATGCGTGCGTGTCTCCCGATCGGTGCGTCCGGCGTGGGCGCGCGGTGCGGTCGTGCCCCGGGGCGTCGTCGTGCCCCGCGGCGTTTCCGCCTTGCGGCGCGAGCCTAGCGCCAGGCGCGGCCGCGGCCGCCGGGCACGCGCGGGAGGGGCGGCGCGCCGGGCGGTACGGGCGTCGGGCGGGTACGGGCGCAGGGCGTCGGGCACCGGCGTCAGGCCGGCTCGTCCAGATCGGCGTAGGCGTCGACGAGGGAGTCGGTGAGCGAATCGGTGAGCGGATCGGCAAGGGGACCGGTCACGGAGCCGTTCAGCGAGCCGTTCAGCGAGCCGTTCAGGGAGCCGTTCAGGGAGCCGTTCAGGGAGTCCGTCAGCGGGTCGGCGAAAGGGGTCGGCGGCACAGGGTCGACGCGCGTAGCACGACCCGGGTGCGAGGACAGTGCCGCCTGTGCGGAGAGCGCGGCCCACACCGTCACCTCGCCGAGGGCGTCGCGCACGCCCCAGTCCTGGGAGAGGGCGCTGATGATGTTCAGGCCCCGGCCGCCCCGCGCAGTCACCGAGGGCGTGGCCGGAAAGGGGCGGGTCGGGCCGCCGCCGTCGGTCACCTCGACGGTGAGCCGGCCGCGGGCGTCGACGCGCCAGGCGGCGAGGACGCCGCCGTCCGCCTCCTCGGAGCCGTTCACCCGGCTCAGCGGGCGCCCGTGCCGGTACGCGTTGCTGAGCAGCTCGGAAAGGATCAGTACCGCGTCGTCGATGACCGTTTCCGGTACCCCGCTGGTGCGCAGTTCGCTGCGCATCCGGTGTCTCGCCCGACCCACACCGGCTGGACCATGGGGTACGGCCATGATCGACGACGTGGGCACCTCCTGTGCCACCACCAACGCCACCCCCGAGACCTCCTTTGCCCCACGTCAGGGGATGAATGCCCCAATGGACTGGACCGGAAACCGGCCAACCTCCGGCCGAAGGGAGCACTCGCGCGGCCTTCTTACGCACCGAACGCGCCGGTGCACACCCCGTAATGCCTAGCGTCGGCCCAGCTGGGTCAGTACGGCGCGGGGCCGGTTGGTGATGAGGGCCTCCACGCCCAGGCGGGCGCACAGCTCGACGTCCTCGGGCTCGTCCACCGTCCACACGTGGACCGCGTTGCCCGCGCGGTGCAGCCGGGCGACGTACTCGGGGTGGTTGCGGACGATCCGGATGCTCGGACCGGCGATGCGCACGCCCTGGGGGAGCCGTCCGTCGCGCAGGCGCGGCGAGAGGAACTGCATCAGGTAGACGGTGGGCAGCAGCGGTGCGGCCGCCTGCACCCGGTGCAGGGAGCGGGCCGAGAAGCTCATCACCCGCACGGCGGAGGGTTCGTCCGGCGGCGGCTCGGTCAGGCCGAAGCGGGTGAGGAGGGTCAGGAGCGCCTCCTCCACCCGGCCCGCCCAGCGTGTGGGGTGCTTGGTCTCGATGGCCAGCTCGATGCGGCGGCCCGAGTCGACGACCAGCTCCAGCAGCCGTTCCAGGGTGAGCACGGAGGTGCGGTCGTGGTCGGCCCCGTCCTCCGGGTTGCGGTCGGGCGCCTCGGTCTCGCCGGCCGGCGCCTTCCAGGAGCCGAAGTCCAGGGTGGCGAGATCGGCCAGCTCCAGCGTCGAGACGGCGCCGCGGCCGTTGGAGGTGCGGTTGACCCGGCGGTCGTGCACGCACACCAGGTGCCCGTCGGCCGTCAGGCGTACGTCGCACTCCAAGGCGTCCGCGCCGTCCTCGATGGCCTTGCGGTAGGCGGCGAGGGTGTGTTCCGGCGCGTCGTCGGACGCTCCGCGGTGGGCGACGACGTCGAGGGGGTGGCGCGCAGGGGTCACCGCGTTATGGTGCCACTGCCTGGCACAATCGCGCATGGGGTCCCATTTGTCGGCAGGTAAGGACCTCCACGGACGTCACAGGCTCCGTTTACGGCGGTCTGACGTGCGATGGGAAAGGCTGTTACCGGACACGCTGTACTGACGTGCACCTGATGGGTGGGACCATCCGGCGGTCCGTCCGACGATCACCGATGGAGGAGACGACTGTGAGCACCGAGAACGAGGGCGCCGCCGTTCCGCCCGCGGCCCAGCCGCGGCCGGAGTCTCCGACGTCCCCGCCCCCGGCCGCCCCGCCCGCCGGCGAGGGTACGACCGAGCTCCCGCCGGTACCGCAGACGCCCCCGGCCCCGGCCCAGGCCCCGACCCCGACCTCGGCCCCGGCCGGCCAGCCGGACGCCGCCGCCACGCACACCGCCACCGGCGTCCCCCTCGACGCAGCCCCGGCCGCCGGCGGCGGTTGGTACGGCGGTGCCGACGCGCCGCCCCCCTACCAGGCGAACGCCCCCTGGGGCGCCCCCGTCCCGCCGCCCAAGCGCGGCCGCGCCGGCGGCCTCGTGGCCGCCGTGCTCGCCGCGGCCCTCGTCGCGGGCGGCATCGGCGGCGGCATCGGCTACTGGGCGGCGCAGCACAGCGGCGACAACTCCACCACCGTCTCCTCCTCCGGCGACCCCAAGACCGAGAGCCGTACGCCCGGTTCCGTCGCCGACATCGCCAGCAAGGCCCTGCCCAGCGTCGTCACCATCGAGGCACAGGGCAACAACGGCGAGGGCGGCACCGGCACCGGCTTCGTCTACGACAAGCAGGGCCACATCCTCACCAACAACCACGTCGTCGCCTCGGCCGCCGACAGCGGCAAGCTGTCCGTGACCTTCTCCGACGGCAAGTCCTACGACGCCGAGGTGCTCGGCCGCGCCCAGGGCTACGACGTCGCCGTCATCAAGCTGAAGAACCCCTCCGGCGCCAAGCTCAACCCCCTCCCGCTCGGCGACTCCGACAAGACCGCCGTCGGCGACGCCACCGTCGCCATCGGCGCCCCCTTCGGGCTCTCCGGCACGGTCACCACCGGCATCGTCAGCGCCAAGAAGCGCCCCGTCGCCTCCAGCGACGGCGGCGGCAGCGGCCAGGCCTCGTACATGAGCGCCCTGCAGACCGACGCCTCCATCAACCCCGGCAACTCCGGCGGCCCCCTGCTCAACGCCCAGGGCGCCGTCATCGGCATCAACTCCGCCATCCAGTCCGCCAACACCGGCGGCTTCGGCGGCCAGGGCCAGGCCGGCAGCATCGGCCTCGGCTTCGCCATCCCGATCAACCAGGCCAAGGGCGTCGCCGAGCAGCTCATCAAGGAGCGCACCCCGATCTACCCGGTCATCTCGGCGACCGTGAACATGAAGGACTCCGGCGGCGGCGCCCGCATCGCCCCCAACGCCGGCGGCGGCGCCCCCTCCGTCACCCCGGGCGGCCCGGCCGACAAGGCCGGCCTCAAGCCGGGCGACGTGATCACCAAGCTGGACGACACCCAGATCGACAGCGGCCCCACCCTGATCAGCGAGATCTGGACCCACAAGCCCGGCGACAAGGTCACCGTCACTTACGTCCGCGACGGCAAGACGGCCACGACCCAGATCGTCCTGGGCGAACGCCGCGGCGACAACTGACCCGCACCCGGTAGGCTACTCCCGCGTCGCCGCAGGCCGGCCGACGCGGGGAGGCTTGCCCGAGCGGCCTAAGGGAACGGTCTTGAAAACCGTCGTGGCAGCGATGTCACCGAGGGTTCAAATCCCTCAGCCTCCGCCGCATGCGCACCAGCGCAGCCAGAAGGGGTGCCCCGGTTTCGGTGCACCCCTTTTGCCTGCGGACTGTCCATGCGCCGGGCGCAGAGTGTTGCGCTGGTGCACTCAGCTTTCAGAAGAGGGTCCCTCACCGCGCCAGTAGGTGAGGGCGTGGCGGGCGGCCAAGGCATGAGGGTTCTCAGGGCTCAATACCCGCAGCATGTCCTCCAAGAGGTCCTTGAGGGCTTTCGCGGCTCCCGCGGCGTCTCCCGCTACCCCGCGCCAGTGGGCGAGGTCGTGGCGAGCAGCCAAGGTGTGGGGGTGGTCGGGGCCCAGCACCCGCACCTTGTCCTCCAGCAGTTCCTCCAGAGCTTCCACCGCGCCTATGGCGTCTCCTGTCATACCCCGACCATGGGCGAGGCCGTGACGAGTGGCCAGAGCGTCAGGGTGGTCGGGGCCGAGCAGCCGAAGCTCGTCGACCAGCAGTTCCTTGAGTGCTTCCACGGCTCCGGCGGCGTCTCCGGTTCTTCCCCGCCAGTGGGCGAGATTGTGGCGGGTGGCCAGGGTGTCGCGGTGGTCTGGGCCCAGCACCCGCACCTTGTCCTCCAAGAGCGCCTCCAGAGCTTCCACGGCTCCGGCGGCGTCTCCGGTTCTTCCCCGCCAGCGAGCGAGGCTGTGGCGGGTGGCCAGGGTGTCGCGGTGGTCTGGGCCCAGCACCCGCACCTTGTCCTCCAAGAGCGCCTCCAGAGCTTCCACCGCCCCCGCGGCGTCTCCGGATTTCGCGCGCCAGTGGGCGAGATTGTGGCGGGCGACCAGTGTGTCGGGGTGGCTCGGGCCCAGGTATTCACGGCATGTGTCCGCCAGGTGCATGAAGTACTCGGCTGCGGCGTGAGGTTGTCCGCCGCGGCCGAGACTCTCACCGGCCCGGGAGAGAACGAAATGGGCGTGTGGCTGGTAGAGGGCCCGCCCGATGCGTCGAGTGAGGATAGTGGTGTTAGCACGCAGCGCTTGCATGAGGGACGTGTCGCGTTCGATCTCGGGCCATGCTTCGAGCAGTGCATCCGCGCCGATACGCGCAATCTGACCGCGGTCGGCTGGAGCGAGCGTGTCGTGTGTGGTGCGCTGGACCAGCTGGTGGATGCGCAAGGCCTGGTGCGGCGTGTCGGGTACGTGGGTTGCGAGGCCGAGCCGGTGCAGGATCCGCAGGGTCTGGTACACGTGCTCGGAATCGACTGCGGCTTCTCGCTTGCGGCGCAGTCGGGCCAACGGCCGGCGGAATCGCAACGATGACTGTGGTGAACGGCGGGCGCGGTGGGCGGCGAGGTGGGTGCGCGCTGTGCGGGTTGTCAGGACCCTGTTCGGGATGCCGGCGGGGTCAAGGAACGCGGCCAGCTGCAGGAGGGGTCGAGCGAGACCAGCAGTGTGGTGATCAGCGCGTTCGATGGACAGCTGCCAGGTAGCGGCCACGGTGCGGGTCTGGTCGTCGGGCAGGGCGTCGGGGGCGAGTTCGGCGATGGCGCGGTCGGCCAGCAGGTTGCGGTAGGCGGCAGCTGGTATGTGGGTGTCGACCAGGTAGGCGGCGGCCTGGGCGAGGGCCAGCGGCAGGCGGCCCAGATCCTCGGCCAAAGCATCCAGGTCGGGGCCGGGGTCGTGACGAGCATGGGCCCCTAGGGCTTCGATGAGATAGGCGCGGGCCTGCGCTGGAGTGAAGGCTCCGACCTCGACAAGGCTGCGGCTGTTGGTGAGGGCGGCTTCACGCAGGCGAGTGGTGACCAAGGTGCGACCGTGGGAGCTCTCGGGCGGCCACAGTCCGTTCATCAGCTCCGTGGCAGCAGGGCCGACGGTGCTGCTCTCGGGCGTGGCGAGGTCGTCCAGGACGACAAGCCACCGTCTGTTGGTCGCGGCGAGCCAGCCGAGCAGCCGTTCGACCGCCCGCGGATCGTCCCGCTGCATGCCGAGGATGTCCTGGGCGGCGTCCAAGTAAGCGGTTTCGACTGCGTCCCGGGTGGCCGCGGTAATCCAGATCAGCAGGTCGATCCCACCCTGCTGCCACATGGCGTCGGCGTATTGGGCGGCGACCTGGGTCTTGCCGATCCCGCCGAGCCCTACCAGCACGTGGCACAGCCCGCCTGTGCCGCTCTGCCTGCCCGCTTCCTCGAGCAGACGGCCCTCCTCACGCGGTTGGAAACAGCCGGCCACTGGCGGCGGACGACCGATCCGCAGGGGCCAGACCACAGGAGGCCGAGGAGCAGCGACGTACAAGCCGAACGCCTGGCTTCCTTTGGTGGCGCTGACGTGTACGGCACGCGTGTGCAAGACCGACGATGGGTGAGGCGCAACTGTGGGGCCTAGAGAGGCGGGCGCCGGGCCGGTCAGCCCCCTTTCGGTCCCGGCTGATGAGGGTCCGATGTCGTCCGAACACCACCGTGGAACACCCCACCTGCGATCGAGCCCCCGCTGGCACGGATGGAAACATCTCTGCCGACGTTCAGCCCACCAGGCGCAGACATGCCTACCGTCGGTTTCGGGTCACCCAGTAGGGCGCGCAATTCCTCGGCGGCCCGCAGTTGTGCGGCTGTCCCCATGACTTCCAAGTGACGCTCGATCCGGGCCTGCCAGAACCCCGCTTCGCGAAGCCGTACCCTCTCGGCCTGGCCGGATGAGGTGGCCTGAAGGGCAGTACAGCTCCGATCCAGCTCTTCCAGCTCCTCGCCCTCGCGGCGGGTGTCACCTCGCCCGAACCAGCCGGCCACCGCTTGCCGCAGTCCGGCCCACGCCTCGGTACCCGCCGCTGTCACTACTGCGGTGCCACCAGCCGAGGCCAATGCGATCAGCCCCTCTTCCAACACCCAGGCCTCCCCATCGCGGACGTTGGCGAAAACATAGCCCCGCGCGGGCACACCCACACGGGCGCGTGGAAGCATGCATGCATCCACACCGAATGACCGCACCACCACCAGGGCGTGTCCAGCTGCGAATCTTGCGGGACGAGTAGCCTTTGTTCACCACGACCCGCGCCGGGCGGTGCAGGACTGGGCGCGGCCTCGCCGCACGATTCTGGTCCGGTCCATGGCTGGCTCGAACTGTGTGCAGTCGTTGGTGTTCCCTCCGGTGAGGAACGCCAGAGGGCGGCCACCGCCGTCGCAGGCCAGGTGGATCTCGATGGGCAGCCCGCCGCAGGACCGGCCGAGTGCCTCACCCGGCCAGAGCCTCCTCTTTCGCACCGCGGTGAAGTCCACGCCCGCTCTTCAGGAGGCTATGGCATTGAACGCCTGTCCTTTACCCAAGTGGAGCGTCCCGGGCCGCCGCCGTAGCGGCCCGGGGTGGGTGGGTCAGGAGCCGAAGATCAGGGTTTTGACGACTGCCAGGGCCATCGCGCGTTCGCCGTCGGCGTTGGGGTGGAGGGGGACGGCGGGGCGTTCGGGGCGGACGTAGAGGCCCTCGATGTAGCGTTCCTCGAAGGGGCGGCAGGCGTCGTGGTCGGCCGTGGTGGCGTTGGTGTTGACGTAGAGGGCGTCGTGGGCGACGGCCTGGCGGCGGAGCATGGCGTTCAGGTGGCGGATCACGCCGCGCAGGTAGGGGATGTCGCCGTCGGCGATGCGCAGGGAGGTGCGGCAGCCGGCGATGTCGTCGCCGATCACCGCGGGGTAGCCGACGACGGCGATTCGGGCGTGCGGGGCGCGCTGGTGGATGGCCTTGAGGATGTCGGCGACCTTCGGCGCGGTGTGCTCGATGCGCTGTTCCAGCTCGTCCGTGCCGTTGCGGGTGAAGTAGCGCTGGCAGGGGTTGTCGGTGGGGACGGGCTTGGGCCAGGCGTGGGAGCAGCGGAGGATGATCTCGCCGAAGCCGATGTCGTTGCCGCCGATGCCCAGGGTGACCAGGGTGGTGGAGGAGTCGATCGCGTCGAGCTGGGGTGTCGTTCCGGGGCGTCCCGGTTGCGGCCGCCACATGTCCTGGGTGACGGCGCCGCCGCAGCTGGCGTCCGTGAAGCGGGTGACACCCAGCCATTCCTTGAGGACGGAGGGGTAGTTGGCGTTCGAGCGGCCGCAGGTCACGTTCACCTGGGTGGGGATGGAGGGGCCCGAGGTGAAGGAGTCGCCCAGGGCGACGTAGTGGGCGCTCCGGAGGCCGGGCCCGGGGGCGGCGGTGGCGGTTGCGGGGGTGAGGAAGCCGGCGGCCAGGGCGGCGGCGGTGCCCAGGGCGGCCAGGGTTAATCGCAGTCTGCTGCGTGCGGTGCGGAGCATGGGTCCTCCTCGGCAGGGACGGGGTCGTCCGTCGCGGGCGACAGACTCGGGGCCGGTGGGGTGGGCGTCAATCGCGCGTCCGGCGTGGCGGACGCTTGTGACCGGATATCGGACGCAGGACGGCCGGGACGCCGGGCTTGACGAAAGGGCCCTGGAACGTCCCGGTCCGGTCACGGCTGTCACCGGACGGGCCCGGCGGTGCATCAGAGGTGTCCGGCAGGCCGTTTCCGCTTCTGGCATGGGCAGATCAGGACGTAGCGTCCCCGGCGAAGATCCACTCCATGAACGGGGGAACACGAAAGTGTTGAAGAAGTACGCGGCCAAGGCCGGTCTCGTGGTCGGCGCCGCCGCCCTGGTCGCCGGCGGACTGGGCGGCACGGCCAACGCCGCCGAGGGTGCCAACTATGTCGGATACGGCTACACCACCTCCGGCTCCGCCGTCTGGTGCGTGCAGCACCAGGTCAACAGCATCGCGGCCAAGGTGGGCCGGGCGCAGGTCGCCGAGGACGGCAAGTGGGGCCCGCGGACGGATGCCCAGGTGCGCTGGTACCAGAGCTGGGTCGGCCTCGACAGCGACGGCATCGTCGGTCCGCGGACCGGCGACTACCTGCTCGCCTACGGTGACCAGTACTACGGCGGCCTGAACGGTTACTGCACCTCCCTCATCCCGAGTGACTCCAGCCTCGGCGGCTTCTACGTCCACACCCGCCTGGACTGACAAAGCGAGGGACAGAGCGACGACCCGGCCGGTTGGGGACGGCCGGGTCGTCGGCGTGCCGGAACACCGCCGTCACGACCGTCACGACGCCTTCCGCCACACCGGCGTGAGCAGCGTCAGGTGCGCCGGGCCCGGGCGGCTCGGGCGCCGGGTGCGGGTGGCGGCGGGGCGGGCCGGCTGCCACGGGATGCCGCGGCGCTTGGCCGCGTACATGGCCTCGTCCGCGCCGCGCAGCAGGTCGGAGAGGCCGGCGCCGGGGTGGTCGGCCGTGCGGGACAGGCCGATGGAGGCGCGGGGCGCGAGGGTGACGGTGCCGGCGTCGAGCGGAGCCGACAGCCGGGCGGACAGACAGCGCATCTCGGCGTCGGGGTCGGCCTCCGGTGCCAGCCGTACCAGGGCGGTGAACTCGTCGCCGCCCAGGCGGGCGGCGAAGCCGCCGCGCTCCTTGCTCCAGGCGGCCAGGCGCCGGCCGACGGCGGCGATGACCCGGTCGCCGGCCTCGTGGCCGTGCGTGTCGTTGATCTGCTTGAAGCCGTTGAGGTCGAGCAGCAGCACGGCGGCGTGCGGATGCCGCAGCGCCCGCAGGGCGCGGGGGGTGAACTCCTCGCGCCGCATCAGCCCGGTGAGCCGGTCGGTGCGGGCGGCCCGCAGCCGGCGCAGGAGGACGAGCGCGTGGGCGGCCCAGCCGAGGGTGGGGAGAGCGACGGGCAGGGCCTGGGTTATGAGGTTCATCGGACACCTTCCTGTGCGGTCGTCGGTCGGTCGGTACGGGACCGGTGGGCACGGCCGCGCGGCGGTGTGAGGGAGGGGTGTTGCGAGTGATGGGTGAATTAAGTCGAGGGACTGCAGTGTCAGTTGGGGTACCTGCGGTCCCGATGGCAGCCGGGTCGCAGGTGACGGCGCGGCCGAGCGGCGGCCCGGTCGCGCCGTCGCGGGGCCTTCGGCCGTGAGCGGCCGACAGGGGCGGGCGGTGGACCGGGCCGTCATTGCTGGAGGTCCCCGTTTCCGGCGGCGCGGAGCCGGTCCGTCACCGTCGAAGTGAAGCGAAAAGACGTTTTTCGGGGGCAGTTGGGCCGAAACCTGTGGGCGATCCGGGGGAGTTCCGCCGACCGCGGGCCGGCGCTGCCGAAACGGTTCACCTCTTGGTGCGCATGGGACGAGAGCGGGCCGAGAGGGCGTCGGTGCGAGGCGTTTCCATGGGGTCAGTGTTTAGGTCGGGAATCTCATGCTTGCGAGGGAATGCGGAGAGTCGGTGGGTTCGGTGTGTATTCGGTGGGCAAGTCTGGAGTCGCGACGTCGACAAATCGCCGCAGCGGCCGGCCAACCGCTGGGCACGATCGAGTAGTTCGTTCGAATCGAGTAGTTCGTTCGAGCAGTTCCTTCTGGAGGAAGTGACATGGCAAGCACCCGCACTGCCGCCCGCATCTTCGCCGCCCTGACCGCCCTGCCGATGGCCGCCCTGCTCTTCGCCGGCGTCGCCACGGCCGACGACCACGGCCAGCTGGCCAACCGCGGTGCGAACGCGGCCGCCGCCGACATCGTGGGCAGCGGCGTCGGGGGGAGCAACCACGGCAACAGCACCACGACGCAGCAGCTCGCGACCGGTGCGGGCGCCACGGCACAGGCGAACACCGCCAGCATTCTCAGTCCCGGCCAGCACGGGCACAACGTGATCCAGCAGGAGAACATCAGGATCACCTTCACCAGAATGTGGTGAGCCCTGCGGCCCCCCGCGCCCCGGGGGTGACAGCAGGGTGACGTGGTGAGAGAGGACTGGGTCGGTACGAACCGCGCGGCGGCACTCCGGTGCCGCCGCGCGGCGTTGTGCCCGCCGTCCAGCCCTCACGCCATGCCTTGACAGTCCCCAAGACCTGACGGACAGTCAGAAGCCGTGAGCGACGACGACCTGTTCGCGCGCCTGCGGTCCTACGAAGGGTGTCCTGCCGGCTCCGGCACCGGCCGGTACCCGGTGAACACCACCATGATCGGACACTGGTGCGAGGTCATGGGCGACCCCGACCCGGCCCACGGCACCGGCCCCCACGAGCCCCCCGTCGCCCCGCCCGCCATGCTCCAGGCGTGGATCATGCCGGGCCCCGCCGGCGCCCCCGGCGGGGGCCCGCAGCGCTCGGCCGCGTACGACGAGCTGCTCGCCCTCCTCGACGCCGCCGGGTGCACGGCCGTCGTGGCCACCGACTGCGAGCAGGAGTACCTGCGGCCACTGCGCCCCGGCGACGTGATCACCTTCGACTCCGTGATCGAACAGATCTCGCCCCGCAAGACCACGAGCCTCGGCGCCGGCCACTTCGTCACCACCCGCACCGAGGTCCGCGCGAACGGCGAACCGGCCGCCACCCACCGCTTCCGCATCCTGAAGTACCGCCCGCAACGCCAGCAACCCCGCCGGCAACGCCAGCCACCCCCACAACACCAGCCACCCGCGCAACCCTCACAACACCCGCAAGCGACCGCGGACGCCCCCGACGCCTCCCGGCGCCCCCGCCCCGTCGTCAACCGCGACAACGCCGGCTTCTGGGAGGGCGTGGCCGAAAACCGGCTGCTCATCCAGCGCTGCACGGCCTGCGGTCGCCTGCGCTTCCCCTGGGGTCCCGGGTGCCCGGACTGCGGCTCGGACCGGTGGGAGGCGACGGAGGCGTCCGGCGCCGGCACGGTGCATTCGTACGTCGTCGTGCACCATCCCCCGCACCCGGCCTTCGCGCTGCCGTACGCCGTTGGCCTGGTGGAACTCGCCGAAGGGGTACGGATGATCGCCGACATCACCGGCGCCGGGCCCGCCGACCTGCGCATCGGCATGCCGGTCGAGCTGGAGTTCGCGCGGGCGTACGGGCCCGGGGACCCCCAGCAGCTGCCGTTCTTCCGCGTCCGCCGGCAGGAGGGTGCCCCGTGAGGCCCGGTGACGAGCTGCCGCCCCTCGTCGTCCCCGTCACCCGCACCCTGATCGTCGCGGGTGCGCTCGCCGGCCGGGACTTCAAGGACGTGCACCACGACGCCGAGGCCGCCCGCGCCGCGGGGGCGCCGGACATCTTCATGAACATCCTGACCACCCAGGGCCTGGTGGGCCGCTATCTCGCCGAGCGCCTCGGCCCCGGCGCCGTCCTGCGCCGCCTCGCGGTGCGCCTGGGCGTGCCCAACTATCCCGGTGACACCCTCACCTTGACCGGAATAATCACCTCCGGATGTGCCGACGAACCCACTGCCGACGAACGCACCGCCGACGTGACCTTCACGGGCACCAACAGCCTCGGCCGTCACGTCACCGGCACCGCCACCCTCGTCCTGCCCACCCTCGCCCTGCCCACCGTCGTCCTGCCCGCCCCCGGGGGCGCCCCGTGAGCCGCCGCGTCGCCATCGCCGGGATCGGCGCCACCGCCTTCACCAAGGACTCCGGCCGCAGCGAACTGGCCCTGGCCGCCGAGGCCGTGCGCGCCGCCCTCGCCGACGCCGGCCTCGCGGCGTCCGACGTCGACGGCCTGGTGACGTTCACCATGGACACCAGCCCCGAGATCGCCGTCGCCCAGGCCACCGGCATGGGGGAGCTGTCCTTCTTCTCCCGCGTCCACTACGGCGGCGGCGCCGCCTGCGCGACCGTGCTGCAGGCGGCCCTGGCCGTCGCCTCGGGCACGGCGGAAGTGGTCGTCTGCTACCGGGCGTTCAACGAGCGGTCCGGCCGCCGTTTCGGCGCCGGTCTCACGCAGCGTGCGCCCTCCACCGAGGGCGTGGCGCTGGGCTGGGGGATGCCGTACGGGCTGCTGACGCCGGCGTCCTGGGCGGCCGTGCAGGCGCGCCGCTACCTGCATGTCCACGGGCTGGAACCGGAGGTGTTCGGGCACGCCGCCGTCACCGCCCGCCGGCACGCGGCCCGCAATCCGGCGGCGTACTTCCACGGTCGGCCCCTGACCCTCGCCGAGCACGCCGCGTCCCGCTGGATCGTGGAGCCGCTGCGGCTGCTGGACTGCTGCCAGGAGACCGACGGCGGGCAGGCGCTCGTCGTCACCGGTCTCGAACGGGCGCGTGCGCTGCGGCATCCGCCCGCCGTCGTGCTCGCCGCCGCGCAGGGCGCGGCCCGCGGGCAGGAGCAGATGACGAACTTCTACCGCGCGGACATCACCGGCCTGCCCGAGTCGCGCGGGGTGGCCGAGCGGTTGTGGCGCACGAGCGGGTTGCGGCCGGCGGACGTCGACGCCGCCGTGCTGTACGACCACTTCACGCCCCATGTCCTCATGCAGCTGGAGGAGTTCGGGTTCTGCGGCCCGGGCGAGGGCGGTGCGTTCCTGGCGGCGGACGCGCTGCCGGTCAACACACACGGCGGCCAGCTCGGCGAGGCGTACCTGCACGGGATGAACGGCATTGCCGAGGGCGTACGGCTGTTGCGCGGCACGTCGGCGAACCAGGTGCCGGGTGCCGGACGCGTGCTCGTCACCGCAGGAAGCGGTGTTCCCACGTCGGGGCTCATTCTCGGCGCAGACGGATGAACGGCCGGGCGTGTCAGCGCGGGCCCGCCCCGCACGGCGCCCAGGCTCGCCGTTATGTACCGACGGAGAAAGATCATCGGATATCTCGTCGCCCTGTTGGCGGCAGTCGCCCAGGTGCCGGCCGCGGCCGCGCCGGGCGACGTCGTCCCGGACACCCGGCCCGTCGTCTACCGGGGCAAGGGCTTCGACACCTGCCAGGCGCCGCCGCTGACCACGCTCAGCGCCTGGGGGGAGACCTCCCCGTACGGGGCCGTCGGCGTCTACTACGCCGGGCGGGCCCGCGCCTGCCCGAACCAGCACTACCTCAGCCACCGCTGGCTCACCGGCGCCCGCGACCTGGGCTGGCGGGTGCTGCCGGTGTACGTCGGCTCGCAGTCGCCGTGCGCGCGGGCGACCAGCAAGCGGTACTACCCCATCGGCGACTACCCCGAGGACCAGGGCGTCGACGAGGGCCGCGACGCCGTGGACACCGCGGCCGACCTGGGCATCGCCCCCGGCAGCGCGCTCTACCTGGACATGGAGGCGTACGACTACAAGGACGAGGACTGCGGCGGCGCCACCTTGGACTTCATCCGCGCCTGGAGCGCCACGGTCGACCGCCACGGCTACATCCCCGGCCTCTACAGCAGCGCCGAGTCGGGCGTGCGGCACATGGTGCTGGCGCGCCGGGACGGGCTGGACGACCTGCCGGAGGTGCTGTGGTTCGCGCGCTGGAAGGTGCCGGCGTCCACCGATCACGAGCGCGTCCTGCCCTCGGGGGCCTGGCAGCCGCACCGCCGCATCCACCAGTACGCCGGGAACGTGAGCGAGACGTACGGTGGCCGGAAGCTGACCATCGACCGCAACGCGATCGACGCTCCCGTGGCGATCATCCACTGAAACGTTCAATCGCTGAAGCGTTCATCAGCCGAATCGGTTCCTCGTACTCTCGTACGAGTCCCCCGAGCTCCCTCCGATGCTCGTGCGAGCTCCTTCCGACCGCGCCTTACGTCGCTGTCTCCTCCCCCTCCAGGAGGTGGGGACACCCCCACCGCTACGACCTGAGGGTGACCGAGCTTCGGCACCTCCGGCCGATACGCCGGAGGCGCCCGCGCTCCTAGCGTTGAGGGCATGACAGTGACCTCGACGTCCGTGTGCACCAGCGCCTCCACCGCCGCCGTGTACCCGTCGTTCTCCTCCTACGTCCGGGCCCGCGGCCCGGTGCTGCAGCGCACCGCCCGTTCGCTGACCTCGAACCCGTGCGACGCCGAGGACCTGCTGCAGACGGCGCTCACCAAGACCTACCTGGCCTGGGACCGCATAGCCGACCACCGCGCCCTCGACGGCTACGTCCGCCGGGCGCTGGTGAACACCCGCACCTCGCAGTGGCGCAAGCGGCGCATCGACGAGTACCCCTGCGAGGAGCTGCCCGAGCGCGAGGCGACCGCGGCCGCGGACCCCGCCGAGCAGCAGGCGCTGCGCGACGCGATGTGGCGCGCGGTGCACCGGCTGCCGGACCGGCAGCGGGCCATGGTCGTCCTCAGGTATTACGAGGACATGACCGAGGTGCAGACCGCCGAGCTGCTCGGGGTCTCGGTGGGCACGGTCAAGAGCGCGGTCTCGCGGGCGCTGGGCAAGCTCCGCGAGGACCCGGAGCTGGCGTACGCCGCCTAGGCCGGACGACCGCGACGCGGGCCTTGTCAACGGAATGTGTCGGAGTCGTTGCTTCCGGCTAGTGACTTACCGCCGGACACCCCAGCAGAATCACCGGGAACTGCCCCTCGCGCGACGACGCGCGCACCAGTCGGGAGGCCCCGGTGCAGAGCACGATGCAGGACGTACCGCTCACGGTCACGCGGATCCTGGCCCACGGGTCGACGGTCCACGCCGGCGCGAAGGTCACGACCTGGACGGGTGACGGCGCACCGGAGCGGCGCACGTTCGCCGAGGTCGGACGCCGCGCCACGCGCCTGGCCCACGCCCTGCACGGCCTCGGCGTGCGCGAGGGCGAACCGGTGGGCACGCTCATGTGGAACAACGCGGACCACCTGGAGGCGTACCTCGCCATCCCCTCCATGGGCGCGGTCCTGCACACCCTCAACCTGCGGCTGCCCGCCGAGCAGCTCGCCTGGATCGTCCGGCACGCCGCCGATCGCGTCGTCATCGTCAGCGGTTCGCTGCTGCCGCTGCTCGCCCCCCTGCTGCCGCACCTGGAGTGCGTCGAGCACGTCGTCGTCTCCGGCCCCGGCGACATCTCCCTCCTGGCCGGCTGCCGGCCCCAGGTGCACGCGTACGAGGAGCTGATCGCCGGGCCCGCGGACGACGCCTACCCGTGGCCCGAGCTGGACGAACGGCAGGCCGCGGCGCTGTGCTACACCTCCGGCACGACCGGCGAGCCGAAGGGCGTGGTCTACAGCCACCGCTCGGTCTACCTGCACGCGATGGAGGTCAACGCGGCGGCGTCCTTCGGTCTGACGCCCGCCGAGGTGTGTCTTCCCGTGGTCCCGATGTTCCACGTCAACGCCTGGGGACTGCCGCACGCGGCCTTCATGGCCGGGTCGTCGCTGCTGATGCCGGACCGCTTCCTGCAGCCGGCCCCGCTCGCGGAGATGATCGAGGCCGAGCGGCCGACCGTGACGGCGGGCGTGCCCACCATCTGGCAGGGCCTGCTGGCCGAGCTCGTGGCCAAGCCGCGGGACGTCTCCTCGCTGCGCACCGTGATCAGCGGCGGTTCGGCGTGCCCGCCCTCGCTGATGAAGGACTTCGAGGACAAGCTCGGCCTCACGCTCGTGCAGGCCTGGGGCATGACCGAGACCTCCCCGCTCGGCACCGTCGCCTACCCGCCCGCCGGGCTGGACGCCGAGGCGGCCTGGCCCTACCGGATCACCCAGGGCCGGGTGCCGGCCTCCGTGGAGGCACGGCTGGTGGGACCGAGCGGCGAGGTGCTGCCCTGGGACGGCCGGTCGGCCGGTGAGCTGGAGGTCCGCGGCCCCTGGATCGCGGGCGCGTACCACGGGGGAGCGGACGGCGAACCGCAGCGCCCCGAGGACAAGTTCAGCCCCGACGGCTGGCTGCGCACCGGCGACGTCGGCACGATCACCCCCGACGGCTTCCTCACGCTCACCGACCGCGCCAAGGACGTGATCAAGTCCGGCGGCGAGTGGATCTCCTCCGTCGAGCTGGAGAACCACCTGATGGCCCACCCCGGGATCGCGGAGGCCGCCGTCATCGGCGTGCCGGACGAGAAGTGGGGCGAGCGGCCCCTGGCCGCCGTCGTCCTGCGCGACGGCACCCCCGCCGACTTCGAGGGCCTGCGCGCCTTCCTCGGCGACCGCGTCGCCCGCTGGCAGCTGCCGGAGCGGTGGACGACGGTGGCGGCGGTGCCGAAGACGTCGGTGGGCAAGTTCGACAAGAAGGTACTGCGCAAGCAGTACGCGGACGGGGAGCTGGTGGTGACGGTCCTGGGCGCTGCCCGCAGCTGACATCGATCACTCGATGCGCGAACGCCGGACGGGCCCGAGGAGCCCGTCCGGCGTTCGCGGACGGCGCGCGGCCGTCAGCCCCGTACGCGCCGTTCCGCCAGCGCGCCGCCGACCCAGCCGACGGTCACCCACACCGCCGCGATCGCGCACACGCCCGCCCAGCCCCACCGGCCGAAGGCCGGCCCGGCCAGCGCCGACGCCGCCGCGCCACCGATGAACGCGGCGACGACGTACGCGGTGTTGGCCACCGCCGGCCGTTCCGTGGCGCCCAGCGCCCGGGTCTGGTTGGCGACCTGACCTGCCATCAGCCCGGCGTGGATGAGCACCGCCCCCGCGCACAGCGCGGCCATCATGTGCGCGCCGAGGAGGAACAGCGGCACGGCCAGCGCGCTCGCCCCGTACGCGACCGCGACGACCCGGCGCGGCCCGAAGCGGTCGACGAGGGTGCCGGAGACGGGCGCGACGGCGGTGGAGACGAGACCGAAGAGGCCGAAGAGGCCGGCCGTGCCGAGCGAGACGCGGTACGGGCCGGACGCGTCGGTCAGCAGCAGCGTCAGCGAGGTCCACAGGGCGCTCCAGGACCCGAACAGCCCGGCCTGGCGCAGGCACGCGGCACGCAGCTGCGGCGAGGAGAGGACGAGACCGGGCAGCGCGGCGATGCCCCGGAAGGGGTTGCCGGAGCGGCGCGGGCGGGTCTCCGCCGGCAGCATGAGGGCGGTGAGCAGGCCGACCGCCACGGTCAGCGCCGCGGCCCCCCAGAACACCGCCCGCCAGCCGAACGCCTGGCCCGCCAGGCCGCCGACCACCCGGGCCGCGACGATGCCCGTGAACAGGCCGGCCACCACGGCGGCCACGTGCCGCGCGCGCCGCTCGGCGGGGGCGCGCTCGGCGACGAGCGGGACGAGCAGCTGCGGCACGACCGTCGCGGCGCAGGAGACGAGGATCGCGGCGGCGAGCGCCGGCAGCCCGGGCGCGAGGGCGGCGGCGACCAGGGCCGCGCCGGCCACGGCGGACAGCCCGCCGACGAGCCGCCGCCGGTCGGCCGTGTCGCCCAGCGGGGCGAAGAGCAGCAGGCCGACGGCGTAGCCGAGCTGGGCCACGGAGGCGATCCAGCCGGCCGCCTCCGGGGTGGTGCCGAAGTCGGTGGCGATGAGGCGCAGCAGCGGTGCGGCGAGGTAGATGTTCGCCGCGGTGACGGCCGTGCACAGCGCGATGACGGCGAGCAGCGTGCCGGAGCGGCGGTCCGGGCGGACGGGCGCGGACGGCGTCGTCCCCCTCGGCGTGGCGGTGACCGGGGTGGTGGTCGGCATTGGGCGGGCGCTCCCCCTGAGACTTAACCAACTGGTTGGTTGTGACGGTCGACATGAATGTGGCAGGCACGTACGAGGGCTGTCAACCAAATAGTTGGTTACTCTGTTCCCATGGCAGGAGTCAGGGATCCCGAGGCCACCAAGGCCCGCATCTTCGAAGCGGCCACCGCCGAGTTCGCCGCTTTCGGCATCGCCGGCGCCCGCATCGACCGCATCGCCCGCGAGGCGCGGGCGAACAAGCAGCTGATCTACGCCTACTTCGGCAACAAGGCCGAACTCTTCGCCCAGGTACTCGAAAAGCGCCTGATCGAACTCGCCGCCGCCAACCCCGTCGACGCCGAGGACCCCGAGGGCTGGATCGACCGGCTCATGGAGTACCACGCCGCCCACCCCGAGCTCATCAGGCTCGTCTTCTGGGAGGGCCTGGAGTACGGCACCGGCGGCATCCCGCACGAGGCCGAGCGCCGCCGCCACTACGACGGCAAGATCGCCGCCTTCGCCGAGGCCCAGGCCAAGGGCGTCATCGACGACCGGATCCCGCCCGCCGACCTGCTGTTCATGATGATCGCCCTCGCCTCCTGGCCGACCGTGCAACCGCAGATGCGCCGCATCATCGTCGGCGAACGCGACGAGGACGTCGAGCGCCTGCGCGCCTCCGTCCGGACGGCGGCCCGCCGCATCACGAGCGGTACGAGCGGCTAGACGCGTCCGGCGCCCCGCGCCCCTGACGGGGCGCTGCACCCGCCGGCGGTCAGTTGGTGCCGATCTTCGCCAGCAGGTCGACGATCCGTCCCTGCACGTCCGCACTCGTCGAGCGCTCGGCCAGGAACAGCACCGTCTCGCCCGACGCCAGCCGCGGCAACTGCGAAGGATCGATGTCGGCCGAGGTGTACACCACCAGCGGCGTACGGCCCAGGACGCCGTTGCCGCGCAGCCAGTCCACGATGCCGGCGCGCCGGCGGCGCACCTGCATCAGGTCCATCACCACCAGGTTCGGCCGGGTCTGCCCCGCGAGCTGTACGGCCTCCGAATCCGTCGCCCCGCACACCACGTGCATGCCGCGCCGCTCCAGCGTCGCCGTCAACGCATTCGCGATCGGCTCGTGCTCCTCGATCAGCAGCACCCGCGGCGGATGCATCTCGCTGTCCCGCGGCGCCAGCGCCTTCAGCAGAACGGCCGGATCGGCACCGTAGGCGGCCTCCCGCGTCGCATGCCCCAGACCCGCCGTCACCAGCACCGGCACCTCCGCCGCCGTCGCCGCCTCCCGCAGCGACTGCAGCGCCGTCCGGGTGATCGGACCGGTCAGCGGATCGACGAACAGCGCAGCCGGATACGCGGCCTTCTGCTCCTCCACCTCCTCGCGCGAATGCACGATCACCGGACGGTAGCCGCGCTCCGTCAGCGCCTTCTCCGTCGCCTCGTCCGGCGCCGGCCACACCAGCAGGCGGCGCGGGTTGTCCAGCGGCTCCGGCGGCAGCTCGTCGTCCATCGGCGGCCGCACCGCCTCCACGACCTCGACCGCACCGTCCGGACCGTCCAACGGCTCCGGGCCCTCGGCGCCCTCGTCCGGCGCCCCGACCGCGAACGCCTTGCCCTCCGGCGAACCCAGCGGCTGCGGCCGCACCGGCGCCGCCGCGACAGCCGCCTGGGCCTGCGCCTCACGGTCGCCCTCGGCCGGGTTCGCCAGCCGGCGACGCCGGCCCGAACCGGCCGTGGGCGTCCCCGCCGCCGGCGTGTCACCCGCACCCGGGCCCTGACCCAGCGTCCGCACACTGATCGGCCGCGCCGCGGGCGCCGCCGCCGGTGCCGGCGCACCGGGCTCCTCCGCGAGCGCCCGCCGCGCCCGGCGCCGCCCCGTGGGCTGCGCCGGCGGCACGGACGCCCCCGCGAGGTCGTACAACTCCGCCGGGTCGCCGTCGGCCGGCGGCATGGCGAACGCGGTGCGCTCCACCGCGGTTTCGGCCGTCGCCTGCCCGGGAATCTGCGCCTCCGGCACGGCCTCGGCCAGCGCCCGCCGCGCCCGCCGACCCGTCGGCGCCTCCGCCGCCTCCACGGCCTCCGGCGCCGCATCCCGCCGCGCCCGCCGCCCGGTGGGCGCGGACTGCGCCGGCACGAGACCGCTGCCGCCCTGCTCGTCCTCCACCTCGGCCCGCGCCGGCCCCCGCCGCCGCCCCGTGGGCCGTGCGCCGGTGGCGCCGAATGCCTCGTGGTCCGTGGGACCGCTCTCCGGGCCGGGCGCGCCGTCGGCGCCGAAGGCGCCCTGGTCGGCAGGGCCGTTGCCCTGATCGGCCGGCGCGGCCGTGTCGTCGGCGGCGGGCGGGTCGCCCGCCGCGGCGCCGGGCAGCGCAATGGGGCCCTCGAAGCCGCCGTGCCGGTCGTCCCCGCCCGGGGCGTCGCCCCCGCTGCGCCGCCGACCGCGACCGGGCGCGGGCGCGGTCGCCTCGCCGGCCGGACCGATGCCGTCGCCCGCGGGGTTCCCGGGAACGGGGAAGCCGTTGGGGTTGCCCACCGGGCCGCCGTCCGCGGGGCCGTTGCCGTGCCGGCCGGCACCCGGGGCCGGGCCGCCGCCCGGCGCGCCCGCGCCCTCGCCGGGGGTGGGGCCGGGCACGGGGAAGCCGTTGGGGTTGCCCGCCGCGCGGGGTGCCGGGCCTGCGCCGTCACCGGCCGGGACCGGGAAGCCGTTCGGTCCACCGGCCGCGCCGGGACCCTGGCCCGCGCCGTCGTCCGCCGGCACGGGGAAGCCGTTCGGGTTGCCCGCCGCGCGGGATGCCGGGCCTGCGCCGTCACCGGCCGGCACGGGGAAGCCATGGGGGCCGCCGACCGCGCCGGCACCCGGCCGCGCGCTGTCGCCCGCCGGCATGGGGAAGCCGTTCGGGTTGCCCGCCGCACCGCGGCCCTGGCCCGCGTCATTACCCGCGGGAACGGGGAAGCCGTTCGGACCGCCGGCCGTGGGACCCGCCGGGCCGGCGTTGCCACCCGCGGGGTCCGCGGGAACGGGGAAGCCGTTGCCGTGCCGGCCGGCGCCCGGGGCCGGGCCGCCGTTCGGTGCGCCCGCGCCCTCGCCGGGGGTGGGGCCGGGCATGGGGAAGCCGTTCGGGTTTCCCGCCGCGCGGCGGCTCGGGCCTGCGTCGTCACTCGCCGGCACGGGGAAGCCGTTGGGTCCGCCGGCCACACCGGCACCCGGCCCCGCGCCGTCGCCCGCCGGAACCGGGAAGCCGTCCGGGCCCCCCGTCGCCCCGCGGCCTTGGCCCGCGTCGCTACCCGCAGGCCCTGCGGGAACGGGGAAACCGTTCGTGCCCGCCGCGTCGTTGCCCGCCGGAACGGGGAAGCCGTTGGGGCCACCGGCCGCACCGCGGCCCTGGCCCTTGCCGTCACCCGCCGGCCCCGCCGGCATGGGGAAGCCGTTCCCGCCGCCGGCCGCGCCGGCACCCGGCCCCGTGCCGTCGCCTGCCGGGGCCGGGAAGCCGTCCGGGCCCCCCGCCGCCCCGCGGCCCTGGCCCGCGCCATCGCCCACCGGCCCCGCCGGCATGGGGAAGCCGTTCCCGCCGCCGGCCGCGCCGGCACCCGGCCCTGCGCCGTCGCCTGCCGGGGCCGGGAAGCCGTCCGGGCCCCCCGTCGCCCCGCGGCCTTGGCCCGCGTCGCTACCCGCAGGCCCTGCGGGAGCCGGGAAACCGTTCGCGCCCGAAGCGCCGTCGCCCGCCGGAACGGGGAAGCCGTTGGGCCCACCGGCCGCGCCGGCACCCGACCGTGCGCCGTCGCCCGCGGGAACGGGGAAACCGTTCGGGTCACCCGCCGCACCACGGCCGTGGCCCGCGCTGTCGCCCGCCGGGGCCGGGAAGCCGCCCGGGCCCCCCGCTTCCCCCCGGCCATGGCCCGCACCGCCGCCCGCCGGTCCCGCCGGAGCCGGGAAACCGTTCGTGCCCGCCGTGCCATCGCCCGCCGGTCCCGCCGGCACGGGGAAGCCGCCCGGCCCCCCCGCCGCGCCGCGGCCGTGGGCCGCACCGCCGCCCGCCGGGCGGGGCGCCGTGCCGCCGGCCGCGCCGGCACCCGGCGCCGTGCCGTCGCCGCCCGCCGGGCTCGGGAAGCCACCCGCACTCGGCGCCTCCGGCGCCGCCCCCTTCGCGGTGCCCCCGGGCGCCGGGTCCGGCGCCTCCGGCGCCGACGGCGCCGTGCCGCGGCCCCGCTGCGTCGGCAGCGGCATGACCGTCGTCAGATTCTCCGTGTCGGGGCCGCGCCGGTCCGCCGGGGGCGGGACGGGGCCCGCCTCGGCGGACAGCGGTACTTCGAGGACGTAGGCGCGGCCGCCCGCCGCGCCCGGTACGTCGTGGGTCTGCAGGACGCCGCCGTGCCGGCGGACGATGCCGCGGACGAGGGGGCCGTGGACGGGGTCGCCGCCGGGGTGCGGGCCGCGGACCTCGATGCGGACGACGTCGCCGCGCTGGGCGGCGGCGACGACGATCGTGGAGTCGCCGGTGCGGACGGCGCCGGGTGCGGCCGCGCCGGTGGCGTCGACGCCGGCGACGTCGGCGATGAGGTGGGCGAGTGCCTGGGCGAACCGCGTGGGGTCGATCTCGGCCTCGATGGCGGGCGCGTGCACCGCGAACTGTGCGCGGCCGGGGCCGATGAGGTCGACGGCGCCTTCGACGCCGGCGGAGACGACGTCGTCGAGGGAGACCTTTTCGCGGTCGAGGTCGTCCTGACCGGCGTCGAGTCGCTGGTAGGCGAGGACGTTGTCGACGAGGGTGGCCATGCGGCCGTAGCCGGCGGCGAGGTGGTGGAGGATCTGGTTGGCCTCGGGCCACAGCTGGCCGGCGGGGTCGTCGGCGAGGGTGCCGAGTTCGGCGCGGAGTTGGTCGAGGGGGCCGCGCAGGGAGGATTCGACGAGGCCGAGCAGCTGCTGGTGGCGGGCGGCGAGGGCGTCGTAGGGGCGCCGGTCGGTGAAGGTCATGACGGCGCCGACGAGCTGTTCGCCGTCGCGCACGGGTGCGGTGGTGAGGTCGACGGGGACGGCCCGGCCGTCCTTGGCCCACAGGACCTGGCCGCGCACCCGGTGCTTGCGCCCGGAGCGCAGGGTGTCGGCGATGGGCGATTCCTCGTAGGGGAAGGGCGTGCCGTCGGGGCGGGAGTGGTGGATGAGGGGGTGCAGTTCGCGGCCGCCGAGGTCGCTGGCGCGGTAGCCGAGGATCTGGGCGGCGGAGGGGTTGACGAGGACGACCTTGCCGGCGGTGTCGACGCCGACGACGCCTTCGGCGGCGGCGCGCAGGATCATCTCGGTCTGGCGCTGCTGGCGGGCGAGTTCGGCTTCGGTGTCGAGGGTGCCGGTGAGGTCGCGGACGACGAGCATGAGGAGTTCGTCGTCGTAGGAGCCGTTGGGTTCGGCGTAGGGGGTGCGGCCGTCCTCGAGGTTGGCGCTGGTGACCTCGACGGGGAACTGGGTGCCGTCGGTGCGCCGGGCGATCATGCGGGTGGGCTTGGTGCGTCCGCCGTCGGCTTCGGCGCGCGGGGGGCGCAGGCCGCCGGGGATGCGCCGGGAGTCGAACTCGGGGAGGAGGTCGAGCAGGCCGCGTCCGACGAGTCCGGTGCCGGGCACCTCGAAGGTCTCGAGGGCGATGTGGTTGGCGTTGACGACCGTGCCGTTGCAGTTGACGAGCAGCAGGGCGTCCGGCAGCGCGTCGAGTATGGCTGCGAGGCGAGCAGCGCCTCGGGATGGCCTGCTGCTCACGACGACGCTTCCTCCCTGGTTACCGCTGCTTGCCGACCGCTCGGGGCGGGTTCGTACCGCTTCGTACCGCGCCCGGGCATGTCATCGAGGGGAAGTCTACGGGCTGCCGTGGCGGGCGCTACTGCGGATGACGGGTGTGATGACGGGTGTGCCGAGGGGGTCCGGGGGACCCCTCAGGAGCGTTGCGGGCAGGCCGGACATGCCCCTCGTGTCCGCCTTCGGGGGGACGTCGGGGTCACTTCCGGAATGTTTGCGCGGAGGTTTTCTTCGGCAAGCCCTTCGAGTCCCCGAACAGAAGGGAGAACCGGTTCCAGCGGGCGATCTCGCAGCCGTTGGTGCGCTTGAACTCGGTGTCGACCGGCCGCCCGGCCCAGGTGCCGGTGACGCGGGCGTGCTCCGTGCCGCCGTACATCATCGTGCACATCTCGCCCGCGGGTACGGGGGCGAAGGGGTCCTTGCCCCAGGTCGTCTGGCCGTCGAGCTGGTCGCAGGCCTCGCGGGCGTGCGGGTGGGTGCCGCCGGCGGGGTGGCAGTACAGCTCGTAGCGCGCGCCGTGCCGGACGCCGTCGGCGACGGTGATCGTCAGGTGGTCCTCGCGGTCGAGTCCGGCCGGCGGGAGCGGGGCGGCGGTGGCGCCGGGGGCGGCGAGGAGGGCGGGGGCCAGGGCCGGGAGGAGCGCGGCGGTGCGGACCAGGCGGCGGAGGGGGCGGAGCGACATGGGCGTACTCCTGGGGTGCGGGCGACGGCGGGGCCGGGCGGCCGGAACCCCGGTCGGACCCCTCACCCGCACTAACGCCCCGGAGCGCCCCGCGTTGCGCGCCGCGAACGCCTTTGCCCAGGACACCCGTCGCCCGGTACCGTAGGGGTGCGATTGGTGGCGGGCCGCAAGGCTGTGTCATCATCTGCACGCGACATCCGTGTACGCGCGGGTGAGCTGGAGGCGTCGCCTAGTCCGGTCTATGGCGCCGCACTGCTAATGCGGTTTGGGCCTTAAAGCCCATCGAGGGTTCAAATCCCTCCGCCTCCGCAGCACACGGGAAAGCCCCGGTCGTCGATTCGACGGCCGGGGCTTTTTCGATCACCTGGGGCGTGTTTTCGCAGGTCAGGTGGGGTGCGGGCAATGGATTTCGTCTGGCGGCGAGGTTCATGTAATGTTGTTCCCGCAACGCCGACCGGCCGGGAAAACCGCCGGGAAGCCAAGCGCTCGTAGCTTAACGGATAGAGCACTTGACTACGGATCAAGAGGTTGCAGGTTCGAATCCTGCCGAGCGCACAGCCGAGTAGTCGGTCCCCGGTTTCCGGGTCCGTCTTCTCGACCGTCGCGGGGTGGAGCAGCTCGGTAGCTCGCTGGGCTCATAACCCAGAGGTCGCAGGTTCAAATCCTGTCCCCGCTACTGTGACCACAGGGCCGGTACGTTCTCGTACCGGCCCTGTGGCGTTTTCACAGGAGCCACGGCTGCCGCGCCGGCCGATTCTCAGAAGATTCACAGAGTGCCGCAAGGCCCCTCTCACCCGGCGCTCCGACCATCGGCGGTATGACCACCGCCTCGCCCACCGGGCGCACCCAGTTGCTGCACCACGACGGATCCCCCGTGCGCGTCCTGGTCGTCGTCGACGAGCCGGCGCTCACCGAACTGCTCTGCCTCGCCCTGCGCTACGAGGGCTGGCGCGTGCGGTCGGCCCCTGCCGGCGCGGCGGCCGGGGCGGCGGCGGAGTTCCGGCCGGACGCCGTCGTCCTGGACGTGGCCCTCGCCGGCGCGGACGCGCAGGAGCTGCCGGCCCGGCTGCGCCGTGAACGGCCCGGTCTGCCGGTGCTGTTCCTGACGCCGAAGGATCCGGGTGGCGAGCGCTTCGCCGGGTTGACCGCGGGCGGCGACGACCGGGTGGCCAAGCCGTTCGGCATGGAGGAGGTCATGGCCCGGCTGCGCGGGCTGCTGCGCCGTTCGCCCTCGCCGGCCCCCCGTGGCCGGGCGGTGCTGGTGGTGGGGGATCTGGTGCTGGACGAGGACAGTCGCGAGGTCTTCCGCGGCGGCCGGGAGATCCGCCTGACCGCGACCGAGTTCGAGCTGCTGCGCTTCCTGATGCGCAATCCGCGGCGGGTGCTGAGCAAGCCGCAGATCCTCGACCGGGTGTGGTCGTACGAGTTCGGCGGCCGGGCCAACGTCGTCGAGCTCTACATCTCCTACCTGCGCCGCAAGATCGAGGCCGATGCCCCGCCGATGATCCACACCCGCCGCGGCGCGGGCTACCTCATCAAGCCCGCGGAGCCCGCCGAGCCCGCGGAGCCCGCCGGGTCCGCTGTGTCCGCCGCCCCGACGAGGCCCATGGCCAGGCCCGTGGCGGGACCCGTCAAAAAAGCGCTGTACAGCGTATAGCGTCGTCTTGTACGGTGTACGAGCAATCGCGCTCGTACACCGTACAAGGGGGACCCCGCATGCCGGCGCACACCGCCAGCCAGACCGAACGGACACCGCAACCCACCGCTGCGCCGCACCGGAACCCCACCCGATGGGCCGTGCTCGCCGTCATCTGTCTCGCGCAGCTCACCGTGCTGCTGGACAACACCGTGCTCACCGTCGCCATCCCCTCCCTCACCGGCGAGATGGGGGCCTCGACGGCCGACGTCCAGTGGATGATCAACGCCTACTCGCTGGTCCAGGCCGGCCTGCTGCTCACCGCGGGCAACGCCGCCGACCGCTACGGGCGCAAGAAGATGCTGGTCACGGGGCTCGCCCTGTTCGGGCTCGGGTCGCTGGCCGCCGGCCTCGCGCAGAGCACGGGGCAGCTGATCGCCGCCCGCGCCGGTATGGGCGTCGGCGGGGCGCTGCTGATGACCACCACCCTCGCCGTGATCGTGCAGGTCTTCGACGACGAGGAGCGGCCCAAGGCCATCGGCCTGTGGGGCGCGGTCAGCTCGCTCGGCTTCGCGGCCGGCCCGCTCATCGGCGGCGCGCTGCTCAACCACTTCTGGTGGGGCTCGATCTTCCTGATCAACCTGCCGGTGGCCGTCGTCGGCCTGCTGGCGGTGCTCAAGTGGGTGCCCGAGTCCAAGAACCCCTCCGGCGACCGGCCGGACGTGCCCGGTGCGATCCTGTCCACCATCGGCATGACCGGTGTCGTCTTCGCGATCATCTCCGGGCCCGGGTACGGCTGGACCTCCGGCCGGGTGCTGGTCTCCGGCGCGATCGGCCTGGTCACGCTCGCCGCGTTCGCCCTGTGGGAGCGCCGCTGCCCGTACCCGATGCTGGACATGCACTTCTTCCGCAACAGCCGCTTCGTCGGCGCGGTCTCCGGCGGCATCCTGGTCGCCTTCGGCATGGGCGGTTCGTTCTTCCTGCTCACCCAGCACCTGCAGCTCGTCCTGGGCTACGACCCGCTGCAGACGGGCCTGCGCATGACGCCGCTCGCCCTGGTCATCGTCGTCCTCAACCTCACCGGCGTGGGCGCCCGGCTGCTGCCCAAGGTGGGCACCCCGCTCGCCATCGCCGGCGGCATGGGCCTGCTGGCCGGCGGCCTCGCGGCCATAGCGACCCTCGGGGCGCACGGCTACGGCGGCATGCTGCTGGGCCTGATCCTGATGGGCTGCGGCATCGCGCTGTCCATGCCGGCCATGGCCAACGCCATCATGTCGGCGATCCCGCCGGAGAAGGCCGGCGTCGGCGCCGGCGTCAACGGCACGCTGCAGGAATGCGGCAACGGCCTGGGCGTCGCGGTGCTGGGTGCCGTGCTGAACTCCCGCTTCGCCGCCCTCGTCCCGGCCGTCGCCGCCGGCGCGGGCTCGCTGCCGGCCGCCCTCTCCCACGCCCGTACGCCGGCCGATCGCGCCGCGATCGCCGACGCCTTCGCCACGGGCGTGCAGACCAGCCAGCTGGTGGGGGCCGCCGCCGTCCTCGCGGGCGGTGCCCTCGCGGCCGTCCTGCTCTACCGGGCCGAGCGGCAGCAGCAGGCCGGAGCGTGACAGCGGTGGGCACGGCATGACGACGCCCGCTCCGGGCGGGCCCTTCGGCCCGCCCGGAGCGGGCCGTAGCATTTCGGTACGGGGAGCGTGTCAGTGAAGAGGAAGAGGGCCGGCATGGCGGGCGGCAGCCGCGCGGACGCGGGCAGCATGCGGACCAGTGTGTGGCTGGCCGACAAGCAGGACGGTGCCCCCAAGCGCCGGTCGGGCGGGCAGAGCGGCGAGGGCGCCCTCGACCGGGAGCGGATCGTGGCCGCCACGGTGCGGCTGCTGGACGCCGAGGGCCTCGCGAAGTTCTCCATGCGCCGCCTGGCGGCGGAGCTCGGCGTGACCGCGATGTCGGTCTACTGGTACGTCGACACCAAGGACGACCTGCTCGAGCTCGCGATCGACGAGGTGTGGGGCGAGATCGCCCTGCCCGACCCCGCCGAGGAGACGGCCGACTGGCGCGACCAGCTGCGCGACCTGGTGAGCCAGTACCGCCGCACCCTGGTGGCCCACACCTGGCTGCCGCAGCTGCTCGGCCAGTACCTCAACATCGGGCCGCGGGCCATGACCTTCGCGAACACCTCGCTGGCCGTCATCCGGCGCAGCGGGGTGGCGCCCCACGCGCTGACCGGCGCGATCTCGGCGGTGTTCCAGTTCGCGTACGGCTTCGCCGCCACGCAGGGGCTGTACATGGAGCGCTGCCGGGCGGCGGGGGTCGGCGAGGACGAGTACTACGCCCACGTGATGCAGGTCGTCACGGAGCGGACGGACTTCACCGAGCAGTACCGGGAGGCCGCCGAGATCGCCGAGAAGCGCGGCGAGCAGACCGTCGCCCAGATGTGGGAGCACGACTTCGGCATGGGCCTGGAGACGGTGATCGCCGGCATAGAGGTCCTGCGCGACCGCACCCCGTAGGGGCGCAGAGCTTGGCGCGAAAACCGCGAAGTGCCGGGTACGTCCGTGGCGTACCCGGCACTTCGCATGCCCGGTGCGGGTGCGAGCAGGCCGTCCCCTGCCCTTGTGCCCGCCCCCGCACCGGGAGCTCGTCAGCCGCGCTTGAGCGCGACCTCCTTGATGAACAGCGTCACGATGAACGCGATCAGCGCGCACGGCGCCGCGTAGAGGAACACGTCGCCGATGCCGTGGCCGTACGCGCTCTCCATGACCGTCCGCAGCGGGGCGGGCAGCGCCTTCAGGTCGGGGATGCCGCCGCCGGACGTACCGCCGTGGCCCATGGCCGCCGTGGCCTTCGGGCCGAGCTTGACCAGCCCGTCGCGGACGTAGTCCGGCACCCGGTTGGCGAGCACCGCGCCCAGCACGGAGACGCCCACCGCACCGCCGAGGGAGCGGAAGAAGGTGACGACGGAGCTGGCGGCGCCGAGGTCCTTGGGCTCGACCTGGTTCTGCGAGGCGAGGACCAGGTTCTGCATCATCATGCCGATGCCCAGACCGGTGAGCGCCATGTAGATCGCCAGGTGCCAGTACGGGGTGTCGTAGCGCATCGTGCCCAGCAGGCCCAGGCCCGCGGTCAGCAGCACACCGCCGCTGAGCAGCCACGCCTTCCAGCGGCCGGTCTTGGTGATGATCTGGCCGGAGACGGTCGAGGAGACGAACAGGCCGCCGATCATCGGGATGGTCAGCACGCCGGACATCGTCGGCGACTCACCGCGCGCCAGCTGGAAGTACTGGGAGAAGAAGACGGTGCCGGCGAACATCGCCACACCCACGAAGAGGCTCGCGAGCGAGGACAGCGCGATCGTCGGGTTGCGGAACAGCCGCAGCGGGATGATCGGTTCCGCGGCGCGCGTCTCGGCCAGGAGGAAGAGCAGGGCGAGCAGCAGCGAGCCGCCGACCATGACGCCGGTCTGCCACGAGATCCAGTCGTAGTCCTTGCCCTTGCCGGCGCGGGTGACCCAGATCAGCAGCAGGGTGACGGAGGCGGTGATGAAGAAGGCGCCCAGCCAGTCGACCTTCACGTCGCGCTTGACCACGGGCAGCTTGAGGGTCTTCTGCAGCACGATCAGCGCGATGATCGCGAAGGGCACGCCGACGTAGAAGCACCAGCGCCAGCCCAGCCAGTCGGTGTCGGTGATGACGCCGCCCAGCAGCGGGCCGCCGACGGTGGCGACGGCGAAGGTCGCGCCGAGGTAGCCGGAGTAACGGCCGCGCTCGCGCGGGGAGATCATCGCGGCCATGACGATCTGCGCCAGGGCGGACAGACCGCCGACGCCGATGCCCTGCACGACGCGGCAGGCGATCAGGGTGCCGGTGTTCTGCGACAGGCCGGCCACGACCGAGCCCGCCACGTAGACGACCAGCGCCAGCTGCACCAGCAGCTTCTTGCTGAACAGGTCGGAGAGCTTGCCCCACAGCGGGGTCGAGGCGGTCATCGCCAGCAGGGACGCGGTGACGACCCAGGTGTACGACGACTGGCTGCCGTGCAGGTCGTGGATGATCTCCGGCAGCGCGTTCGAGACGATCGTCGAGGAGAGGATCGCCACGAACATGCCGAGCAGCAGTCCGGACAGCGCCTCCATTATCTGGCGGTGCGTCATGGGCGCGGCGTCGGCGGTGGGGGAAGGTGCTCCGGTGGCGTCCCGTACACCGGCTGGTGTGGACTTGGCCATGGACTTCCTTTCTCGGTGGGGGTGTCAGACGGGCGTACGGGTGGCGGCTGCGGGGGTACGGGGACGGCAGTCCCCGAAGCTGGTGCGCAGCCGCTTCATCAGGCCGATGAGGTGGCCGACGTCGTCGTCGGACCAGTCCTCCAGAGCGGTGGCCAGCGCCTGCGTGTAGCGCCGGCTCACCTCCTCCAGCAACGCCTCTCCGCTGGGCGTGAGGCTCAGCAGCCGGGACCGCCGGTCGAGGGGGTCCGCCCGCCGGTCGAGCCAGCCGCGCTCGGCGGCGTGGGCGACGTGCCGGCTGGTCACCGACGCGTCGATGGCCATCAGCTCGCCGAGGCGGCTCATGCGCATGTCGCCGTCCTGCTTGAGCAGGGCGAGCATGATCGCGGTGGCCGGGTGGCAGTCCTGGGGCAGGCTCCGGCTCAGGCCGCGCTTGACGGCACCGATGGCACTGAGTTGGCGGGCCAGCTCTTCGTACTGCTCCTGTGCGGCCATGGGCCTGCTCCTCGGACTTTAGGTTGCTTCAGGCAACTGTAAGAAAGATTGGTTGCTGAAGGCAAACGAAAAGTAGGAAAATCGGGTAAAAGAAACCCCAAGGCTTGCCCGAGTGGCCGTAAAGCAGCAGCCCCGCGGCCCGGCGCCGCCCCGGCTTCGCTAGGGTCCTGGCCCATGGCCAACCCGCAGCATCCCCAAGCCCACCAGGACGGCCCCTACGACCCGGCGGGCAGCACGCAGATGTTCCGCGCCTTCGTCGACGAGGCCGCACCGGCGGCGCCGGGCGCGCCGCGCGCCGCGGCGCCCGCGACCCACGGACGCCGCCGCGACGGCGGAGGGGGGCGCGTGGGCGTGCTCCTCGGCGTGATCGCCGCGATCGCCCTCGTGGCGGCCGCGGCCTGGCTCGCACTGGCGTAGTCCCTTACCGGCCGCGCCTGCGGCAGGGTGCGCCCCCAAGGGGCGCGGGGCGTTGTCGATCTGCGGCTGCCGCCGCGTGGGCGCGACAAGCCACGACGTGCCTGCAGTCGGGCCCCGAGGTGGCGAGTCGGTTCCGGGCGTCGCCGGCCGATCGCGTCGTTCCCCGCGCCCCTGACGGGGCGCCGCGGTGGCGCGTGACGAAGATCCGCCGCGCCCGCACTACCGCCAGTCGACGGCGACGTCCCGCGTCTCGATCCACATCCCCGGCAGGACGCGCCACGCGTCCACGCACACCGTCCACTTCGCCTCCGCCGCCTCGCCCGCGGCGAGCGGGGCGGGCAGGGGGCGGGTCGTGGTGACGGTCGTCCAGTCTGTGTCGCCCCACAGGCCCAGGACGTGCGTCCCCAGGGTGACCGTGCCCTCCGCGATCGGGCCGCCGCCCGTGTTCGTGAAGGTCAGCGCGACCTGCTCGCACCAGCGCTCGTCGGCGGGTTCCCGGCGCGGGGCGCTCACCTGCAATGCAGGCGGGGAGGGGGACGGCGAGGGCTGCGGCGCAGCCGTGGGTGTGCGGCTGCCGCTGCTCCTCGTGGGGCTCGCGCCCCCGCTCGTGGCGGGAGCCGGAACGGGCCGGTGCGCGGGCGGTGCGGAGCGCGGAGCCGGTACGGGGCGGCGCACCGCGGGCGTCGGTGTCGGCGTGGGCCTCGGCGTTGCCGTGACGCGCGAGGGCGAAGGTGACGGCGAAGGCGACGGCAGCGGCACGTACCGTACGCCGTCCTGCGGCGGCACGTTGCCGCCGGGGCCGGCGTCCCCTGCGGCGACGTAGCCGTCACGGGCAGCGCTGTCGCAGCCGGCGGCGAGGGCGCCCAGGGCGCCCGCCGTACCCAGCCAGAGCGCGGCGGCCGAAGCGGAGACGAGCGTCTTCCGTCGCATCGGCCCAGTTTCGCTGACGGTACGTCAGCTGTACATGTCTCAGTCGGAGATGAGGCCCTCGCGCAGCTGCGCCAGCGTGCGGGTCAGCAGCCGGGAGACGTGCATCTGGGAGATGCCGACCTCCTCGCCGATCTGCGACTGCGTCATGTTGGCGAAGAACCGCAGCATGATGATCTGCCGTTCGCGCGCGGGCAGCTTGGCCAGCAGCGGCTTGAGCGACTCGCGGTACTCCACGCCCTCCAGCGCCGTGTCCTCGTAGCCCAGGCGGTCGGCCAGCGAGCCCTCGCCGCCGTCGTCCTCGGGGGAGGGGGAGTCCAGGGAGCTGGCGGTGTAGGCGTTGCCGACGGCGAGGCCGTCGACGACGTCCTCCTCGGAGACGCCGAGGCACACGGCCAGTTCCGGCACGGTGGGGGAGCGGTCGAGCTTCTGTGCGAGCTCGTCGCTGGCCTTGGTCAGGGCCAGGCGCAGCTCCTGCAGGCGGCGCGGCACGCGCACGGACCAGCTGGTGTCGCGGAAGAAGCGTTTGATCTCGCCGACGACCGTGGGCATGGCGAACGTCGGGAATTCGACCCCGCGTTCGCAGTCGAACCGGTCGATCGCCTTGATCAGCCCGATCGTCCCGACCTGGACGATGTCCTCCATGGGCTCGTTGCGGCTGCGGAAACGGGCGGCGGCGTAGCGCACGAGGGGGAGGTTGAGCTCGATGAGGGTGTCGCGCACGTACGCCCGCTCGGCGCTGCCGGGCTCCAGGGTGGCCAGCCGCAGGAACAACGAGCGGGAGAGGGTGCGGGTGTCGATGGCTTCGCAGTTGTCGAGCACGGTCTGCGGAGCCGCCTGCGGTGCGTCGTTGGCGAGCACCTTCGCGCTGCCCAGGTCTACGGACATGCCACCCCCTTGAGGTCGCGGACGGGTCACAGCGGCGCCCTCGCACGAGGGATTCAGCCTCCACCTGAATACCGGAGGCTGCGCTGTGGCAAACGCAGTTCCTGCAGAATGTCACATGTCGGCAACACGCTGTAGCGCCAAGTCGATATATCTTCCCCATGTCACCGGGGGGCTGTCACCCGCAGGGGTTAGGCATCGATTCGATTTGCGGAGCGCAGACGGGCGAAGCTCCGTGAGAGTAGCCGGGACACATGCATCTGCGACACCCCCAGCTCCGCGCTGATCTGCGACTGCGTCAAATTGCTGTAGTAGCGCAGCAGAAGGATGCGCTGTTCCCGCTCCGGAAGCTGTACGAGCAGGTGGCGCACCAGATCACGGTGCTCGACCCCCGCCAGCGCGGGGTCCTCGTAGCCGAGCCGGTCGAGCAGTCCGGGCAGGCCGTCGCCCTCCTGCGCGGCCTCCAGGGAGGTGGCGTGATAGGAGCGGCCGGCCTCGATGCAGGCCAGCACCTCCTCCTCGGCGATGTTGAGCCGTTCGGCGATCTCGGCGGTGGTCGGTGAGCGGCCGTGCAGCACCGTCAGGTCCTCGGTGGCGCCGTTGACCTGCACCCACAGCTCGTGCAGGCGCCGCGGCACGTGCACGGTGCGCACGTTGTCGCGGAAGTAGCGCTTGATCTCCCCGACCACGGTGGGCATGGCGAACGTCGGGAACTGCACGCCCCGGTCGGGGTCGAAGCGGTCGATCGCGTTGATGAGCCCGATGGTGCCCACCTGCACCACGTCCTCCATGGGTTCGTTGCGGCTGCGAAAGCGCGCCGCGGCGTACCGCACGAGCGGGAGGTTGGCTTCGATCAGGGCGGCGCGCACGCGGGCGTGCTCCGGCGTGCCGGGCTGGAGCTTCACGAACTCCTTGAAGAGCACCTGCGTCAGGGCGCGCGCGTCGGCGCCGCGGCCCTCGCGGGTCCGGCCGGCGGGCGGGGCCGGCTGCGCGGAGTCCTCCCCGCGCTCGTCCGGCACCCCGTCGGCGTGCGGCTGCTCGGCGTCCCTTTCGCCGGTGGGCTCATCGCGCCGGAGGGGGGCTTCAGGCGCTGTACGGGCCGGCACGGTCACCACCCCTTCGCGGTCAAATTCGATCAACTCATCCGGCAAAAGCGGTCATAGCATCACAAGACATGTCCGTTGTGTGCAAGCACCGCATAAAGCCGTGTTGACGTCAAAAGCCGCCCCCCACCGAGGCGGTGAGGGGCGGCGAAGAGCGGCGGACCGGCGTGCTCCGGTGCGGGGACCGGGCGGGCGCCGGATACCGGGCCGGGTCAGAACACGTAGTCGGCGATCACCCAGGTCGCGAATTCGCGCCACTGGGCGACGCCCGCCTGGTGGGCCGGGTGGTCCAGGTAGCGCTGCAGCGCGTCGGTGTCCTCGACGGAGCAGTTGATGGCGTAGTCGTAGGCGATCGGCCGGTCCGAGACGTTCCAGCCGCACTCCCAGGAGCGCAGGTCCTCGATGGCCTCGCCCAACCCCTCGAAGGCGCGTACGCCGGCGACGACGCGCGGGTCGTCGCGCTCCACGCCCTCATCGAGCTTGAACAGCACCAGGTGGCGGATCACAGGCGTCCTCGTCCTCTCGGCTCAGCTGATCAGCTGGGTCATGAACTCGCCGATGTTCTTGGCGGCGTCCGAAATGCCCTCGAACCCTATCTGCACCAGCTCGGCCGAGCGGGCGGGGGAGTGGATGATCGTGTACGCCACGAAGATGCCCAGGCCCCAGAGCACGACCTTCTTCGTCTGCACCGCGCACTGCCTCCCCTGTTGCCGTCCCCTGTGCGGTCGCGTGAGTCTATCCGTGCATCCGTGCGAGGGAACGGATGGCCGAAAACTGGCGGCGTGTCGGACCGTCGTGTCGCGCTTCACTCCCTTACGCGGCATTTAAGGACCTTCGGCCCTATGGGCCGGGCCCTTCGCCGGGCTCCGCGACGCGGGCGCAGGCGGAGGATGGAGGCCGGTCCGGGGATCTGGCAGGAATCCCCCGGGCCTCGGGATACGGCCTCACTGCGGGGCCGGGCCGCGCGAATCCCCCCCGACCGCGGCCCGTGCCGGAGACCGTGTCCTCGTCGGGGGAGGCGGCTCGCCCCTTGCGCCGCCTCCCCCGTGCACCAACCGCCGGAAGCCCCGGCTCCGGACCATTTCGCGCACGGGTCCGGAGCCGGGGCTTCCGCGCTTTTCCCGGTGCCGCCGGACAGGTGAAAACCGCCCACTCCCGGGGCACCACAAGGGCACACGATGTGCCCGATGAGGGAGGGCGGTGAGGTTCGCCATGGGCGTGCACGAGCTCGCCTTCACCATGCGGGAACGCGTGGTCGGAGGAGCGGTCGTCATGGAACTGGTGGGAGAGATCGACATCCTGGCCGAGCAGGTGCTCGGCCCGCGCATGGAAGCACTCGCGGCACGCTGCCGCGACCTGGTCGTCGACCTGCGCGCAGTGACGTTCCTGGACGCGAGCGGCGTCCGCCTGCTCCTGCGCGTCCGGGCACGGGCGCTGCGGGGCGGAGGGTGCCTGCGGGTGGTGCGGGGCGGGGCGATGGTCTCGAAGGTGATCCGCATCTCCGGCGCGGAACCGGCGTTCCGCTGGATCGACGACTTCCCGTCCCCAATAGCCGGCAGCGTGCCGGCGTAGCCCCTGCCCGCCGGCACCACGGCGCCCCGCAGGGGCGCGGGGAACTGCGCGGCGAGCCACGATGCGCTCGCAGGTCGGGAAGTGCCTCGGCTGCGGGCCGTCGGTGGCCGATCGCGCAGTTCCCCGCGCCCCTGCGGGGCGCCGTGGTGCCCGGTGGGGGCGCGGGGAACTGCGCGAGGAGCCGCGCCGTCACCCCGTCGCGAACTCCTCCGCCAGCACCACCGCCACCTCCGCCGCCTCCGCCGCCCCCCGCCGCGTCAGCAACTCGTGCGCCTCCCGCAACGCTCCCCACGCCAGCCGCGGCTCGCCCAGGGCAAGTTGCGCCCGCCCGCGCGCCGCCAGCGCCAGCGCACGGATGTGCGCGTCCCCCAGCACCGCTTCCGCCGCCAGCGCCGCGTCGGCGGCCGCGATCGCCTCCCGGTGCCGCAGCTGCGCCAGCCGGCACTGGGCCAGCCGGGCCCGTACGAGCGCCTCCCAGCGCGGGTCGGTCCCGTCCGGGCCGGCCGTCTCCAGCGCTTCGCGCATCCGGTCCGCCGCGGCGGCCGAGCGGCCGGCCCGCAGGTGGACGCGGCCCGACTCGGCGAGCACCCGCGCCAGGGCGGTCGGCCCGCCGGCCTCCCGCGCCAGGGCCGTGGCCCGGTCGACGGCGCGCAGTGCCTCCTCGGTGCGCCCCACCGCCACGTACGCCCCGGCCGCCTCGGCCAGTGCCTCGGCGGCGTCGGCCTGCGCACCGTCCTCCCGCAGGCGTTCCTCGGCGCGCACCAGCAGGGGCAGCGCGTCCTCGGGGCGGCCCAGCTCCAGGAGGACGAGGGCGAGTTGGCGGCCCGTGAGCAGGGGCGCGAGGGCGTCGCCGGCCGCCTCGCCCCACCGCAGGGCCGCCCGCAGTTCGCGTTCGGCGCGCTCGTAGGTGTCGGCGCCGGGCCGGGGCGCGGCGACGAGCCGCAGGGCGCGGGCCGCGCACGCGTCGTCGCCGCCGCGGCGGGCCCGGTCCAGGGCCTGCCGGGCGAGGGCCGTCAGGTCCGCGGCGGGAGCGAGTTCGCCCCATACGGTCAGCAGGTCGACGGCGAGGGGCAGCGCGGCGTCGGCGCCCGCGTACAACACCTGCCGCATGGTGGCGAGCACCTGCGGCTGCGCCTCGTGCACCCACCGCCGCGCGGCCGCGGCCCCCGGCAGCGGCAGCCCGCCTCCGGCGGCGCCGTGCAGCAGATGGCGGGGTACGACGTTGCCGGGGCGCAGGTGCTGCAGGGCGCCGACGGCGGTGGCGAGCCGATGCGCGGCGAGCCGCATCAGGGCGGCTTCGCGCACGGCGGCACTGTCACTGCGGTCGCTCTCCCGGCGCACGAAGTCCTCGACGAGGGCATGCCGCCGGTACCGCCCGGAGGGCAACGGCTCCAACAGCCCCGCGTCGACGAGCGAGGCGATCACCCGGGCGGCGTCCTCGACCGAGTCATCGACCGCGTCCTCACCGCCGAGGTCCCCGGCCCCCGCCGTCGCCCCCGCCTCCCCCGTCCCGAGCAGCGCCGCGGCCGCTGCCGCGTCCGCGTGGTCCGCGTCCGGGAGGCACAGGAGGCGCAGGGCCGCGGCCGTCGCCCGGTCCAGGGCCTCGTAGCCGACGCGCAGTGCCGCCTCGACCGCCGTGTCGGTGCCCGCACCGTGGTGCTCCAGGCGGGTCCGTTCCTCGTGGAGGCGGGCGGCCACGTCGGCCAGCGTCCAGGCGGAACGTTCCGCCAGGCGTCCGCCGGCGAGGCGTACGGCCAGGGGGAGGGCCTCGCAGGCCGCCACCACGGCGGCCGCGGGGGCGGTCGGGCCCGTCGTGTCGCTGCCGCTCACCGCGGCCAGGAGGCGGAGTGCGTCCTTCTCCTCCAGGGGGCCCACCTCGACCGTCCGCGCCCCGGGCAGCTGCAGGGGCGTCCGGCTCGTGACGAGGACGGCGCAGCCGGCGGCGCCGGGGAGCAGGGGGAGGACCTGCTGTTCGTCGTGGGCGTCGTCGAGCAGGAGCACGGTGCGGCGTTCGGCGAGCAGCGAGCGCAGCAGGGCGGCCCTGCGGTCGGTGCCGTGCGGCAGGGCGGCGTCGGTGGTGCCGAGGTCGTGCAGCAGGCCGGCGAGGACCGTGCCCGCGTCCGGCGGCAGTGCGCGCGTGCCGCGCAGGTCGGCCCACAGCGGTCCGTCGGGGTGGCGGGCGCGCAGTGCCCGGGCGACGTGGACGGCGAGGGCGCTCTTCCCGGCCCCGCCGGGGCCGGTGAGGACGACGACGTGGGCGCCGTCGCCGGTGAGGGCGGCGCGGATGGTGGCGGCGAGTTCGTCGCGGCCGGTGAAGCCGTAGGGCGGCTCGGGCGGCAGCCGGTCCGCGCGGTGCCGCGGGGTCGTGGGGGCCGACCGGCCGACCGGGCCCGGCCGGGGCGGGGCGAGGGCCGGGTCGCCGGCCAGGACCTGCTCGTGGAGGCGGACGAGTTCCGGTCCGGGCCCGGGGCCGCCGCCTTCGGTGAGCAGGCGGGCGGTCTCGGTGAAGACGGCCAGGGCCTCGGCCTGCCGGCCGGCGCGGTGCAGGGCGAGCATGAGCAGGGCGCGGGTGCGTTCGCGCAGGGGGTGTTCGGTGGCGAGGGCGCGCAGCCCGGTGATGGCGTCGGCGTGCCGGCCGAGGGCGATGGCGCAGTCGTGGAGGTCCTCGCGGGCGCCTGTGTGCAGGGCGCGCAGGCGTTCGCGTTCGCGGTCGATGCCGGGTCCGGGCAGTCCGGTCAGGGCGGTGCCGCTCTCCCAGGCGGCCAGCGCGGCGGTCAGGTGTTCGTGGGCCGCGGTGAGGTCGCCGGCGGCGCGGGCCCGGGCGGCGGTGGCCAGGCGCCGGTCGAAGAGGGCCGCGTCGAGTGCGTCGTCGGGGACGTGCAGGGCGTAGCCGGTGCCGGTGGAGACGAGGATCCTGGCGCGGGCCCGTGGTGCCCGTTCGGGTTCGATGACGGCGCGCAGGCGCGTGATGTAGGTGCGCAGGGTGTCGGTGGCCCGGTGCGGCGGGTCCTGGCCCCACAGGGCGTCGATCAGCTCGGGGGTGCTCATGGTGCGCCCGCGGCGCAGCAGCAGGAGGGCGAGGGCGGCCCGCTCCTGGGGGGAGCCCAGCTTCAGGGGCTGGCCGTCCCGGTCGGCCCGTACGTGGCCGAGGACGTGGAAGCGCAGGGTCATGAGCCGACCGCTTTCGCTACCCGCAGTGGTGCAAATGATCTGAAATGCACGTACTCGTACATAACCCGACACGCCGTCAGGCAAACGCAGGCGCCGACGCAGCCGCGTGAACGCCGCGCAAACGCAGATCACCCCCGGTCCGCTCGCGCGGTCCGGGGGTGATCCCTGGCGGTAGCGGTGGGATTTGAACCCACGGAGGAGTTGCCCCCTCACACGCTTTCGAGGCGTGCTCCTTCGGCCGCTCGGACACGCTACCGAGAGGAAGCTTAGCGGACGGGGTGCCGTCTTCCGAAATCGGTTCCCCGATCGCCTCCCCGATCGCCTCCCCGATCGCCTCCCCGGAAGAAGCGCGTGAGGAGTCCGGCGCACTCCTCGTCGAGCACCCCGGAGATCACTTCGGGGCGGTGGTTGAGGCGGCGGTCGCGGACGACGTCCCACAGGGAGCCGGCCGCGCCCGCCTTCTCGTCGGCCGCGCCGTAGACGACGCGGTCCAGGCGGGAGAGGACGATCGCACCCGCGCACATCGTGCACGGTTCGAGCGTGACGACCAGCGTGCAGCCCGACAGCCGCCACTCGCCGACGGCGCGGGCGGCCTCGCGGAGGGCCAGCACCTCGGCGTGGCCGGTGGGGTCGCCGGTGGCCTCGCGCTCGTTGCGACCCCGGCCGATCACGGATCCGTCGGGGCCGAGCACGACCGCGCCGACCGGCACGTCGCCGGTGTCCGGGGCCCGCTCGGCCTCGGCGAGCGCGGCCCGCATGGGGGCGAGCCACGGGTCGCGTACGGGGTCGTGGGCGGGCTCCGGCGCGGTGGGCGCACCCGGGCCGGCACTCCGGTCGGCGGCTTCGTTCATGGCACCAGTGTGGGCGAACGCGGCCCGGGCCCGGCCGGGGGGCCGCCGGGGCGGCGGTCCACCGGCCCGGCGGGGCCGGGTCGTCAGCGCACGGCCTCCAGGATCTCGCTGCAGCCCAGGAGGGCGGCGATGTCGTTGAGCGCGTCGCCCTCCATGGCCAGCAGTTCCTTCGCGCCCACCCCGAGGTCGGCCAGGAGCTCGGCGTCGCCCAGCGGCCCGTGGGGGACGACCTCGCCGGCGGCCTCGCCGTCCTCGTCGTCCTCCTCCGGCTCGGGCTCGCCCTCCTCGGTGCCGTCCAGGTCGAGGGCGTCGAGGTCGTCGGAGCCGTCCTCCTCGCGGCCGGTCAGCTCGTCGACGAGCATCGCCCCGTACGAGCTGCGGGCGGCGACGGAGGCGTTGGAGACGTAGACGCGCGGGTCGTCCTCACCGTCCACCCGCACGACGGCGAACCAGGCGTCCTCCTGCTCGATGAGGGCGACGACGGTGTCGTCCTCGACCGCGTTCTCCCGGGCGAGGTCGACGAGGTCGGCCAGGGTCTCCACATCGTCGAGTTCTGTGTCGCTCGCTTCCCAACCGTCTTCGGTGCGCGCGAGCAATGCGGCGAAGTACACCGTGACTCTCCCACTGGTCATAGGCGGTGCCGGGCCGGACGGGGAACCACCCCGCCCACTCGGAATCGTGGCAGAAACCGGGGCGTTGCGAGAGGTCTTCCGCGCTGCGTCGTGCAGCAGTCCGAGAGATGTCGCTCACGTGGGGCCCGGGAGGGCGCCGTACGGGCGTGACCTGGGCGCGGCGGTCCGGCGGCCGGCTCACCACCGGAAGGTCCGCATCCGCATCTGCTGGCGCATCCGGGCCGCCCGGGCCCGGCGCGGCTGCACCCGGTCGCGCAGCTCCCTGGCCTCGTTCAGCTCTCGGAGGAACTGCGCCCGGCGCCGCCGGCGGTCCTCGGCGCTCTCCGGGCCGGCGTCCGCCCCGCCCGGGTCGTCGCCGTCCGCGGCGCCCGCCCGGGGCTCTCTTCGCCCCTCCGGCAGCCCGCGCGGCGCCCGCCGCCGCTCGAGGATCTCCTCGCGGCGCGGTTCGCCCGCGCCCTCCCCGCGCGCCGCGCGCCCCGCGCGCGCCCCGCTCTCGCGCCGTTCCCGTCGTTCGCCCGCGCCGCGTCGCGGCCCGGGCCCGGGCTCTATGGACTCCCGTTTCTCACGCCCAGCCATGGACAGCACCACCTCGTGCCGAGGTCCTCGCCCGGCGACAGACCGGGCGTACGTGCCCACTTTCCCCCTTAGTGGTGGTTTGATGCCTCCGGGCCGGCAGAGCACCGACGGGGTCCGGGCGGGCGCCCGGGCCGTGAAGCTCGGTTAATGTCGATGTCATGCGGATCCACGTCGTCGACCACCCCCTGGTGGCGCACAAGCTCACCACCCTGCGCGACAAGCGCACCGATTCCCCCACCTTCCGGCGCCTCGCCGACGAGCTGGTCACCCTGCTCGCCTACGAGGCCACGCGCGACGTGCGGACCGAGCAGGTCAACATCGAGTCCCCGGTCACCGCGACCACCGGTGTGCGTCTGTCGCACCCGCGGCCGCTGGTGGTGCCGATCCTGCGGGCCGGCCTGGGCATGCTCGACGGCATGGTCCGGCTGCTGCCGACGGCCGAGGTCGGCTTCCTCGGCATGATCCGCAACGAGGAGACCCTCAAGGCGGAGACCTACGCCACCCGCATGCCGGACGACCTCTCCGGCCGCCAGGTCTACGTCCTGGACCCGATGCTGGCCACCGGCGGCACCCTCGTCGCGGCCATCCGCGAGCTGATCGACCGCGGCGCCGACGACGTCACCGCGCTGTGCCTGCTGGCCGCCCCGGAGGGCGTCGAGGTCATGGAGCGCGAGCTCGCCGGTGCGCCGGTGACCGTGGTCACCGCCTCCGTCGACGAGCGCCTCAACGAGAACGGCTACATCGTCCCGGGCCTGGGCGACGCGGGCGACCGCATGTACGGCACGGCAGGCTGACCGAGCCGCCGGTTTGTGGGCAGGCGTTCCGCTGGGGGTCCCCCCGGCGGTAGCCGGGGGAGGAACGGGTGGGCACAAACCGGCCACCGGCCCGCACCCGGGCGACTGCACGAGCCCCCCGCGTCAGCACTTCGCGGCGGGGCTCGCCTTGCGTTCGGCCTTCCCGGCCGCGGGGGACGAGGGAGCCGCCGACGGCGAGGGCACCGGCTGCCCCTCCTCCAGCGCCGTCAGCGCCTTGTCCGCCTCCTCCTTCGGCGCCAGCGCCTGGTAGCCCGCCCCGAGGACGAGGTCGACGTCCTGGCCCTCGCGTTCGTCCGTGCGCACCTCGGTGCCGGCGAGCTGCGTGCCCAGGACCTTCAGCGCCCCCTCGACGGCGGCCTGGTTGCCCAGCAGTACTCCGGTGCCGGGCACCTTCTTGTCGTAGTCGGCCTGGGCGTTGCCCACCTGGCCGATGCGGAAGCCGCGGCGTTCGAGTTCGTCCGCCGTGATTTTGGCGAGGCCGCCGCGCGGAGTGGCGTTGTAGACGTTGACGGTGATGTCGCCGGGCTTGGGCAGCGGCCTGGGGTCGGCCCGTTTGACCGGTGGTGCGCCGGCACCGGGTTTGCAGTCGCCGCTCTTCTTCTCCTGCGCGGCCGTCCGGGCGGCGGCCGTGTCCTGGCTGCTGCCGGAGAAGCCGCCGTAGACGCCGACGAGCTGGAGCGTTCCCCATCCGGTGAGCCCCAGCACCACGGCCGCGGCGGCGCTGACGAGCACGATCCGGCGGCGGTTGGGCGGCCGGCGCATGTGGGGAAACCTGTTGCCCGTGATGCGGTACTTGCCCCCCATGCCGGGGGGCGTGAGCATGCTCATGGACGCAGCGTAGTGCGGGGTGCGGTCGCTGCCTACTAGATGATCAATGGGTTGCGCGGACCCCTACCCGAAAGGGCCAACGGGGCGGCGCGTGCGTCAGTCCAGTTCGAGGACGCGCGCGTGCAGCACCTGGCGCTGCTGGAGCGCGGCGCGCACGGCGCGGTGCAGCCCGTCCTCCAGGTAGAGGTCGCCCCGCCACTTCACGACGTGGGCGAAGAGGTCCCCGTAGAACGTCGAGTCCTCGGCGAGCAACGTCTCCAGGTCGAGCTGCTGCTTGGTGGTCACCAGCTGGTCAAGGCGTACCGGGCGAGGGGCAACATCCGCCCACTGGCGGGTGCTTTCCCGGCCGTGGTCGGGGTACGGCCGCCCGTTTCCGATGCGCTTGAAGATCACACGGAAAGCCTACCGGGCGAGCGGCTCCGAGCGCAGCCACGGCGCGGGAGTGCGATGGTGACAATCAGCCGCATACCGGGAGTGATGGATGGAACCCCTGAGCGAAATCGCCGCGGGATACGCCTTCTCCGGCCCGGCCCTGGAGCTGGGCGCCGTGCTCTGGGACGGCGTCTGCCACCCCGAGGCCCCCGTCCGGGTGCCGCTGTCCGTGCTCAACCGGCACGGTCTGGTCGCCGGCGCCACCGGCACGGGCAAGACGAAGACGCTGCAGCTGATGGCCGAGCAGCTCTCCGCCCACGGGGTGCCGGTCTTCCTCGCCGACATGAAGGGCGACCTCTCCGGCGTCTCCGCGCCGGGCGCCGAGGGAGAGAAGGTGCGGCAGCGGGCCGCGGAGGTGGGCCAGGAGTGGGCCCCGGCGGCCTGTCCGGCCGAGTTCTACGCGCTCGGCGGCCTCGGCGCGGGGATTCCGGTACGGGCGACGGTCACCGACTTCGGGCCCGTCCTGCTGGCCAAGGTGCTGGGGCTGAACCGCACGCAGGAGCAGTCCCTCGGCCTGATCTTCCACTACGCCGACGCCAAGGGGCTGGAGCTGGTCGACCTGAAGGACCTGCGGGCCGTCGTCGCCTTCCTCACCTCCGACGAGGGCCGCCCGGAGCTGCGGGACATCGGCGGGCTGTCCACGCAGACCGCGGGGGTGATCCTGCGGTCGCTCACGGCCTTCGAACAGGAGGGCGCGGGCGCGTTCTTCGGCGAGCCCGAGTTCGACAGCGCCGGCCTGCTGCGCACGGCGGCCGACGGGCGGGGGATGGTGTCCGTACTGGAACTGCCCGCCGTCCAGGACCGGCCGCGGCTGTTCTCCACGTTCCTGATGTGGCTGCTCGCCGACCTCTTCCACGGCCTGCCGGAGGTCGGCGACCTCGACAAGCCGAAGCTGGTGTTCTTCTTCGACGAGGCCCATCTGCTCTTCGACGACGCCTCGAAGGAGTTCCTGGAGTCGGTCACGCAGACCGTCCGGCTGATCCGTTCCAAGGGCGTGGGGGTCTTCTTCGTGACGCAGTCGCCCAAGGACGTGCCCGGTGACGTCCTCGGGCAGCTCGGCAACCGTGTGCAGCACGCGCTGCGCGCCTTCACCCCGGACGACGCGAAGGCCCTGAAGGCGACGGTGCGGACGTTCCCCGTCTCCCCGTACGACCTCGAAGAGGTGCTGACCGGGCTCGGTACGGGCGAGGCCGTGGTCACCGTGCTGGGCGAGCAGGGCGCCCCCACGCCGGTGGCGGCCACCCGGCTGCGCGCCCCCTGCTCGCTGATGGGCCCGGTGGATGCGACGGCCCTGGCGGGGGCGGTGCGGATGTCGCCGCTGTACGAACGTTACGCACAGGCTGTGGACAGGGAATCGGCGTACGAGAAGCTCACCGCCGCGCAACCGCAGCCGCAGGCGCCGGTGCCCGCGCCGGAGCGACCCTCGGAGGGCCCCGCGCAGCGCGCGGAACCCTCCCTTCTCGAACAGGTCGTCGGCAGCGGCATGTTCAAGTCCCTCGCGCGCTCCGTCGGTACGCAGCTGGGCCGGGAGATCACCCGATCGGTCTTCGGAACAACACGCCGCCGTCGCTGACGGGCCGCCGGCTACTCGGCGATCTCCGTCCGCTCGAACCACTCGAAGACCGGCAGCCGGCCTTCGGCGGTGTCCGTGTGCCGGGGCGTGACCTTGAAGTGCTCGTACCCCCCGCGGTGCGGGATCTTCAGCTCGATGCCCGGGGGAACGATGGGGACGGTCCGCGACGGGAGGTCGTCCGGGCCGCCTTCGAGGAATGCTTTGGGGCTGCTCATGGGGCCCAGTCTCCCGGCGGCCGGTGCCGACCGCGGCGCGACGCGCCGTCGGCCGCGGCCGGCCGCTCACGCCTTCTTGACCCCTGCCTTCTTGGCGGCTCTTTTCACTTCCTGCTTGTAGGCACGGACCTTCTCCAGCGTCTCCGGTCCGGTGATGTCGGCGACCGACCGGTACGAGCCCTCCTCGCCGTACGCCCCGGCGGCCTCGCGCCAGCCCTGCGGCCGTACCCCGAACTGCTTGCCCAGCAGTGCGAGGAAGATCTGTGCCTTCTGTTTGCCGAAGCCCGGCAGGTCCACCAGCCGTCCCAGCAGCTCCGACCCGCTCGCCGCGTCCTGCCACACGGCGCTCGCCTCGCCGTCGTAATGCTCGACCAAGTACGTGCACAACTGCTGCACGCGCCGGGCCATCGACCCGGGGTAGCGGTGCACGGCGGGCTTGCGCGAGAACAGCTCGACGAGGGCCTCGGGGTCGTACGCCGCGATCTCGTGCGCGTCGAGGTCGTCGCGCCCGAGCCGCTGCGCGAGGGTGTACGGCCCGGTGAAGGCCCACTCCATGGGGATCTGCTGGTCCAGCAGCATGCCCACCAGCGCGGCCAGCGGGCTGCGCGAGAGCAGCTCGTCGGCCTCGTCCTGCTGGGCGAGGTGCAGCGCACGGTCCATGCCCCGATGATCGCCCTTGCGGGCCCTGGCCGCACGTCACCGCGCGGCTCACTCGCCCAGGGTGAAGTCCTGCACGAGCTTGACGAACGCGTCCGGCTGCTCGAAGAACATCACGTGCCCGGCGTCGATCTCGGCGTACGTGCTGCCGGCGATGGCGGCGTGCAGCGCGCGGCCGTGCTCGGCCGGCACGGTGGCGTCCTGGGTGCCGGCCACGACGAGGGTGGGGGCCTGGATGCGGGGCAGGTGTACGCGGACGTCGATGCGGGTGTCGAGGTCGACGTGGCGCAGGGTGCCGGGGGTGGGCGGCAGGTTGGGCACCATCTGCTCGACCTGCTCGCGGCCCATGGCGTTGAGGAATCCGCGGCTGAACCCGGTCATCGTCACGTACCGCCCGAACGCCTCGGGGTCCGCGTCGCCCAGGCGCTGCCACACCGCGAAGAAGTTGCGCAGGTACTCGTCGCCCTCGGTGTGCGCCCACCCGGCGACCAGGATCAGCCGGCGCACGAGGTCGGGGCGCAGGGCCGCGGCGGCCGCGACGACGGGGGCGCCCATCGAGAAGCCGAGCAGGTCCACCGGGCCCTCGCCGGCGTCCTCGATGACGGCGAGGACCTGCCGGGCGAGGCCGTCGACGGTCAGCGGGGCCCCCTCGTCCGTCGTGGCGCCGGCCCCGGAGAGGTCCGGGGTGATCACGGTGCGGTCGGCGGCGAGGCGCGGGGCGAGCTGCCCCCAGGTCAGCGCGGCCCCGGCGGAGCCGGTGCCGTGGACGAGGACGAGGGCGGGGCGGTGTGCGCCGGTGGTGGCGGCGGGGGTGCGCTCGTAGTGGACGAGGGCGTCGGCGACGGGGACGACGGGCATGGCGCTGCTCCTAGGGCCGTGGCGGGAGGTGGTGCTGCCGGGCGGTGGTCGCTGCGGCACCACCGACCCTGCCGTCCGCGGAAGGGGGCCGTAAGAGCACTGCGGAACCTGGGACCGGCGGTCCCTGGTTCGCCGCGGGCCCGGCGTGCAGGATGATCACCATGACGATCGACCGCCCCCAGCTCTCCGGCTTTCTGCGCCGCTGCCGTGACCGGGTCCGCCCGCAGGACGTCGGCCTGGCCGCCGGGCCCCGCCGCCGTGCGCCGGGGCTGCGCCGCGAGGAGGTCGCCCAGCTCGCCGGGATGTCCGCCGACTACTACGTGCGGCTGGAGCAGGCCCGCGGCCCGCAGCCGTCGCCGCAGATGCTCGACGCCCTCGCGCGGGCGCTGCGGCTGACCGCGGACGAGCGCGACCACCTGTACCTGCTGGCCGGTCACCGGCCGCCCGCCGGCGCCGCGGCCGGCGACCACGTCGCCCCGGGGCTGCTGCACCTGCTGGACCGGCTGGCCACCACCCCCGCCCAGGTGCTGAGCGACCTCGGCGACGTCCTGGCGCAGAACGCCGTGGCGCAGGCGCTGCTGGGCGGGGTGTGCACGGTCTCCGAGCACGGGCGCAACGTGGTCTGGCGCTGGTTCGCCGACCCCGCCGTACGCGCCGCGTACCCGGCGGAGGACCACGACCGCTACAGCCGGATGCACGTCGCCGACCTGCGCGCGGCCACCGCCCGCCGTGCCGGCGACCCCGCCGCCGTACGCCTGGTGGAACGGCTGCGGCAGGCGAGTGGGGAGTTCCGCGAGCTGTGGGAGCTGCACGAGGTGGCCGTGCGCCGGCACAGCCGCGTCCGGGTGCTGCACGACCTGATCGGGCCGGTCGAGCTGGACTGCCAGGTCCTGCTGGCGCCGGAGGGCGACCAGCGCCTGGTGCTGTACACGCCGCCGCCGGGCAGCGACACGGCGAGCCGCCTGGCGCTGCTGGAGGTCGTGGGGACCCCGCAGTTCACGAATGTCCCGTAGGAGCTCTGGCATCACTTCACCCCCGGCTCTACCGTCGGCGCGAGCAACTGGTGTGTGCACCAGCCGCGTTGACGAGCCGAGAGGTGACCATGCACCCCCGAAGCAGACGCACCCCCACCCGCATCCTCCGATTAGGCCGCCCGGCCTTCCTCGCCGCGCTCCTCGGCCTTCTGGCGGCCGCCGTCGCCGCCGGGCCCGCCGGGGCCGCGCCCGCCGACCAGGGGCGCGGCCGGCCGCCGCTCGTCCAGCCGGTCGACCCGCAGCACTGGCGCAACCCGGACGCCATGACCTGGTCCGAGTACCGCGCGGTGCCCGGCACCGACTGGGCGAACCCCGCCAACAAGCCCACGCAGCGCACCTTCCGGGGCGCGCTCGTGCTGCTCGACTACCCCGACGAGGACTTCTCCGTCACCAAGGCGGCGGGCGCCGCGAAGTTCGGCAATCCGCTGCCGAGCGCGTCCGGCATTCCGCGCGCACAAGTGCCGAAGTTCTACGAGGACTTCCTGAACAAGCCGGGCGCGCTCAACCACGGCCACACCATCAACGAGTACTGGATGGAGGATTCCGGCGGGCGCCTCGGCGTCCAGCTGACGTCCTTCGGCGTCTACCGCATGCCGTGGAAGTCGTACCAGTACGGCATCGAGCCCGGCATGAATCCCGGCGCCTGCCCGGTCGGCGACACCTGCGGCAAGGACATCCGCGCCGACGGCAAACGCGCCTGGGTCGCGGACGTGGGCGCGGAGAAGGCCGGCTCCTTCGACTTCGTCTTCTACCTCACCGCCGGCGTCGACGAATCCTCCGCCTGGCAGGAGTTCGGGCCGATGCGCTTCGGCAGCGCGCAGGGCGTGCCGGCCGCCTGGGGACCGCCCTCGCCGCTCGCCTCCGGCCTCAACGCGGCCGCCACCCGGTACGTGCCGTGGACGTCCTGGCAGGCCGCGGCCCGCATCTGGCCCAACGCCGCGAACGGCTCCTCGACGCAGGCCGAGAGCTCCGGCATGGCCACCTTCGCCCACGAGCTCAGCCACATCCTGGGCATCGGCGACAACTACAACAACCCCTACGGCACCCCGCTGAGCCGCTCGTACACCGGCATCTGGGGCATGCTCTCGCGCGGCTCCTTCAACGGGCCCGGCGGCCCGCACACACGGTGGCGGATCCCGGCCACCGCGGGCGGCTCGATGGGCGCCCAGCACGTGCTGCGGGACAAGATGAAGCTCGGCATCGTCGACGCGAAGAACGTGCTGCACCTGGACCGCGACGCCCTCAAGGACTCCGGCCTCGTCGTCGCCCGCGTCACCGCCCGCTCCGCCCCGCCCGGCGAGAAGGGCCTGACCGGCATCAACGTCACCATGGGCCGCGACCTCTCACCGTCCTGCGACCGCACCACCGACCCGCTGTGCGACGGCGGCGGCTTCGACAACTACACCGTCGAGGTCGTCGACCGCATGGGCATGGACTCCTTCACCCCCGACAACGGCGTGCTGATCAGCAAGACCAAGAACGCCGACCGCGCCCCCTTCGCCTGGGTGATCGACGCCCACCCGGAGGACATCGGCATGCTCGACTTCATCCGCCCCGACGGCACCCCCCAGAAGATCACCATGGGGGACTACCGGCAGCTCAGCGACGCCCTCTTCCACGCGGGCGCCGACTCCGGCAGCTCGTACGAGTACGTGGACGCGGCCAACCGCCTGCACTTCTACGTGCTGAACATCCAGCGGGACGCGAGCGGCGTGCTCTCCTACGACATCGGCGTGAAGTCCCTCGACGGCGCCGGCCCGCAGGCCCGCGGCGTCGCCCTGGCCAGGGGCGCCGTCCGCGGCCGCCCGGCCGGCGGCCGGGCCCTGTGCACCTTCGCCCTCGCCAACACCGGCGGCCCGGCGGCGGACGACATCTACCGCCTGTCGGCCACCACGGCCGGCCGCGGCTGGTCCGCCTGGCTCCCCAACCGCCTGGCCACGGCCCGGCCCGGAGCGACCGTCCCCGTCGACGTCGCGGTCCAGGCCCGCCCCGATGCCGCCCGCGCGGCCACGATCACCCTGACGGCCCGCTCCGAGAGCGACCCGTCCCGCACGGCCACCGCCACGTGCGCGGTGCGCAAGTAGGAACGGCGCCCACGGCCCGTACACCGGCCACTGGTGTACGGGCTCGGCCTCCTCGGCCGCCGATCAGGCGGCGGGCCGCGCGGAACCGTGGAAGACCTGGCCGATGTGCCAGTCGCGGTGCGCCGCCTCCACGGGCGGGGTCCCCGCCTGCGGCCCGATGAGCGGCCGCCCTGCGAGCGCCAGTACGTGCTCGCGAGCGGCGGGGCTGTGACCGACGAACCGCTGCGAGACCAGGATGCGGTGGCCGTCGCCTATGCCGAGGACGCCCTTGTCGAAGAGCTTGTGGTGCAGCGAGCACAGGCACACCCCGTTGCCGACGTCGTCCGGCCCCCCGAACGCCCACCACCGCACGTGCGCGGCCTCCAGCCCGACGGGTACGGCACCGATCCTGCCGTCGTAACCGCAGAAGGCGCACCGGTACTCGTAGGCGGTCAGCACCAGCTCCCGCATCCGACGATCACGCTGCCGCCGTGCGACGGCCGGTTCCAGCGTGATTCCGACGGCCTCGCACAACTCCTCGTGGAGGGAGGGCGGAAAATTCTGGTCGAGGAGCACCCGCACCATCCGCCCGAGCAACGCCGGCTCCCGCCGCAACGCCGCCCGCAACTCCGGCACCAACCGCCCGGCGGCGCCCGCCGCCCGCAACGCCCCGACCCCACTGCCGGGGCTGCCCGGCCCGTGATCGGTCCGCACCTCCCACACGCCATCGCCGACCAGGTGATGGAAGGGATACGCGGGCGTGGTCGGATTGCCCGGCCCGTATTCGACCAGCAGCCGCTTCAGATCCCCCTCGACGACGCTGTACCGCAGCTCCCCGTCCGCATCCTGCTGATACCGCCCAAGGGCGTACAGCAACAGCAACGGCTTGTGCGGCGCCCGCACCCCACTCCGGGACCACTGCTTCAGCTTGGCGGTGCGCTCGAGCCAGTCCATGCCGCGTGATCGTAGCGACGGCCCGGCGGGGCCGGACCGGAGGCCGAAAAGACGAGGGCCCCGACCGGTGAACCGGTCGGGGCCCTCGTCTCTTGCCCGGTGAAGGCAATGGCGGAGGATACGAGATTCGAACTCGTGAGGGGTTGCCCCCAACACGCTTTCCAAGCGTGCGCCCTAGGCCTCTAGGCGAATCCTCCGCCGCAAACAATACAAGACTCCGGGCAGTGCTCGCGAACCTGTTCCCGGCGAGGGGGTCCGGAGGGGTCCTCGGGAGGGTGGGGGTGGCCGAGCATGCCCCGGCATCCGCTAGGCTTGGGGCCAAGCCCCTCACGTGGCGCTATCTCACCCAACTCCCCCAGGGCCGGAAGGCAGCAAGGGTAAGTGGGCTCTGGCGGGTGCGTGGGGGGCCCTTGTGTTTCCCGGGGTCGTCCGGGGCCGCTGCGCCCCGTGTGCCGGTGAGCGAAATCTGTGACGGAAGCCACTTGTCAGTGGGGCCCGATATCGTCGTAGGTGTGTCGTCCCTCGCGCTCTACCGCCGCTACCGCCCCGAGTCCTTCGCAGAGGTCATCGGGCAGGAGCATGTCACCACCCCGTTGCAGCAGGCGCTGCGGAACAACCGGGTCAACCACGCGTACCTGTTCAGTGGGCCGCGCGGTTGCGGCAAGACGACCAGTGCCCGCATCCTCGCCCGCTGCCTGAACTGCGAGAACGGCCCGACGCCCACGCCCTGCGGCGAGTGCCAGTCCTGCCGTGACCTGGCGCGCAACGGCCGGGGCTCCATCGACGTGATCGAGATCGACGCCGCCTCCCACGGTGGCGTCGACGACGCCCGTGAGCTGCGCGAGAAGGCGTTCTTCGGCCCCGCCTCCAGCCGCTACAAGATCTACATCATCGACGAGGCCCACATGGTCACCTCGGCGGGCTTCAACGCCCTGCTGAAGGTCGTCGAGGAGCCGCCGGAGCACCTGAAGTTCATCTTCGCGACCACCGAGCCCGAGAAGGTCATCGGCACGATCCGCTCGCGCACCCACCACTACCCGTTCCGGCTGGTGCCGCCGGGCACCCTGCGCGAGTACCTGGGGCAGGTCTGCGAGCAGGAGAAGATCCCCGTCGAGGACGGCGTGCTGCCGCTGGTCGTGCGGGCCGGCGCCGGTTCCGTGCGTGACTCCATGTCCGTCATGGACCAGCTGCTCGCCGGAGCCGACGAGGCCGGTGTGACATACGCCATGGCCACCTCCCTCCTCGGCTACACCGACGGTTCCCTGCTGGACGCCGTCGTCGACGCCTTCGCCGCCGGCGACGGCGCCGCGGCCTTCGAGGTCGTCGACCGCGTCGTCGAGGGCGGCAACGACCCCCGCCGCTTCGTCGCCGACCTGCTGGAGCGCCTGCGCGACCTCGTGATCATCGCCGCCGTGCCGGACGCCGTCGAGAAGGGCCTCATCGACGCCCCCGTCGACGTCGTCGAGCGCATGCAGGCCCAGGCATCCGTCTTCGGCGCCGCCGAGCTCAGCCGCGCCGCCGACCTCGTCAACCAGGGCCTGACGGAGATGCGCGGCGCCACCTCGCCCCGCCTGCAGCTGGAGCTGATCTGCGCCCGCGTGCTGCTGCCGGCCGCCTTCGACGACGAGCGGTCGGTACGGGCGCGGCTCGACCGCCTGGAGCGGGGCATCGGCTCCGCCGTGGCGGCGGCCGGCCCGGCCACCGCGATGCCGCCGGTCGGGTACGTCCCCGGCCCGGAGGCCCACGCCCCCGCCCCCACCGGCCTCTCGGGCCCGGCAGCGGCCCGCGCGGCCGTGGCGGGCGCGAACGGCGCGCAGAGCGCGCAGAGCGCTCCGCAGGCGGCGGGTGCGGGTGGCCCTGCGGGCCAGGCCGCTGCGCCCGCGCCCTCCGGCGCCTGGCCGACGGCCGGTGCGGCCTCGGGCCAGGGCGCCGCGGCGGCGCCGCAGCAGCCGGCGCCGTCCCCTGCCGGAGGCGGCCAGCCGGCCGGGGCCTGGCCCACCGGGGCCGCACCGGCCCCTTCGGGCGCCCCCGCCCAGCCGCCCGCCGAGGGCGGTCCCCGCGCCGGTGCCTGGCCCACGGCGGCCTCCGCGCCTGCCGGCCAGGCCCAGCCGCCCGCCGAAGGCGGCGGCTCGCGCCCCGGCGCGTGGCCGACCGCGGCCGCCCCGGGTTCGGGCCCTGCCCAGGGCCCTGCCCAGGGCCCTGCCCAGGGCTCTGCTCAGGCCCCCGCGGGCTCGTGGCCGACCGCGGCCGCACCCGGTTCCGGCCCCGCCGCAGGCGGCGGGGCGCCGGCCGCGGTGCCCGCGCCCGCGACGCCCGCCCCACCCGCCGCAGGCGGTGCCGCACCCGTGCAGGGCGACGCCACCCAGGCCCGCCAGCTGTGGCCGAACATCCTGGAGGCGGTCAAGAACCGTCGCCGTTTCACGTGGATCCTGCTGAGCCAGAACGCCCACGTCTCCGGCTTCGACGGCAGCACCCTGCAGGTCGGCTTCGCCACCGCCGGTGCCCGGGACAGCTTCGCCAACAGCGGCAGCGAGGACGTCCTGCGCCAGGCCCTCGGCGACCTGGGCCTGCAGTGGCGCCCCGAGCTGCTGGTCGACCCCTCCGGCGGCGCCGGAGCCGGTGCCGGGGGCGGCGCCCCCGCGCCCGTACCGTCGGCGTCGTACGCCCGGCCCCCGGCCGCCCCCGCACCGCAGCAGCCGGCCCCGGCCCCCGCCCCGGCGGCCCCCGTGCGGCCGCAGGCCGCCCCGGCGCCTGCGGCCCCGGCCGCGCAGCCGTACCGGGAGGCGGAGGCGGCTCCGCCGCCCGTGCCGATCGAGGAGGACATGCCCGCCGAGGACGATCCGGACCTCGACGACACCGCCCTCACCGGGCACGACCTGATCGTCCGCGAGCTGGGCGCGACCGTCATCGAGGAAATCCCTCACGAGTGACGCCGCAGGTCAGCGGGGTGCCGGGGCCGGTCCCGGCACCCGGTTCGCACGGCGTGGGGCGCGCCGCGCGGTGAGCACGTAGGCTCGGCTACGCAGTGGCAGTACGCCGTAGTCGTCGACAGTGCAGGAGCCAATCGTGTTCCCCGGTGGTGGTCAGCCCAACATGCAGCAGCTGCTCCAGCAGGCCCAGAAGATGCAGCAGAACCTTGCCGCGGCCCAGGAGGAGCTGGCCCGCACCCTGGTCGAGGGCACGGCGGGCGGCGGGCTGGTCAAGGCCACCGTCACCGGTGCCGGTGAGCTCCAGGGCCTGGTCATCGACCCGAAGGCCGTGGACCCGGAGGACACCGAGACCCTCGCCGATCTCGTCCTCGCCGCCGTGCGTGACGCCACGGCGAGCGCCCAGGAGATGCAGGAGCAGAAGCTGGGCCCGCTGACCCAGGGCCTGGGCGGCATCCCCGGCCTCCCCTTCTGACAACCCCCCACCACATCCCGAGAAGGAGCACCGATCCGTGTACGAAGGCGTGGTCCAGGACCTCATCGACGAGCTGGGCAGGCTGCCCGGCGTCGGTCCCAAGAGCGCGCAGCGGATCGCCTTCCACATCCTCCAGGCCGAGCCGGCCGACGTCCGCCGGCTCGCGCACGCTCTGACCGAGGTCAAGGCGAAGGTGCGGTTCTGCGCGGTGTGCGGCAACGTGGCGCAGGAGGAGCGCTGCCGCATCTGCCAGGACCCGCGCCGCGACCCGGCGGTGATCTGTGTGGTGGAGGAGCCCAAGGACGTCGTCGCGATCGAGCGGACCCGAGAGTTCCGCGGCCGGTACCACGTCCTCGGCGGGGCCATCAGCCCCATCGAGGGCGTCGGCCCGGACGACCTGCGCATCCGCGAGCTGCTCGCACGGCTCGCGGACGGCACGGTCACCGAGCTGATCCTGGCCACCGACCCCAACCTCGAGGGCGAGGCGACGGCCACGTACCTCGCGCGCATGGTGAAGCCCATGGGACTGAAGGTCACCCGGCTGGCCAGCGGTCTTCCCGTGGGTGGGGACCTTGAATACGCCGACGAGGTCACGCTGGGGCGTGCCTTCGAAGGGAGAAGACTTCTCGATGTCTGACGCAACGCTGCACGACGCGAAGCGCGACCCCGACGACTTCGTCGTCCACATCGCCGACTCGGTCGAGAGCTTCATCGTGGCCGTCACCGAGGTCTCCCGCGGTGACGAACCCGACAGCGCCGTGCCCTTCCTCCTCCTGGAGCTCTCCCAGCTCCTGCTGACCGGCGGCCGGCTCGGCGCCCACGAGGACTTCGTCCCCGACGAGCGCTACGAGCCCGACGTCGGCCCCGAGCCGGACGTCGACGAGCTGCGCGAGCGCTTCGCGACCATGCTCGACCCCATCGACGTCTACTCCGAGGTCTTCGACCCGTACGTGCCGCGCAGCGCGCCCGTCGCCTCCCGCATCTCCGACGACCTCGCCGACATCATCACCGACCTGCGCCACGGCATGGCCCACTACCGCGACGGCCGCGTCAACGAGGCCCTGTGGTGGTGGCAGTTCTCCTACCTCTCCAACTGGGGCCCCACCGCCTCCGCCTGCCTGCGCGCCCTGCAGTCCCTCGTCGCCCACGTCCGCCTCGACCAGCCCCTCGCCGAGCTCGACGGCCTCGACACCGACGCCATCGACCCGGAGGAGCAGCTCGCCGAGGAGGCCGGCCGCGTCATGGCCGCCGAGATCGGCGGCCCGCACCTGTCCCGGCGGGCGGCTCAGGAGGGCTGAGCGGCTCGCCGAGCAGCAGGACGTCGAGCAGCACCTCCGGCTCGACGAACGGTGCCACCCGCGTGGGCGGCGAGCACCAGCTCAGCGGCCACGTGTTGCCCGCGCCCGGCAGGGCCGGTACGCCGATGTACGCGATCGTGCGCGGCCCGCTCAGCCGCTCCACGTCCGCGGGCCACACGTAGTCGTCGGCGCTGCCGGGCGGCAGGAGGAAGTACGTCCAGCCGCCGCCCTTCTCCTCGTACACGATCGCTCCGGCGTCCCCGGGCGCGACCAGCTCGCGCAACCGCGCGGCGACGGCCCGCCCGTACGGGCCGGACACGCGGACGACGTCGAAATGCACTCCGCAACGCCACAGGTGGTGGCCGCGGACGGGCACCCAGTCGGGGCGGTACGCGGGCACGGTGCCCGTGGGGGGAATTTCTTCTGTCACGCCCGCCACCTTGGGTGATGGCGCCTAGCCTGATCAGTGACAACCGCCGTACGGATCCGGGGTGTACGACGCGCCCGGCGGACCGGTACGAGGACGGGTGTCGAACCGCGGCTGCCGGGGAAAGCCGGAGGAGAAGACAAGTCGGGCGACAGGCAAGCGCAGTCCAGGTCGGCGACGATGCGGATGTTCGGCGTACTGCTGCAGGGCCTGCGCAGACGCGCAGGCGTCAGCCGCGAGCAGCTGGCGGAGGCGGCGCAGTACTCGGTGGACCTGATCTGTTCGGTCGAGCAGGGCCGGCGCAGGCCGTCGGCCCAGCTCATCGAGGCGGCGGAGGATCTCCTCGATGCGGGCGGGTTGCTGCGGGATGCGGCGCAGCACATTGTGCAGCAGAAGTTCCCCGACTGGTTTCAGGAGTACGCGGAGTACGAGGCGGAGTGCGCGGCGCTGGGGATCTACGAGACGCACGTGCTGCCGGGCCTGTTTCAGACGGAGGAGTACGCGCGGGCTGTGTTCCACAGCAGTCGGCCGTTGCTCGACGACGACGTAGTGGAGGAGCGCGTGGCCGCGCGCTTGGACCGCCAGAAGCTGCTGAGCCGCACGCCGTCTGCGCTCGTCAGCGCAGTGATCGAGCAGGTCACGTTGGAGCGGTGGATCGGTGGTAGGGAGGTCATGCGCGGTCAGTTGAGGCACTTGCTGCGGGTGGCCGCGCTCCGGAACGTCGACATCCAGGTGATGCCGACACGGCGCGAGACGCATGCGGGACTGGCGGGGCCGATGTACGTGCTGGAAACCCGACAGCAGCAGCGGTTTGCCTATTTCGAAGGCCAGAAGGGCAGCGTGCTGCTTTCCGGGGTCCGAGAGGTCTCTGCGCTGAACATGCGCTATGCCATCCTGCGCTCGCAGGCCCTCACCCCCGAGGACACGGTGGGCCTGCTGGAGAAGACGCTAGGGGAGCTATGAACAGCGAGTACGGCATAGCCAGACGCCATCGGCTGGAGTGGTTCAAGTCCAGCTACAGCAGCGATGAAGGCGGCGCGTGTGTCGAAGTCGCCTGCTCCTGGCGCAAGTCCAGCTACAGCGGTGACGAGGGCGGAGAGTGCGTCGAAGTCGCCGCCTCCCCCCGCACCGTCCACGTCCGGGACTCGAAGCTCGGGGCTCAAGCGCCGAGGGTCGACGTACCGGCCGCCGCCTGGGCGGCATTCGTACGCTTCGTCGTCGGCGCTTGAGCTCCGGGGGGACCCGAGCTCCGAGATCCGAGCGCTGCTTGCAAGGAATGGGTGGTGGGGAGTTCTCTCCCACCCACCCGCCCAAGTAACTTTCCGTGATCCGCTTGCGACACGCCGTACGGACGCCCTAGCGTGCGCAGCAACAAACAACCCCGGCCGGTGCTACCAACACCGAACCGGGGTCTGACCAACGAGATCGAGATAGAGGTCGATCCGTGGCTACTGCCAACTCTAGTGCACACCCCATGGCGAACCCTGGGTTCGGGAAGCGCAACGCACCGGACCAAGCGCCGCCGGGTGCCCGCGACTTCGTACATCTGCCCAAGCGTGAGGCGGCGATTGCCGCGTTCATCGACCGGTTGCCCGAGGGGGCGGCGATGGACGTGAAGACGCTGGCCAAGGTGCTGCCGGACTACGGGCAGCAGGCGTGCCGGACGGCGATCCGGCGGCTGCGCGAGGCCGGGCACGTGTTCCTTCGCCGGATGGCCGCAACGACAGAGGCGGGCGTTCGGTGGGTGACGTTGACGTTCTTCTCGCGGACGGCGCGTTCGCAGGCGTGGTGGGAGGAGCAGGTGGGGGACGACGGCCCCAAGGCCCGCCCTGCTGCCGAGCCGGAACCCGTACGGCCGGAGCCGCCGCAGCAGCAGGCGCTGCCGTCGCGCGCGTACCAGGTGCTGGCGCGGCTGCGTCACGCCGACCCCCGTCTGACGCTCTCCGCCGCCGAGTGCGAGGCCCTCGAACCGCTCGCCGCGCAATGGCTGGCCCACGACGCGACCCCCGACCAGCTGACGGCGGCGGTGACGGCCGGCCTGCCGCAGCACGTGCACCACCCGGCCGGGCTCGTACGCAACCGATTGGAGAAGAAGATGCCCCCGATTCCCTCAAGGTTTCTGGTCGCGGCGGGCGAGACCGTGACGAGAAGCGTCCAGGCGTGCGTCGGCTGCGGTGAGGTGGATGTCAGCACCGTGCTGGGGGAGGGCCTCTGCAAGGAGTGCGCGGAGCACCCCGATGTTCCGGACACCTTCCTCAACGCGACGGCGTTCGAGGACCGGCCGTCGAAGGGGGAGGCCGTGCCGCCGGAGCAGTTCACGCGCTGGGTCGACATCTGTCGTGTAGCGGCTCGCAACGCCCGAAAGAGCCCGGCATGAGCGCCCCCGTCCTGACGAGGGCACCATGGAGGGGAGGAGGCGACGCCATGACCCCCAGCACCACCCCCCGGCCGCAGATGCTCGTGGAAGAGTTCGAGGAGCTCGCCCGCCAGGCGCCGGAGAACGTACGGCTCGAGTTCGTCAACGGAAAGGTCCAGGTCAAGCCGGTGCCGGATGGGAGTCACGGTGCGATCGCCGTATGGCTGATGAAGCAGTGCATGCAGCACCGGCCGGATCTCTCGCTCTACATCGAGCAGGGGCTCAAGATCGAGGCATACCGGAAGGGGCGGGCGCGCCCCGACTGCTGCCTCGTGCCGGAGGACCACTTCGTCGGGCAGGGCGAGTGGGCCGACCCCGATGGCGTGCTCATGGCGGTGGAGATCACCTCGTGGGACCCGGATGCCGATAGCCGCGACCGTGTCGAGAAGCCCGAAGGCTACGCCCGGGCGGGAATCCCGGTGTACCTCCTGATCGACCGCGAGAGCTGTGTGGTCACCGTCTACTCGGATCTCGAAGAAGGCGCGTACCGCAGCAGTGTTGCCCGCTCCTTCGGTGCACGCATCGAGCTTCCCGATCCGGTGGGCATCGTCCTGGAGACCGAGAAGCTCAAGAAGTACGCCGACTAGCAAGCAGGGGCCGCAGACCGAAGCCTGCGGCCCCGAGCAGTGCCTCGTGTGCCGCTTCGGTCGGCGGGGCCGGCGGGTCCCGTCCCGCCCCGTCAGCAGTGGATGCGCAGGCGGACGACCATGACGTCCGGCGCCAAGGCGCGCAAGTACTTGTCGACGAAGTCGGGGTAGCTGATGTCGGGCCGGGGCATGGCGTTGTCGTATACCCACTCCCCCTCCAGGGTGAGCAAGTACTCCGTGGCGAGCTGATTCCCGGCGGCGTCGAGGTCGAGCAGGCCGCGCGGGCCGCCGTCGCACTTCCCGGGCGTCCAGTGGCGGGGATGGCCGTACGCGTCGAGGGGCGCACGGACGAGACGCGGGTCGTCCTCGTGGCCGGGGAGTACGGCGAACTCCTCCCCCGGCCGGCCGAGCCACCACAGGTCCCATTCGCCTTGGTACGGCTCGTGGTCACCGTTCATGTCGAAGGGCGCCAGGGCCGCTTCGACGGCGGAGTGCAGGTCGTGATGCGCGTCCGGCGGCAGGCAGACGGTGACCATCTCGTGCGCCACGGGCTACCGCCCGTCCGGCTGAGGCGTGCGGAGGATTTCGCGGGCCTGGTTGGCGGCGCGGGTGGTGCTCTCGGAGACGAAGTCGAGGAAGCGCGCGATGTTTTCCATACGGACGGCGGCCGGGGTGCCGGGGACGAGGACGCCGACGCCCTGGCGTGCGGTCTCGGCGATGGCGGCGGTGCCGCGGGCGGCGGCCATCATCGACTGGTACCAGACGTCGTCGTCGACGATGTAGCGCTCGCGGCGGCGTTCGTCGCGTTCCCGGCGGACGAGGCCCTGGCTTTCGAGGAACGCGACCGCCTTGGACACGGATGCCGGGCTGACCTGCAGGTGCCGTACGAGTTCGGCCGCGGTGAGGCTGCCCGTGTCGCTGATGCACAGGCAGGCCAGCACGCGGGCCATCATCTTGGGCGTGCCCGACTGCATGAGCATCGTGGTGAACGTCTCTTCGTACTCGCGCACCGCCCCGGCATCGCGTCCGTGGGCCTGAGGGGGCGCGTCCGTCGGCCGGGGCGCGGCCTGTGTGCGCCGTTGGGCGCGGCGTTCGGTCGCGCGGTGGGCGATGTCGGCGCGGTAGGCGGTGGGGCCGCCGTTGCGCATCACTTCGCGCGTGATGGTCGAGGTGGGGCGGTCGAGGCGGCGGGCGATCTCGGCGTAGGCGAGGCCGTCGGCCAGTCCCAGCGCGATCTTCTGGCGTTCCTGCTGGGTGAGCCTGCCTCCCGGCATCGCGGTTCTCCTTCGTCGTCCTCGTCGTGGGTGGCCAGGATAGCGTTCACAGTCACTTCATTGCAACGACGGGAAGGGCGGGGCGTTGCGTTGCCGCTCAGCACATTGCAATGATTTATGGGCGCTGAGCTGCAGAAACTATGCATACATGCAATGAATAGATTGCCGGATCTGCGAACGCAACGTAGCGTTTCTGGTGTCGGAAACGACGACCACGACCCGCCTCGAAGGAGCGCACGATGCAGAAGTTCGCCACCCCCGCCCCCGTCTCCGCCATCCTCGACGTCCCCGCCGGACGCATCCAGCTCATCGCCGCCGACCGCACCGACACCACTGTCGAGGTCCTGCCCGCCGACCCCGGCAAGAGCCGCGACGTCCAGACCGCCGAGCGGACCACCGTTGCCTACGCCGACGGCGTCCTGCGGATCCGCACCCCCGAGCCCAGGAACCAGCTCTTCGGCGCCTCGGGATCCGTGGAAATCACCGTCCAGTTGCCCGCGGGCTCCCGCGTCGAGGCGAAGACCGCCGCCTGCGAACTGCGCGGCGTCGGCCGCCTCGGTGACGTCGTCTTCGACGGCGCGTACCGCCAGATCAAGGTCGACGAGGCCGCGAGCCTGCGCCTCACCGCGGTCGACGGCGACGTCGAGATCGGCCGGCTGGGCGGCCCCGCGGAGATCGGCACCGCACGGGGCGACATCCGGATCGCCGAGGCCGTACGCGGCGCGCTCGAGCTCCGTACCCAGTCCGGCGACATCGCGGTGACCGCGGCCGCCGGCGTCTCCGCCTCCCTGGACGCCGAAACCGGTTACGGGCGCATCAGCAACTCCCTCAAGAGCGACGGCACCGCCGAACTCGCCATTCGCGCCACCACCCCCTACGGCGACATCACCGCCCGCAGCCTCTGAGCCCGCGCCCGAACCCGAACCCGCGCCCGCATCCGCACCCGAACCCGCAGCCGAATCCGCATCCGTACAGGGGGAACGCATGACGAAGAACAGCACTGTCCCGGCCGCCGTGCCCTGGACCGGCATGGTGCCGGTCGACGACACGGCCCTGGCCGTCACCGACACCGGAGGCCCCGGCATCCCCGTGGTCTACCTCAACGGCCAGTTCGCCACGCAGGGCTACTGGCGGCGGACCATCGCCGAACTGGGGCCGGGGTGGCGGCACATCACCTACGACGAGCGGGCCCGCGGAAGGAAGTCGAAGACCTCGGCGGACTACTCCTTCGAGGCCGCCGTCCGGGATGTGGATGCCGTTCTCGCGGCCAGGGGCGTGGAGCGGGCGGTGCTGGTGGGCTGGTCCTACGGCGCGGTCGTCGCGGCCCACTGGGCCGCCCGGAATCCGGACCGCACCGTGGGCGCGGTCCTGGTCGACGGCGCGTTCCCGTACGACTGGCTGGACGAGGCGATGGAGGAGCGGATCCGCACGCTCTTCCGGCGCCTGGCCTGGTTCGCGCCGCTGCTGCGCCCGACGGGCCTGGTCCCGCGGATGACCGCCGCACAGCAGGCGGACAGCAACATCGAGCTCGGCAGGCTCTCGCGCGAGCGCGAGCTGGGGCCCGTACTGGACGACATCACCGTGCCGGTGCGCTACGTGGTGGCGTCGGGGACGTCCCTCGGCAGCCGCGGCGACGAGCAGGAACGCATCCGCGCCGGCCTCGGCGCGGCGACCGCCCGCAACGCGAACATCCGCATCGGCGCGAAGGTCGCGAGCAACCACGGCGCGATCCTGCGCAAGGACTTCCGGGCCGTCGCCGAGTCCGTACGCGAAGTCGGCGGCCTCGGCGGCGAGTGACGGCGATGTTTCCCGTGACGTCTCACGATGTGACACCGGCAGGGCCCATTCCGCCCCCTCGTTAGACTGAGGCGGACCGCATTACGTATAGCTGCGAGGAGCGCACGTGGGCCTTGTCGTGCAGAAGTACGGAGGCTCCTCCGTTGCCGATGCCGAGGGCATCAAGCGGGTTGCCAAGCGAATCGTCGAAGCCAAGAAGAACGGCCACCAGGTCGTTGTCGTGGTTTCCGCGATGGGTGACACGACGGACGAGTTGATCGATCTCGCCGGGCAGGTCTCGCCGATGCCGGCCGGCCGCGAGTTCGACATGCTGCTGACCGCCGGAGAGCGGATCTCCATGGCGCTGCTGGCGATGGCGATCAAAAACCTCGGTCACGAGGCGCAGTCGTTCACGGGCAGCCAGGCCGGGGTCATCACCGACTCGGCCCACAACAAAGCGCGGATCATCGACGTCACGCCGGGCCGGATCCAGCAGTCGCTCGATGCGGGCAACATCGCGATCGTGGCCGGCTTCCAGGGTGTGTCCCAGGACAAGAAGGACATCACCACCCTGGGCCGTGGCGGCAGCGACACCACCGCCGTCGCGCTGGCGGCGGCGCTGGACGCCGAGGTGTGCGAGATCTACACGGACGTCGACGGCGTCTTCACCGCCGATCCGCGGGTGGTGAAGAAGGCCCGGAAGATCGACTGGATCTCGTTCGAGGACATGCTGGAGCTGGCCAGCTCCGGTTCGAAGGTGCTGCTGCACCGCTGCGTGGAGTACGCGCGCCGTTACAACATCCCGATCCACGTCCGCTCGTCCTTCTCCGGGCTGCGCGGCACCTGGGTCAGCAACGAACCGCAAGGGGACGAGCCGATGGAGCAGGCGATCATCTCGGGCGTCGCGCACGACACCTCCGAGGCGAAGATCACGGTCGTCGGGGTGCCGGACAAGCCGGGCGAGGCCGCGACGATCTTCCGCGCGATCGCGGACGCCGACATCAACATCGACATGGTCGTCCAGAACGTCTCCGCGGCGTCGACCGGTCTGACCGACATCTCCTTCACCCTCCCCAAGACCGAGGGCGCCAAGGCGGTCGAGGCGCTGGAGAAGACGAAGTCCCGCGTGGGCTTCGACTCGCTGCGCTACGACGACCAGATCGCGAAGATCTCGCTGGTCGGCGCGGGGATGAAGACCAACCCGGGCGTCACGGCGACCTTCTTCGAGGCGCTGTCCAACGCCGGCGTGAACATCGAGCTGATCTCGACCTCCGAGATCCGCATCTCGGTGGTCACCCGTGCCGACGACGTGAACGAGGCCGTCCGCGCCGTCCACACGGCCTTCGGCCTGGACAGCGAGAACGACGAGGCTGTCGTCTACGGCGGCACCGGCCGATGACCGCCGCCCACCCGGAGGGCCGTCCGGGCCCGACGGGTGGTCCCTCGGTCGTTGCTGCCGCTCCCACGCTGGCCGTCGTCGGTGCGACGGGCGGCGTGGGAGCGGTGCTGCTGGAGATCCTGTCCCAGCACGCGGACATCTGGGGCGAGATCCGGCTGGTCGCCTCGCCCCGCTCGCACGGGCGGAAGCTGATCGTCCGGGGCGCGGAGACCGAGGTCGTCGCGCTGGACGAGGCGGCGTTCGAGGGCGTCGACGTCGCGCTGTTCGCCGTACCCGAGCGGGTGGCGGCGCGCTGGGCGCCCGTCGCGGTCGCCCAGGGTGCGGTCGTCGTCGACGGCTCGGGCGCCTTCCGGGCGCAGCCCGACGTACCGCTGGTGGTGCCCGAGGTGAACGCCGGCGCCGCGCGCCTGCGTCCCCGCGGCATCATCGCCAGCCCCGGGTGCACCACGCTGTCGATGATCGTCGCGGTGGGCGCGCTGCACGCGGCCTTCGGGCTGCGCGAACTGGTCGTCTCCTCCTACGAGGCCGTCTCCGGCGCCGGCCGGGCCGGCGTCGACGCGCTGCGCGCGCAGCTCGCCGTGGTGGCGGGCGGCGGCCGGGAACTGGGGACGCACCCGGGCGACGTACGACGCGCGGTCGGCGACCGGATGGGCCCCTTCCAGGCGCCGGTGGCGCTGAACGTCGTGCCGTGGGCCGGGGAGCCGGCCGAGGGCGGCTGGTCGTCGCGGGAACTCGCGATCCGCGAGGAGACCCGCAGGATCCTGGGGCTGCCGGAGCTGCCGGTGAGCGCGACGTGCGTGCGCGTACCGGTGGTCGCCACGCACTCGGTGAGCGTGCACGCGCGCTTCGAGCACGAGGTGGACGTCGAGCGGGCGCACGAGGTCCTGGCCAACGCGCCGGGCGTGGTGCTGTGCGACAGCCCGGAGGAGGCGGAGTTCCCCACTCCGGTCGACGCGGTGGGCACCGATCCGACGTGGGTCGGGCGGGTGCGGCGTTCCCTGGACGACCCGTACGTCCTGGAACTCTTCGCCTGCGGGGACAATCTCCGCAAAGGCTCCGCGCTCAACGCCGCACAGATCGCGGAACTCGTGGCGGCCGGGCTGACCGCTCGGTAATACTTGCTGACCGTCCACCGAACGTGTGAAGGTGCTGTGATCAACTCGTTGGTCCAGACCTCTTGAACGGTGGCCGGATCCGTTCGACCATGCGCTCCGGTATGCCGGCCGGCGCGCGCGGAGCCCGGGAACCGCCGCAACCGCGACGTCGGCGGGGCGCGTCTACGTCTCCCACGGCGGTGACGCACGACACCCGCGGGCGGTGTCGTGAAGGGGATCGCGGGTGGGATGGCGGGTGGGATCGCGGTGGCGCTGGGGCCACGGCGGACGAACCGGGGCATTGAGGGAAGAGCTGGTACGCATGAGGGCACCTGACGCCGCGTCATGCGGTGTGGCGCACGGCGCGCGCAGGAGGGCGCTGCCCCCCGCGTACAACCCTGACGGGGGGAAGCGTGTCCAACAGGCGTGGCAGAGGTCATCAGCATCGCAACCGTCCCACGGCGCGGCAGCGCCGCGGTGCGCCCGCGTGCCGGCACACCGGGCGGTATGCCGGTGATCGCGCCCTGGCCGGCCGCCCGCCCCGGACAGTCCCCGGCACCCGCCCCCGTACCCGCCCAGGACCGGCCCGCCACACCGGCCGCCGTACGGACGCCCGCGTCGGCGACACCCCGAACCGGGGACGCTGACGAGGCAATGGCTGCGGGCACCACCGTCGACCACCTCACCGAGACCTACCGCGCCCACTACCGGTCGCTGCTCGGTCTCGCCGCCCTGCTCCTCGACGACACGGCCTCCTGCGAGGACGTGGTGCAGGAGGCGTTCATCCGGGTCCACTCCGCCCGCGGCCGCGTCCGCGACCCGGAGAAGACCCTCGCCTATCTGCGGCAGACTGTCGTCAATCTTTCCCGCTCCGCGCTCCGTCGCCGCATCCTCGGGCTGAAACTGCTCTCGAAGCCGATGCCCGACATGGCGAGTGCCGAGGAGGGAGCGTACGAACAGCTGGAGCGGGACCAATTGATCAAAGCCATGCGTGGACTGCAGCGCCGACAGCGCGAGGTTCTCGTCCTGCGCTACTTCGCCGACATGACCGAGGCCCAGGTCGCCGAGACCCTCGGCCTCTCCCTCGGCTCGGTCAAGGCGTACGGCTCCCGCGGCATCGCCGCCCTCCGCGTCGCGATGGAGGCGCCGGTATGAGCCACCACTTCCCGCCCAACCCGCCGGGGAAGGACCCGGAGCCGACCACCCCGAGCACCGGCCCCGCCGGCGCGGGGCGCGACGGCGCGCACGAGGGTGGCCCGCACGACGGCGGTCACGGCGGCACCGGCCTCGGCGGTGGCCGCGACGGCGGCCGTTCCGGCGACGACCGACGCGACGGCAGCCGTCTCGACACAGGCCGTCTCGACACGGGCCGTCTCGACACGGGCCGTCTCGACAACGGACCTCTCGGCGGCAGCCGTCCCGACAAGGGCCTCCCCGGTGGCGGCTCCCTCGGCGACAGCCCCCTCGGCACCGGCTCCCTCGACGAGGACGCGCTGCGGCGGATGCTGCAGGGTGCGGTCGGTGATCTCGAACCGCGCTCCGACGCGCTCGAGCGGCTGCGCAGCGCCGTGCCGGCCCGGCGTACCCGGCGCCGTCAGGCCGTCGTCGGCGCCGCGGCCGCCGTGATCCTCGCGGCCACGGCGCTGCCCGCGCTGATCCACGTCGCCACGACCGCCGCCACCGGCGACGACCGCGCCGCCAGCGCCGCCAGCAGCCGGCAGCGCACCCACCAGCTCGCCGACGGCCGGCACGACGACGGTCACGCGGACGACGGGGCCGACGAGGGCACCTCCGCCGGCCCCGACGCCGCCCGCAAGGGCGAGGAGAAGGGCACGGACCGCCCGGGCAACGGCGACGGCACCGCCACCCCCGGCCCCGGCGGCAGCACGGGCGCCACCGCCCCGGCCCCCGGGCCGACCCTGGTCGCGTCCTCGCCGACCTGCGACCGGGACCAGCTCGGCCGGGGCAGCAGCAGCGTCGACAACGCGGACAAGGACGGCAAGGTCTACGGCGCCTTCCGCGTCGTCAATGTCTCCCGCACCGTCTGCGCCGTCGCCGGCTCCGGCGTCGTCGCCGCACACGCCCAGGGCGGCGCCGACGGTTCGCGGGTCTCCGTCGTCGACCACACCTCCGGCGACGCGGCCCCCGGGCTGCCGGACCCCGGCACCGTGCCCAGCCAGGTGATCCTCCAGCCGGGCCAGGCGTACGAGATCCGGTTCGCCTGGGTGCCGGCGGCGGACGGTGGGCAGAACGGCTGCAACCGGCCGGAGCCCTCGCCCACCGCTGCGGCCGGCGCCTCCTCCGCCCCGTCGGCGGCCGCGGCGGAACAGAAACCGCAGACCGCCCAGCAGGTTGCCGACCGGAGCGCCGGCGCACCCGGCAGCGTCGTCCTCTCCCATGTCCCGGACGCGGGTGAGCCGAAGGCGGCCGATGCCACCATCCCGGACGCCTGCGCGGGCACGGTCTACCGGACGGGCCCCCTGGCGACGACTCCGGCGAAGCCCTGATCGACGGGAGCCCGCGGGAGGCAGGGCGGTCGGGCGGGGAGACCGCCCCGGCGGACGGCAACCGCCCCCGTGCCCGTACCGTGGTGGTGTGTATCGGTTCCTGCTGACTCCTCGCTGGTGGGCGATCAACGTCTTCACCGTGCTGGCCATCCCGCTGTGCCTGTTCATGGGCAGCTGGCAGCTCGGGCGGTTCGAGACGCGCGTCGACTCGCACCGTGAGCAGCAGACCCAGGCCGACGACGCCCGCACGGCCGCGTCCGCGCCGCTGCGCGACCTCCTTCCCGTGACCACGGAGACCTCCGGCCGCCAGGTCACCGCGACCGGCCGGTACGACACCGGGCACCAACTGCTCGTGCCCGACCGCGACCTCGACGGCCGCAAGGGCTTCTACGTCCTGACCATGCTGCGCACCGACGGCGGCAAGGCCCTGCCGGTGGTCCGGGGCTGGCTGCCCGGCGACGCCGGCTCGGCGGCCGACGCCGCCAAGGTGCCGGCGCCGCCCGCGGGCGAGACGAGCGTCACCGGCGCCCTGCAGCCCTCGGAGAGCCGGACCTCCAAGGGCGTCGGCCCCTCCGGCGGGCTGCCGCAGGGACAGCTCGGCGTGATCAGCGCCGCCTCGCTGGTGAACCTCGTGCCGTACGAGGTGTACGACGCGTGGGTCACCGTCGCGAAGGCCCCCGCACCCCTGACCCCGGTGCCGCCGGCCGCGGCGCCCAACACCGGCCTGGACCTCAAGGCGTTCCAGAACCTCGGCTACACCGGTGAGTGGTTCGTCTTCGCCGGCTTCGTCGTCTTCATGTGGTTCCGGCTCTTCCGCCGCGAGGCCGAGGCCGCGAAGGACCTGGCGCTCGGCATCACGCCCGAGGAACAGCTGCCGCAGGCGCCGCAGCCCGGGGAAGATGCCGCTGGGCAAAAGCGATCTCCAGCCGGAGCTGCTTGATCCGCTCCTCCACCACCAGCGACCCGTGCCCGGCGTCGTAGCGGTAGACCTCGTGCGGGTGGCCGCGCCGCTCCAGCCGCGCCACGTAGTTCTCCACCTGGCGTATAGGGCACCGGGGGTCGTTCACGCCGGCCGAGATGTAGACGGGCGCCCGGACCTGGTCGACGTACGTCAGCGGTGACGAGGCGGCGAAGCGCTCCGGCACCTCCTCGGGCGTACCGCCCAGCAGCGTGCGGTCCAGGGCCTTCAGGGCCTCCATCTCGTCGTGGTAGGCGGTGACGTAGTCCGCGACCGGCACGGCGGCCAGGCCGAGTGCCCAGGCGTCGGGCTGGGTGCCCAGGCCCAGCAGGGTCAGGTAGCCGCCCCAGGAGCCGCCGGACAGCACCAGCTGCCGCGGGTCGGCGAGCCCGGAGGCCACGGCCCACTCCCGTACGGCCGCGATGTCCTCCAGCTCGATCAGCCCGACGCGGTGCTTGAGCGCGTCCGTCCAGGCCCGGCCGTACCCCGTGGAGCCCCGGTAGTTGACCCGGACGACGGCGAAGCCGTGGTCGACCCAGGCCGCCGGGCCGGCCGCGAACGAGTCGCTGTCGTGCCAGGTCGGGCCGCCGTGGATGTCGAAGACGGTGGGGAAGGGCCCCTCGCCCGCCGGCTTCTGCACGAGGGCGTGCACCTTGCCGCCGGGCCCCTCCACCCACACGTCCGTGACCGGCACCGAACTCGGCGCCCGGTCGATGCCGTCCGGCGTCGCGGGCGTCTCCAGGACCACGTGGCCGGCCGTGGAGCGGACGACCGGCGGCTCGGCGGCCGAGGACCACAGGAACTCCACCGTCCCGTCCGGCCGGGCCAGGGCTCCCGAGACCGTGCCCTGCGGCGTGTCCAGGCGGGTCAGCCGGCCGTCGGCCAGGTCGTAGCGCCACAGCTCGCTGCGGGCGTGGAAGTTGTGGTCGATGAGCAGCGCGCTGCCGTCGGGGAACCAGTCGGCGTCCAGGTCGCCGGGCAGGTCGACGGCCAGGTGCGTCTCCTCGCCCGTGACGGCGTCCCACAGCATCGGCTCCCAGCGGCCCCGGCGCTGGTGGCCGACCAGCAGCCGGTTGTCGCCGTCCATGGGGGCGAAGCCCATCACCGACAGCCCCAGCTCCCGTGTGCCGCCCTCGCTGTCGTCGAGCTCGCCCACGGTCGTGCCGTCGAGCCGCACGACGCGGATCGCGGAGTGCATGGCGTCCCCGTGCTCGGTGTGCTCGATCGCGACGAGCGAGCCGTCGTGGGAGAGGTCGCCGACGCCGGCCGACTGCTCGTGGCGGTAGATCTCCACCGGCTCGGCGCCCGGGCGCACGACGTGCACGGAGGAGCCGCCCTTGTCGGTGGAGCGGCCGATGACGGCGGTGCCGTCCCGGCCCAGGGCCAGGCCGTCCGGGTAGGACGGCGCGAGGCCGGGCGCCGCCGGCTCGTCGGGACCACCGTGGAAGGGCTGGCGGACCCACACGCCGAACTCGTCGCCGTCGGTGTCGGAGAACCACCAGATCCACTCGCCGTCCGGCGACAGCACGCCGCCGGTCGTGCCGTTCGGCCGGTCGGTGACCTGACGCCGGGTGCCGGTGGCCCGGTCCCAGGCGTACAGCTCGAAGGTCCCCGTCGCGTTCGAGGTGAACAGCGAGCGGTCGGGGGCGTCCTCCGCCCACCGGGGCAGGCCTGTGCGCGGCGCCCGGAACCTCTTCTCCCAGTCCGGCATGGATGCGGTCGAGTTGCCCTGCGAGGACCCCTTGCTCTCAGTCATGCCCACCATTCTGCGCTGCCGGTCCGACGACGTGGCCGGGGCCGCCGCAGTCTGTGGAGTACTCGCCGGTTGTGAACAACTCCGTCACCCGCAAGGGTCTTCGCCCATCCACTTGACGCGTGGCCCCCGAGGTCTTGATCATCCTCGCGCCGGTGCCGGGCGACTGCAGCCCGGGCGGCGTCGACCACGCACAGGGGGAGCCCAGACCCGTGAAGAACACCAGAATCCTCATCTCCGGCGCCAGCATCGGCGGCCCCGCCCTCGCCTACTGGCTCGGCCGCTACGGCTTCGACGTCACGATCGTGGAGCGCTCGCCCGGCCTGCGCCCCGGCGGCCAGGCCATCGACGTGCGCGGCCCGGCACTCGGCGTCGCGGAGAAGATGGGCATCCTCGACGACATCCGCGCCCTGCGCACCGGCGTACGCGGCATGTCGCTGGTCGACGAGACGGGCAAGGAGCTCTACCGCAGCGAGGAGCGCACGCTCACCGACCTCGACTTCGACAGCCCGGACATCGAGGTCATGCGCGACGACCTCAGCCGCCTGATCTTCGACGCCGCCGGCGGCACGGACGGCCTCGAATACCTCTTCGGCGACTCCATAACCTCCCTCCGACAGAACGAGGACGAGGTCGCGGTCACCTTCGAGAACAGCGCCCCGCGCACCTTCGACCTCGTCGTCGGCGCCGATGGCCTGCACTCCAACGTCCGCCGGCTCGTCTTCGGCCCGGAAGAACGGTTCATCCGCCACCTCGGCACGTACCTCGCCGTCTTCACCGCCCCCAATTTCCTCGGCCTCGACCGCTGGCAGACCATGTGCGTGCGCGCCGACGGCACCTGGGGCGGTGCCATGAGCGTCCGCGAGAACACCGAGGCCCGGGTCTACCTCGGCTTCGAGCCCGAGGAGCCGCTGGCGTACGACTACCGCGACACCGATGCCCACAAGAAGCTCCTCGCCGACCGCCTCGCGGACGGCGGCTGGGAATTCCCCAACGCCCTGACCCACATGTGGAACGCCCCCGACTTCCACTTCGACTCGATGAGCCAGATCCACATGGACAGCTGGTCGCACGGCCGGGTGGTCCTGCTGGGCGACGCCGGCTATTGCGGCTCCCCGATGTCCGGCCAGGGCACGAGCATGGCGATGGTCGGCGCGTACGTTCTGGCCGGCGAACTCCGCGCCGCAGCCGGCGACCACCGCACCGCTTTCGCCGCGTACGAGAGCGAACTGCGCGAGTACGTGAGCCTGAACCAGCAACTCGCCCTGGCCAACAAGGCCCGTTGGGAGTCGGAGGTGGCCGCCTTGAACGGGGCGAGCGTCTCGGACGACGCCGAGAAGGATCTGATGGACTTCGCGAAAGTAGTCAACTCCTTCAGCCCCAAGGACTACCAGTGACCCACCCCTCCCCGGCCGAGAAGGTCCGCGAGTTCCACAGCGCCTTCGGCCTGGACGCCCGCACGACCCCCACGGAGATTCCCCCGGAACTGGCCGCCCACCGCCAGGACCTCCTGGCCGAAGAGTTCGCCGAGGTCGCGGAGGTCGCCGTCGACGGCCCCCTGGACCGCCTGGCCCACGAGCTGGCCGACGTGGTGTACGTCGCGTACGGCACCGCCCTGGTGCACGGCATCGACCTGGACGCCGTCATCGCCGAGGTCCACCGCGCGAACATGAGCAAACTGACCCCGGACGGCCACCCGGTCCTCCGCCCCGACGGCAAGGTCCTCAAGGGCCCCCACTACCGGGCCCCGGACATCGCCGAAACCCTCCGAACCCAGGGCTGGCAGCCCCCGCCCACCGCCTGACCAACGCGAGGGGCCCTACGCGGGCCCCTCGCCACCGGAATCCGGCCCCGGAAATGCGTCAGGGCCCTGATCCACTGTGTGGATCAGGGCCCTGACCTGGTGTTTCACCTGTCGGGGTGGCGGGATTTGAACCCACGACCTCTTCGTCCCGAATGAAATTCGGGGAAGGCCCCCACCTGCGGATTCAGGCGACAGTGCAGGTCAATTCGTCGGTGTGGGTTGGTCTCGCGGGGCTGGCGTGCCGCTGCTGCTCGATGCAGTCCAGGCGGCGCTGCTGTGCGGCCTCGGCCAGTGGGACGGGTTGTCAGCCCGCATCTACTTCCCTTCGTCTCGACTCGGCCGCCGAAAAGGGCCACCTGGAGGTCGTCGCCGACGAGTGGCACCAGTGTGAAGTCCGCGAGACGATGACATCTGAGGGTTCAGAGTGCCTGGGGGCTACAAAGCACTCGCGCCTTGGAGCGTTGCCATGACCACCAAGAGCAATTGCGGGCCGCAAGCCGACCCCGAGTTCTTCGACGCACTGAACAAGCTGTTCGAGCAGTACCCCGAAGCAGCGGACAGGTACATGATCAAATCCATGACCTTGGAACTCGACCACCTGAAGATCGATTTTAGGAAGCAAGTAGGCGTGTCCCGCATTGAAGACGGCCGCATCGTCACGGAGTTCGTCGACCGGGATCCCACGCGCCATCGCGAATGCTGCGGATATCACCACGACGAATGCATCCTGGTCTGTGACGACCCGCCGGTGTGAGAATCGCTTAAAGCGCGCGCAGGTTCTTGTCGTGCTGGTGGACCTCGATGGTGGCGATCTTCCGGCCGAGGGCGAGGCGCTCCCAAGCAGGCGCCCCAGGAGGCGCGCCCCGTGCCTATGCTGGCCGATCCGTGGCCCGGGGTGCCGGCGCGGGGGAGGGACGCTTCCGACCGGGCCGAGACGTGCTGGGTGCCCATCGCGCGGGGGCTGACCCTGCACGGGCTCCGGCACACCCACAAGAAGATCATGAGGATGCTCAGGACGCCGCCGAAGCTGATGGACGAGCGTCTCGGTCACATCAGCCCTGAGATGCGTCAGAACCTCATGCGGGGACTCGCCGACGTCTGGGAGGCGGCGCTGGACGTCCGGCGGGCAACGGGGCTCTTCAGGATTCCGCTTTTCTTGATCCACTCCCCGCTCACTCCCCACGGGGGCTCCCAGGCACTCCAAAAACAGGTCAGGCCCGGTCTTCCATCACAGAAGACCGGGCCTGACCTGGTGTTTCACCTGTCGGGGTGGCGGGATTTGAACCCACGACCTCTTCGTCCCGAACGAAGCGCGCTGCCAAGCTGCGCTACACCCCGATGTGCGACCGGCCCCCGTTTTTGCGGGCTCCGGAGCAACGAGGACTACTTTAGCCGACCGGAGGCCGTAGGCGAAATCCGGTTCCGCCGGGGCTGCAGATGGGGGCGTATGCGGTCGAGGAGGACGAGGGTGAGGGCCAGGGCGTAGAAGGCCAGACCGAAGACGACGGCGTTGGTGGCGATGCCCGCGTAGCCGTGGAGGTCGACGTCCAGGAAGGGGTAGGGGTAGCGGCCGTCGGTGCCGGGGGCGAGGAGGGCGCCGCGGACGAGGGCGAAGGGGAGGTAGAGGAGGGGGTAGGCCAGCCACTGCCAGGCGTGGCGGATCAGGAAGCCGCCGGGGGCGGTGAGCAGGAGCCAGTCGAGGGCGGCCGTGAGAGGGGTCACGGTGTGCAGGAGCTGGTTGGCGACCGATTCGAGGGGGGTGCGCTGGCTGGTCATGGCGAAGCCGCTGGCGTCGTTCGACAGCACGAAGTGGAAGACCAGACCCGTGATGGAGATGTAGAGCAGCGCTGCGCCGGTGATGCGGGGGGAGAGGGCGGGGCGGGCGGTCCAGGCGCGGTGGGCGGACCAGGCGCAGGCGATGGCCAGCAGGAGGTTGGACTGGATCGTGAAGTAGCTGAAGAGCCGGCCGAGGTCGTCGGAGTCGATCGTGTCCAGGACGACGCCGGTGAGCGCTGTCACGGCGATGAGTGCGCGGAAGGCCGCCGCATAGGGGCGGCGGCCTGTGGGCGCCGGTGCGTCCGCCGTGTCGGGCAGGGCGGGGCGCGTGGTGGTGGGGGATGTCGGGTCGGTCATCCCCCCACCGTATGCGGGGGCTCTGTGGAGCCCCTGGTCAGCTGCGGGGGACGAGGGTGAGGAGGGTGGCCTCCGGGGGGCAGGCGAAGCGGACCGGGGTGTAGCGGTTGGTGCCGCAGCCGGCGGAAACGTGCAGGTAGGAGCGGTGTCCGCCGGCGGTGTGGGTGGACAGGCCCTTGACCCGGTCGGTGTCGATGTCGCAGTTGGTGACCAGGGCGCCGTAGAAGGGGATGCACAGCTGGCCGCCGTGGGTGTGCCCGGCGAGGATCAGCGGGTAGCGGTCGGCGGTGAAGGCGTCGAGAACGCGCAGGTACGGGGCGTGGACGACGGCCATGGAGAAGTCGGCGCCGGCCTCGGGGCCGCCGGCCACCTGCTGGTAGCGGTCGCGCTTGATGTGCGGGTCGTCGAGGCCGGTGAGGGCGATCTCCATCCCGTCGATCTTGAGGCTGCCGCGGGTGTTGGTGAGGTTGACCCAGCCCGCCGCGTCGAAGCCGTCGCGCAGCTCCTCCCAGGGGTTGTGGATCGCGCCGACGACGGGGGTGTTCCCGTTGAGGCCGTGCCGGCCGGTCATGCGCTCGACCAGGTAGCGGGCGGGGTTGCGCAGCTTGGGGCCGTAGTAGTCGTTCGACCCGAAGACGTAGGCGCCCGGGAAGCGCATGAGGGGGCCGAGGGCGTCGAGGGTCTCGGGGACGCCCTGCGGGTCGGAGAGGTTGTCGCCGGTGTTGATGACGAAGTCGGGGCGCAGCCCCGCCAGCGACTGCAGCCAGCGCTGCTTCTTGCGCTGGCCGCCGACCATGTGGATGTCGGAGACCTGGAGCACCCGCAGCGGCCGCATGCCCTGCGGCAGCACGGGTACGGTGACCCGTCGCAGCCGGAAGGAGCGGACTTCGAAGCCGGCGGCATAGGCGAGGCCCGCCGCGCCGACCGCGGTGATTCCCAGGGGTACTCCGTATCGCGCACGCATGTCGTCCATCGTCCCAGACCGTGGGGGCCCCGGCGCACGTAGGGGAGTTGGAGGTTCCGGTGGACGCCCGGGCGTCCACCGGGGCCTCACCCGGGCCTTTAATACGGGGCGTCTGCCGGGGCGGGATGCGAAGATTGCGCCATGACCACGCTGAAGTCCAGGCTCCAGGACGACCTCACGACCGCCATCAAGGCGCGCGACGAGCTGCGCGCCTCCACGCTCCGCCTCACCCTCTCCGCGATCGGCTACGAGGAGACCGCCGGCAAGCAGGCGCGCGAGCTCTCGGACGACGAGGTGCTCAAGGTGATCGTGCGCGAGGCGAAGAAGCGCAAGGAGGCCGCCGAGGCGTTCGACAAGGGCGGCCGGGCGGACTCGGCGGAGCGCGAGCGGGCCGAGGGCGAGGTGCTCGCCTCCTACCTGCCGGAGCAGCTGTCCGACGAGGAGCTGGACGCGATCGTGGCGGAGGCCGTGGCCGAGGCCGTGGCGGCCGGTGCCGAGGGGCCGAAGGCCATGGGTGCCGTCATGAAGATCGTGAAGCCGAAGGTCGGCGACCGTGCCGAGGGCGGCCGCGTGGCCGCCGCGGTCAAGCGCCGCCTGGTCGGCTGAGACAGGCGGCACCGTAAGCAAGGAA